>JAZOLX010000123.1:0-12719 GCA_045653485.1 Faecousia sp. | reverse complement strand
ATAATGAGGAAGCAATAGAAAGACTAAAACAGGCAGGGCTTCCGTGGGATTACAATGAGTTTTGTAAGAACAAGGAAGTGGTTGTGTCATACGTAGGCGCAACAGTGTATACAGATAAAAAATAAAGGTGTTTATGTGCTGAACAGCTTCCCGTCAAGTGGACAGTGAATTAAAAATTTTCTTACTTCCGGTGACCCGGTTTGGGTTGCCGGAAGTCTTTTTGTGCCGCCAACGGATAGCTGTAGTGCTTCTCTGTTTGTGTATTGGAACACTCGGTCACTGTTCAACCTCATGCGCCGTATTCAATCTTTTTGCTTTCGAACATAGAAATACCCCCCCATAAGGAACAGTTTTTCTTTTTCACTGTCTCTTATGGGGGTAGCATATCACGTTTATATTTGGATAGTGGATGCTCCGACAACGAAAAACCGCATGAACTTAGGACACTATCGGAGAGATAAACCATTGGATTTATAGTATTCAGTGGGAGTTTGACCCGTTTTTTCTTTAAAAAGCTGACAGAAGTAACTGTAACTTTCCAACCCAATCGCTTCTGTTATTTTTTCTCCCCGTACACCCTGCTTCATTAATTGTTTTGCCTTTTCCAGACGTTCCTGTGCGATATACTCGTTGACCGTCATATTCAAATTTCTTTGAAGCAGATCATACAGAGAGTTCTTGGTGAGAAAAAATTCACTGCACAGGCGTTCAACAGTCAGTTTCTGTGCCAGATTATTTTTAATGTAATCGGTGATCGCATTCAGCCGGGGATCGTGCTTACATGTGATCGCAGAGTCAAAAATGATTTTGGGAAGCATGTTCTTCAAAGCTTGGATCTGGTCGGGTGTATAATAGGGTTGCGAGTAGAAGTGCTCCAGCATTTCCTCATTTGTAACTGCCGCACTGGAGGAATTTTCCGTGCGGATCCCCGCAAGGGAGATATGTCCCACCCAGATGCCATCTACAAGAATAGGCATACAGGCTTCGTACAGCCCCATAAAGCACTGCTTTTCCTCATATTGATGGGACTTGCGGCACTTGGAAATCAAATCATTGCTACACTGTCTGCATTTTTTTAGGCCGTTGACGCCATGTACATCCTGACAAAATAGAGAGGCATGCATACAATCCGCAAGGTTGTCTCCCTTATAGTCATAAACGGAAAGGGTGATTCCGGTAAGTTCGCTAAAATCATAGAGCATGGTTTTAAGAGCTTCCACATCGTATGTGATCTCCAATTTCGCCCACCTCCTTCTTGTATCCATTATACCAAAAATGAGAAAAAGTCAAGATTCAAATAGGGTAAACTGTAAAAATATTTTTTGTTTTTGTCCTTGAAAAATGGAAGATAAAGAAAAAATACGGGAAGATAAAGAAAGCAAACTTTAGATACATATGGTAATATAAAAATGGAAGGAGTGATGTATATGAAAATAAATATCATCGGAAATAATCCAACAATCACTTTTGCAGCAGAAGAGTTAAAGAGCTATCTGGAGAGGATTGATTCCTCTTTGCAAATTCAGCTTGCCACGCAGGAAGATCTGAGTGACAATATCAGTGTAGGCATCTGTGACCAAACGGATGTACTGCTTCCTGCAGTTGCGGACAAAGTTCTCGACGATGCAATCCATATCGATGTTACCGGTGAAACCGGTGTTATTACCGGCACTAACCCCCGTTCAGTTTTGATTGCGGTTTACCGATATCTGAAAGAGCTGGGCGTTGCTTTTATCCGTCCCGGTAAAGATAATGAAACTTTGCCCACTGTGAAAATTGCAGATGCTGCAGTTTGCGTCACCGAAAAGGCAGACCACCGTCACCGGCAGGTCTGTATCGAGGGTGCCTGTTCCTATGAACACGTTTCCGATCTGATCGATTGGCTTCCGAAAGTCGGAATGAATGGGTATTATACACAGTTTGTCAGACCCTACGGCTTTTTCAAAGTTTGGTATGAACACGAAGGAAACCGCTATCTGAAAAAAGAATATAAGTCCGATGAAGAGTATGCCGAGATTCTGCAGCGTTTGGAAGAAGAAATCCAACAAAGAGATCTGATCTATGCGGCGGTTGGTCACTCCTGGCAATGTGAATGCGTGGGGCTGGACGGCAGCTACTGGAAAAAAGCTACCGAACCTGTCCCGGAAGATGTCATTCCCCTTCTGGCAGAGATCGACGGAAAGCGGCAGCTTTTTGGCGGTGTGGCCATGAATACAAATCTGTGCTACTCCAATCCCAAAGTCCAGAACTTGATGACCGACTATATGGTGAACTTTGTAAAGGAAAAGCCTTTTACCCGGCAGCTCGTTTTCTGGCAGGCGGATGGCGGCGGCAATGTTTGCCAGTGTGAAGAATGCAAAAAGCTGAATGAGACCGATTGGTATTTCCAAATGGCGAATCTTGCGGACGAAAAATTTACAAAAGAAGGCCTCGATACAAAAATCGTACTGATCCTCCATCGCCAGTTCCCTTCCCAGGAGAAACTGAAAAACCCGGATCGTTTTCTGATTGAGTATGCTCCAATTCGAAGAGATTTTTCGGAAGTGTACCCTGCAGAGGTTACCGAGGAATATCTTGCAGGTGCGGAAAACCCACACGCAAAGGATTGTAGCATGGAGGAAGAGGCACGACTCTTGAAATCCACCAAGAATTACATGAAATTCATGCAGGATTGGTATAAAGAGCTGGGTCTTGAAAATCCCGATGCGCTTTTCTACGATTACCTGTTGATCTGGTTCCACTATCATGATCCGTCTTACATGATCTGTGCCAAGACCATTGCCGAAGATACGAAAAATTACCATGCGCTGGGAATCAACGGCATCAGCTCCTGTCAAGGACAGCGGGTATTCTTCCCCACAGTCTTGCCCATGGCTACCATGGCACAGTTTTTGTGGGATACCAATACGGATTACGAAGTGTTCAAGAATAAGATCCTGACCGAAGAGTATGGCGAAGACGGTGCCGCATTGGGTACCCTCTTAGAGAGATTTGCTATAGAGGAACTGACGAAGCTGATGACCGGAGCCGATGCCCTGAATTGGGAAGCAACAAAGGGCGAGGAAATGGTCCGGCTCATCGCATCCCGCTATCCCGTCATTGATCAGATAAGAGAACTGGTCGAATTCAATCTCAAAAAAGAAAATCTTCCTGCGGCGGTGCGGCAGTCTTGGGAATACATGAAATTCTATCCCGAATTTGCCAAATACTGGCTGGATATTTGGACCGTGTCCTTTGGCCAAAACGATACGCAAAGGACCCGGGAGGTCGCGGTTGCGATGAACGACTACGTTATGCGAAACGAGGAGCATTTGCATAGAGTATTCGACGGATGCCTGTTCCGCAGAAGAATCTATTTCTTCTTCAATAACACCAAAATGCCCGGTATCGTTCTTGATCTGGAGGATTACGAGGAGTAATCGTTTCCATGGATCAATATCTGCGATAGCTGTGCGGAAAAGTAGGAGGAAAGTATGCATCATTTCAAAATCATTACCAGCGATCTGGATGGAACATTACTCAATGGCCAATCAGAGATCAGCAGTGAGAATCTGCGGGCAATCGATGAATTGACAAGAAGAGGGATACACTTTGTTCCTTCGACGGGCCGCACGTTCTCGGAACTGCCCAAAGAAATCGTAAGCAACCCTGCCATACGGTATGTCATACATTCTAATGGTGCGGTTGTGCTTGACAGACAGACAAATCAGCGCAGCTTAACCTGCATTCCCAATGAAACCACCAAGCAGATTCTGGATGTGCTGAACAGTTACGAAACCCATATTACGGTTCGGCAGGATGGGAATTGCTTTGTGGACGCGGCTTTGACGGACGAGACATCCTATGACTACTACAATGTATGTGAGCCTCACCGGGTGGTTGTGCGCAAATTTGCAAAGTATTTGGACGATTTGAAGGTATTTTGCTATCAAGCGGAGGATGTGGAAGTGGTATCCGCATTTTTTCATGATGTCTCGAAAATTGCTGATTGCAGAAAACAGATTGAGGAACTGGGGAATTTACGGGTTGTAGCTGTGGACAAATACAACCTTGAGATTATGAACATCCATGCTGGAAAGGGCAATGCGTTGCGTGCGCTGGCGGATATGGCAGGTGTTGACATTGCCGATACGATCAGCATTGGCGACAGCGATAACGACGAGAGTATGATACGGGCTGCTGGTTTCGGTTTGGCGGTTTCCAATGCATGGGAGTCTTTAAAAGCGGCTGCTGATGCGGTAATCTGCTCAAACGAGGAACATGTGCTTGACTACGTATTGGCCCATTATCTATAGGGTTTATCTCAACAGATTAAAAAATGCAGGAGTTTGGGAAAATGGTCAATGCCGGAGATTATGGTTTTCTGCCATCTAACAGTGGTGAAGAAAATGCTAAAAATTTAAACCGGTTGCTGGAGACCGACCGTGCGGTCGAAGTAACCATTCCGGGTGTTTATAGGCTTTCGGATACGGTTTTGATCGGTAGTAATACCAGTATCCACTTTGGGGAAGGCGTCTTCGTCAAGCGCGAGTCTTATCAGACGGAAACAGGTTACGCGTTCATTAATCGAGGTGCCTACACCCGTGAATTTGATGAGAACATAACCATTACAGGCCTCCATTTGATCTGCAATGGGGTCGAACGCAGCGAGGCAGTTCCGGGATCGAAAAAAATAATTCCCGGCTTGAGAGGACATGTTAGCTTCTTCTATGTAAAAAATCTTGTGATCGATCATTTTACGTCGCTGGATCTTCCGTCACAGGATTTCGGTATTCATATCTGCACATTTGAAAACATTCGTGTTGAGAACGTGATCATTGAAGGCAAGAAAGATGCGGTGCATCTTGGTAGAGGCAAAAAATTCGTGATCAGAAACGGTTATTTCAAGACCTTTGATGATCCTATTGCCTTAAACGCCCATGACTATTCCACATCGAATCCTCAGCTCGGTTGGATAGAGGACGGCGTGATCGAAAACTGTTATGATTACAATGAGGCCTCAACAGATGGATATTTCTGTAGAATTTTGGCCGGCTCCTGGACAGATTGGTATGAGGGCATGGTGATCCAGCGCTCGGATACTGTGATACACGGCGGAAGAATGTACCGTGCCATCATGGCACCGGATGGGAAAACCTATGTTTCCCTCACGCCTCCCACCCATGAAAAGGGTGCGGCATTCCATGAGGACATCCGGTGGGAATTTGTGCAGGATGAGGTCTGCTATAACTGTGGCTGCAGAAATATTTATTTCAAGGACATATATGTTGAAAAGGATCGGCCTGTGGCTATCTCTATCCATCATGATAATGACCGTTGGTCAAGAAGTGTTTATCCCGGTTCGGTGCCTCCGATACAGGAGAATATTGTTTTTGAGAATGTGAATCTTCAGGGCCATATCCCGGTATTTTTGAGCTGTGTGTCTCCGCTGAAAGGATTTGAAATCAAAAACTCCAATTTGGGAGATTCGAAAATCGCTCTGATCGAGCTGGAGCAGATTGAATCCTATCCAGAGGCGGATTTTAAATTTACCGATACCGAAGTTTGTGAGGTGTCCGCAACACCGAAGCGAACGTATAGGGTTGAATGATGAATCGGGCGTGCTGCCGTTGGCAACACGCCCGATTACCTTTTTGTTACATTACTTTAATTCAAATTTGTAAGTGGGTACGCCGTTGGCGGGATATTCGCCAGCCAGAACCTCCAAACAGGCATCAATGCTTTCGGGTGAATGACCGCCAAAAATGATTCTGCGAATATGGGGAAGCTCTTCAAGTACATGGGGGTTTCCTAAATGAATGACCGTGGAAATTCGGTCTGTGACCTGCATAGCAGTGATCAGATTGACGACTCTATGGGTCAGATACTCTTTTCCCACATAAGCCTGCGCTTCGGAGAAGGTCATGAATACATGCTCGTCGCAATCGATAGAATCGGAAAGCAGCCGCATCATTTCGCCCTGAGAGGGGAACTCATGAATGACACGAACAGTTGCGTTGGGGAACAGTTCACCGATCTTCTTTGTGATCCTGCCGGGGAAATGCCAACCGTAACTGAAAGTATCTACATCAACCCGTCCGCCGGGGGCGATATCTGTGCTCTGATTTGCCAGCACGGTGAAGAAATGCTTACCATCCCGGGAAATGGTCTGGGAAACGCCTTCGTCCATTTTGGCATAAACACCATCCTTGTTGATGTTTTTGAAAGTCTTAATATCCGAATCGGTCAGTTCCGTGTCGGTAGGCAGAAGTGTAACTTTATGATGTGTTGCCAGCATCCGCTTGGTTGCTGCATCCAACATTTCGTCGGGCACCAGACCCTGTTCGTAGGCCTCGCAATACTGATTAAAGGACTTGATATTATCCTGACCATAGGGAAGCAACAGGTCGTTGCCGGCACTGATGGCCAGACCCTTGGAAATTACCTCGCCGTACTTTGCGCGAATACCCATCATGCCAAGGGCATCGGTGATAGCAAAACCTTCAAAACCCAACTCGCGGATAATGTCGATCACGGGTTTGGAGAGGGTTGCTGGATGGTTGGGATCGATATTTATAAAACGCTTGTGCTGGACCATGATACCATCCAGAAGATTCTCTTCCATTAACTTCCTGTAGGGGTACAGGCTGTACGCAATGAGTTCATCCTTGGTGTCGGCAGAAAGGCTCTCTGCCATATGGGAATCGATCTCGGAAACAAAAGAACCACCGGGATAATGCTTGCCTACAGTCAGAACACCGCCGTCGTGCATACCTCTCGCCATTGAGCAAGCCAGATCTGCGACCTTATGCTTATCGGTGCCAAGGCTGCGCTGGCTACCGTCTTCCATATCTACGACAGGGTCGCAGACTACGTTGTAGCCCATCTCCCTTGCGGTTACGCCCACGGCTTTGCCGAAGGCATAGGCATGCTTTTCTGTACCGGCACAGCCGATGGCGTTATGCTTACCAACTTTATACTCGCCAACGCCGCTTTCACCGTCTGTAATGATCAGAATGGGATAATCCGCGGCCGCTCTCACTTTGGAAATCAGTTCTAAAGAGTTGTCGAAACCCTGCTGGATCCATACGGCACCAAGGGAGTGGTTCCGAATCAGATCAAGAACAAATTCCTCATCACCCTCCGGGCGGTTTGGGCCCATCATGGTAGCGGTAAAGGTCATGCCTAGCTTTTGCCGAGTGGTTAATTCCTCAAATTTTAACTCTTTCATAGTATCCTCCTGTTTTTCGGAATACTCAAATTTTAGGGTCTGGATTTACTATATCACAGGCAGTTTATGTGCGCAAGCCGCTTGAGGCGATGTGGTAATTTTAGGGAAATAAATGCTAATTTTAGGGAAGATAATGCCTGACGGATCATTTATGGCAGAAAAATGGCAGGTACAAATGTACCTGCCATTTTGTCTTGTTTTGCAGGGGAGAGATTATCTCTTCTTCCACTCGTCGTACTGCTCCATGTAAGCCTTCTCCTCAGCGGGGAACTTACGCAGAGTATTGACCACTTCGCCGTTATTGTACTTGCGGTCGGGCATATCCTCGGTGGTGCCGAACAGGGTCAGGTTGACCTGACGGGGACGGGCACGGACATGGTCCCAGTCGATGAAGTAGATGTGAGCGAACTCGCCCAGATCCAGCTTGCCATCCTTGATGGTCAGGGTCTCGCTGCGGCCAAAGAATACGGAGCGCAGGTGGCCGTCGGTGTTCATGGAGGTGAAGTTGCCGGGTTCGTCAACATAGCGGCCGAACTGTGCGTGAACGGGACCGGGATGACGGTAGTCGCCTTCGTTGACAAAGTCGGGGATCATCTTACGCATGATGTCCAGCAGGTCATGCTGCAGGAACTCCAGATCGAAGGTGTCGAAGTCGTGGGAGCACTCCTGGATCATGACAGAGCAGGTGGTGTGGTGGGAGACAACAGAAACGGTACCGTTCTTGATGCCGGACTCTTCCACGATCTTATGAACATCGATGGAGATGTCATGGAAGGTGGGGATCCAACCGCGGGACTGGAGCTGGATTTCTTTCTGAATCATTGTAAATTCCATTGTAGGTTCCTCCTGGTATGTAAATATTTAAGAATCTCTCAGTTATGACGCTCGTCCCAGGCCTTGCGGACAGCGGCAATCATTTCACCCACCATGGTGGCACGGTCAGCGGCCTTGGCAACGCCGGAAGAAGAACCGGTAGCATCGGCACCGGCGATGATGGTGTTGTACACATCGGTGCCGTTGGAGATACCGGCAGCGGTCAGCACCAGAATATCGCCATTCACATCCTTGACGCACTTGGTGGCAGCGGCAACATACTCAGGGCCGACGCTGACACCGGTGCCGATCAGCTCGGAAGGCTCAGCAACGATGATGTCGGGCTTCAGTGTAGCGATTTTGCTGGCATCTGCCATGGAGTCTGAGCAGACGATGGTGGTCAGACCCACTTCATCAGCCCGCTTGATGGTTTCGGCCAATACCTCAAAGGTCAAAGGCTTCTCCACATGGTTCAGCATAACGCCTTCCGCACCGGCAGCCACCACACTTTCGGGCAGAATATCAGCCAGACCGCGACCCACGGGAATGGGATCCATGTGGGGTGCAAATACATGGATGCGGGTGGTTGCTTCGCTGACACGGCGGATATCCACCACAGGACAGGTGAAGATGATATCCACATCATACTTGGCAGATGCTTCGTCAGCAGCCTTTGCCAAAGCCAGAATATCATCGCCATACAGGTAAGACTTGGGGCCAATCTCAAAGAAAGGGGCCTTGATTTGACAGTTTGCCATAGACGATACCTCTTTCGCATAATTTTGATATTTACATTATAGCAAGCTGTTTTTGTTTCGTCAACGATAATTTTTGCCTTTTTCCTTGCGCAAAGTAGCATAATTTTCGTTACGAAAATTGTATAATTTGCGAATTGAAAATTATCGGAAAAAGTTATATTCTTTTACCATAGAGTAAACTCGGAAAAATCACTATCTTTTTGGAGGTATTTGTGCTATGGTAAGCAAAGAAGCGCTGCGCGCTGCCCGGGAAGCCTATGATATTGAGGCTGCCTGCATTCAGGAAATGAAGGATTTTATCGATGATGAGCAGTTTGCCAAGGCCATCGAGCTGCTCAGCAACGCACCCCGGATCGGTGCCGCAGGCTGCGGCCATTCCGGCATTATCTGCCAGCATTTTGCCCATCTGATGTGCTGCATCGAACGGCCTGCCCGTTTTATCAGCCCTGCTGAAGCGGTTCACGGTGCCACAGGTTTCTTGCAGAAGGGCGATGTGATGGTATTTGCTTCCCGTGGCGGCAAGACCAAGGAGCTGCTTCCTATTGTGGATATCTGCAAGTCCAAGGGCGTGTCCATTATCTCTGTGACGGAAAATCTGGATTCGCCTCTGGCGCTGGCCGCGGACGTAGTGCTGAAGCAGCATGTCAACCGGGAGACCGACAAGTGGAACGCACAGGGCACTACCTCTACCACGGCCCTTTGCATGATCTTCCATGCGCTGCAGGCGGCGGTAATTGAGCAGACCGGTTATCAAGCGGAACAATTTGCGCTGATCCACCCCGGTGGAGCTGTGGGCGAACGGCTGAACAACAAGTCTCTTTATTGATCAGAAGGATGTGAAACACTTGACAGACGGGAAGCTGAAAATCGAGATCCGCAGAAAAAAGATTCTGGAGCAACTGAACCGGACAGGGAAGGTGTCTGTGGCAGAACTCAGTGCCATGCTGAATGTCACACCGGTCACAATTCGAAATGACCTGACAGAGTTGGAACAGGAAGGCTGTCTGCTTCGGGTGCAGGGCGGCGCAGTGAAGGTGATCGTGACGGAGGAGGGCCGGAGCTTTGAAGGACCGGTCTTGCGGGATATCCATGGACAGCAGAAGGCATCCATAGCAAGGACCGTTGCCGCGATGGTACATGACGGCGACACCCTGTTTCTCAATTCCGGTACCACTTGCGAGTATATTGCCGAAGCACTGCGTATGCGGAAGAATTTAAATATTGTGACAAACGCCTTAAAGGTGGCAACAAAGCTGGGGGATGTTCCCACTTTTCGGGTGCTGCTGATCGGCGGCGAGATCAATGCCCAGTATGGCTTCACCCACGGCGGAGATGCGCAAGAGCAGCTGGGCAAGTACCAAGCCGATTGGGCAATCTTATCTGTAGACGGTGTTAGCGCCAAAGGCGGCGTGACCACCCATCATGCGGAGGAAGCCATCATTGACCGGATCATGTCCGCCGGTGCCCAAAAGACCATCATTGCGGCAGACGGCAGCAAGATCGGAAGAGCCGGCTTCAGCCGTGTTGCCCCCTGCACATCGGAACTGATACTGGTCACAGACAGTTCTGCTGACGAGGAAGCTTTGGAAGCATTGTGTGGGCAGGCTGTAAATACATTCCTTGCCTAGAAGGCAGAAGGAGGACCATTGTGTATATTGGCATAGACCTTGGTAGCACCAATATCAAAGCTGCCATTTATGATAAGGCTTTTCATCTGATGGACCGTCAGAGCCGCCCGGTGAACTATATCCGTGACAACGGATTTGTGGAATTTGATGCCGCTGTCTATTACCGGGATCTGGTGGGATTGCTGGCTGACATGGTGAAGGCTAACGGCGTTTCTCATGTGGATGAGATCGCTTTTACAGGCCAGGCTGAATCTCTGGTGGTGGTTGGCAATGATGGCAAACCGCTGATAAATGCTATCTCCTGGATGGATGAGCGCAGTACCGAAGAGTGTAAGGTGCTGGCGCAGCAGTTTGATGCGGCTACCTGTGAGGCCGTTACCGGCCAGATGGCTGTACTGCCCACTTGGCCCGCAACCAAGATCCTGTGGCTGAAAAACAACCGGCCTGAGATCTATGAAAACGCAGCGACTTATATGCTGCTGAAGGATTATATCGTCTTCTGCCTGACAGGGCAGAAGGTTGCCGATATGTCCATCGCTACCTTCTCTTTCTACTTTGACATCTATAAAAAGGAATACTGGCAGGAGATGCTCGCTGCCATCGGTGTTTCTGAAAGTCAGCTGCCTGCTCTTTGCGAGCCTTGCTCTGTAGCAGGAAACCTGCTGGCGGATGTGGCCGCAAAGATGGGTCTTGGTGTTGAGACCAAGGTCAATGTGGGTACGCTGGATCACTTCGCCGGTATGATCGGCACCGGTAACATCCGCAAGGGCGGTATTACCCTGTCCACCGGTACGGTGATGGCGCTGGCGACCATGTCCTCTGCTGAGGAGGGTAAAAGCAGCGGTATTGCGATGCACTACGGTTTTGTGCCCAATACTTATGTAATGCTGCCGGTTGCGGAAAGCGGCGGTGTCAGCCTGGAATGGTTCAAGCGAAGCTGCATGGCTGTAGATTATGACACCATGAATGCGGAACTGGCGAAGCGTGAGCCTAATGAGCTGCTGTTCCTGCCGTATCTGGTGGGTACCAATGCCCCCGAGTTTGACGCGCAGGCCAACGGTGTGTTCTGGGGCGTGCGGCAGGAGCATGATGCCATCGACATGGCGGGCGCGGTGATGGAAGGCGTAGCCTTTGTGCTGCGCAAGAACTGCGACCATATTGCTGCCAACGGTGTCAAGCTCAGCGCCATCATCGCCACCGGCGGCGGTGCCAAGAGTCCCATTTGGTGCCAGATGCAGGCAGACATTACTGGATTACCTGTGGCGATCCCCAAGGAAAAGGAAGCAGCCTGTCTGGGCGCTGCCATGATCGCTGCGGTCAGCGACGGCCGGTTTGCAAGCTATGAAGCGGCTAGCGACCATTGTGTTGCCTTGCTGCACCGCTATGAGCCGAACCCCACGGAGCATACTGAGAAGAAATACCGCCGCTTCTGTGCATTGTACCGGGCGGCACTCGATATCAACAACATCAACTGATTACGGAGGAACATAACCATGGCAATTTTAGCACCTTCTATTTTGTCCAGTGACTACATGAACATGCAGCGGGATTTTGAATACTGCAAGGAGTGCGGTGTCAAGTGGCTGCACGTGGATATCATGGACGGTCATTTCGTACCCAATCTGTCTTTCGGCTATTCTCTGGTCCAGTCCATGCGGCCCATCACCGATCTGGTGCTGGATGTGCATCTGATGATCACCGAACCCATTAAGTACGCCGAGAATTTCTGCAAGGCCGGTGCCGACTATCTGACCATTCATGTGGAAGCCGATACTCCCGAAAATATCAAGAAGACCTTGGAGCTGATCCGTTCTCTGGGTGTCAAACCCGGTATCGTGATCAAGGCTCAGACCCCCCCAGAGGCCGTTGCTGAGTACCTGCCCATGGTGGATCTGGTGCTGGTCATGACTGTAGAACCCGGCTTTGGCGGCCAGAAGTTCATGGCTGACATGATGCCCAAGGTTAAGAAGCTCAGAGAAATGCTGGACGAGGTGAATCCTTCCTGCCATCTGGAAGTGGACGGCGGTGTGGATTTGACCACCTGCGTTACCTGCAAGGAAAACGGCGCCGATGTGCTGGTTGCAGGCTCGGCTTACTTCAAGGCTGCTGACAAGCCCGCTTTCGTCAAGAACATCGAAGCTTAATTATCTGCATAAAAATCCCCGGCCATTTGAACTGCCCCAGTTTGTGCGGACAGTACAAAAAGCCCCCTATGTAGGAAATATTTAATTTTAGGCGGAGTGGCGCAGCGTTAGCGGCGCCACTCCAGTTTTATTCTGGATGCGCTCGTAGTTATAGAAGTGAATGTAC
>JAZOLX010000122.1:0-17318 GCA_045653485.1 Faecousia sp. | reverse complement strand
CCTGGATAGTCAGAGTCAGTAAGGGAGGTAAGCGCAATGAGTTCCATTTTTTCCTTGGATTCACCGCTGATGAAATTATTATCCAGAATTGCGGATTTGATGATTCTGAATGTGTTGTTCGTTATCAGCTGTATTCCTATGATTACCATCGGCGCTGCCTGCACAGCACTTTATGATTGTACTCAACGCATTCACGACAATAATGGATTCGGCTGGAAGGTATACTGGAAGTCTTTTTGCAGAGATTTCAAAAAGTCTACAGCTCTGTGGCTGATTCTGGCAGTTACCGGTTTCCTGATCGGCTTTGGCCTGGTGTTTTATAGGAAAACCGAGGCATCCATTGGAAATCTGGGAAGCATAGTATGCATCGTTGCGGCCATTGTATGGTTGCTTGCCAGCGCCTGGGTATTTCCCATCCACGCAAAATATGACAATAGCCCCAAGCAAACTATAAAGAACGCAATACTTTGCGGCTGCATGTTTCTGCCACAGACGATCATTGCGGTTTTAGTGAACGCACTGCCCTTTGCGGTGTGGTTTTGGCTGCCCAATGTGTTTGTGAAAATGGGCGTAGTTTGGGCCATGGTGTGGTTTGCTGTTGGGGCGGCATTAATCCATACGCGTTTTGAGAAACCTTTTGCGAGAATGAATGAGAATGACGAATCTGCAGATGAGCAGGATATGGAAGAATCTGATGAGCAGGAAGAGGAGAATGTATGAATAGTTGTATTGAAAGAATGAAGCCCTCTGCTTCTGTGCAGCTGATGGCAAAGGCAAAGAAAATGAAGGCAGTCGACCCGGAAATTTTGGACTTTGCAGGCGGTGAGCCGGATTTTGCCACTCCTGAGCGGATTACCAATGCGGCGATCGCAAGCTTGAAGTCCGGTAATACCCACTACATTGTGGGCCCCGGCATTCCTGAATTGCGCAAAGCTATTCAGAAAAAGCTGGAAGATGAAAATGGAATTATTTGTGATGCGGATCGGATTCTGGTTACCCCCGGCGGAAAGAATGCCATCTATCTGACCCTTCAAGCACTGTTAAACCCCGGTGATGAAGTCATTATTTTGAATCCCGCCTGGGTTACCTATGAGCCTGCTGTTTTGGCTGCCCATGGTGAGCCTGTCTGCGTGCAGCTGGATTACCGGGATCATTATGCCATTACAGAGGAAAAACTTGAAAAAGCCTATACCGAGAAGACAAAGCTTCTGATTATCAATTATCCTAATAACCCCACCGGCAGAATTCTGCATCAGGAAGAAGCAGATGTTTTGGAGCAATTCCTGTTGCGGCATCCCGAGGTGTACCTGCTTTCCGATGAAATTTACGAAGCCATCGTTTACGATGGTGTGAAAACTGTCAGTATGGGTGCCCGGGCATCTGTTGCTGACCGCGTTATCACTGTAAACGGTTTCTCCAAGTCTGTAGCTATGACCGGCTGGCGTATGGGGTATCTGGCAGCAGGTGAGGAAGTATATAAGGCAATCTATAAGCTCTATCAGCACAGTTTGACCTGTATGAATAGCTTCCTGCAGGTGGGCGCAGTGGAAGCATTCAAGTGCCAGCAGGAAATTGAAGAAATGCGGCTTATGTATGAGCAGCGCCGGGATATGCTGGCGGAGAAGCTCAACGCCATCCCCGGTGTGGAATTTGTCAATCCGGAAGGCGCCTTTTATGCCTGGGTGAAGTTTGATGTGAAAGGCATGACATCATCCCAGATGAGCGAATATCTGCTGAACGAGGCAAAAATCGTAGCGGTTCCGGGTATTGCCTACGGTGAGAATACAGTATGCTGCCTCCGCCTTTCCTTTGCAACCGCAACGGCAGATCTTGAGGCAGCCGCTGATCGGATTAAGGCTGCAATTGAAAAATTGCAATGAGGAGAGACATACTATGAAACTTCTGGATTGTACGCTCCGGGATGGAGCCAATGTAGTAGGCAACGGTTTTAGCCGCGAGCTGACCGACAGTATGCTGAAAGGTATGCTGCAAAATGGTATTACGGCCATTGAGTTTGGCAACGCAAAGGGCATGGGTGCTTATGACAAAGTGGCATCTACGGCACCGCTGACAGACCTGGAGTATTTGCAGCTGGCCCGGCAGTATGCCGATGAAGGCGAGCTGGGTATGTTCATGCTGGCAAAGTGTGCCGCACCGGATTATGCCAAAATGGCGGCAGACCACGGCATGAAGTTTATGCGTGTGGGCAACAATGCCGGTGACGGCAAACTGTCCCTGGCAGCGGTCAAGTCTGTCAAAGACGCTGGCCTGTACTGCCGCTATTCTCTGATGAAGGCTTATATCTCTACCCCGGAGCAATTGGCAGAAGAATCCGCCATGCTGGAAAGGGAGGGAGTGGACTGCATTACCATAATGGACTCCGCCGGTACCATGACACCCAAGGACGCTGCTGCCTATACAGCAGCGCTGAAACAGGCAGTGAAGATCCCCGTCGGTTTCCATGGCCACAACAATCTGGGCCTGTCCCAGGCTAACGCATTGGCATCCCTGGAATCCGGTGTCGACGAACTGGACTGCGGACTTCTGGGCATGGCAAGAAGCGCAGGTAACTGCTCCACAGAACTGTTGGCAGCGGTTTTGGAGCAGCGGAATGTTGCAACCGGTGTTGATCTTTTTGGCCTTCTGCAGTACCTGGATGATGAACTGATCCCGTCTATGGCACAGCATCAATACAAACCGGCTGTTATGCCCGTGGATCTGGTTATGGGTATGTCCGGATGTCACTCTACCTTCCTAAATCTGTTCAAGACCGTAGCCGACCAATATGGTGTTTCCTTGTATCAGCTTATAGTTGCTGTATCCAAACTGGATCGGAAAGCACCTTCGAAGGAATTGATTGAGCGTATTGCCGAAGCATTACGCTGAGGGAGAGTGATCCTATGAATCCTTATGAACTGTTTGATAAGCCCGAAGAAAAGCCTCTGGATGTGCTTCCGTTAGACGGTGGCTTCAGTTGCATTTTCAGAACTTTCTGCTGCATTGGCGATAGTTTTTCTGCCGGTGAGTTTCAAACTGTGGATGAAAATGGAGAAAACCAGTACCGCGATATTTACGAGCATTCCTGGGGGCAGTACTTGGCACGTATGACAGGGGCAACCGCATACATTTTTGCTAGGGGCGGCATGTCAGCCAAGGAGTATTGTGATACCTTTGCGGAAAAAATGGATTTTTGGAATCCAAAGTACGCAAGCCAAGCCTATATCATTGCTTTGGGTGTCAACGACCTGCTGAATCTGAAACATCCGGTTGGTGCTATTTCGGATATTGATTTGTCTGACTGGCGTAATAACAAGCAGACCTTTGCGGGTTTTTATGGGCAGATTGTGCAGCGAATGAAGGAAATTCAGCCCAATGCAAAATTCTTCTTTATGACGATGCCCAGATACACCCGCGATACGGACGCAATCGTAGAGTTGCGCCGGACGCACAGTGACCTTCTGCATCAAATGGTAGAGCTGTTTTCCAATGCATATGTATTGGATTTCCACCAATATGCGCCGGTCTTTGACGAACGGTTCCGGGATCTGTACTTCTTGCAGGGTCATATGAATCCCTGGGGCTACGCACTGATTGGTAAAATGGTAGCGTCCTATCTGGACTACCTGATCCGCCATAATCCGGAGGATTTTAAATCCGTAGGTCTGATTGGACATCTTTGACCCCTTCCTCCAGGAGGAAACAGAACATAAAATGAAACGCCGACAGAATCCTGTCGGCGTTTTCGTTATATGGTGATGTTTTCATGCTGTGCGTTAGGTGTAATCTTGTACGTCGCCGTTAATATCCTTGCGCTGTTCCCAGAGTTCCTTCAGATGATCGTAGACGGAATCGGGGATTTCGTCGTGCTCGTGAGACCAGTAGGGAACCAACTGATCACCGGCAACCTCGGGATTGGTGCAGGCACGATCGTTGCGATATGCATCACGCTGGGCAGGATCCCGGAGATTGGGAACATCAATGGGAACATTGCCGTTCAGAATCGAGCGCCATGCCAGAATACCGCAGATGCCCATGTCAACGGCCTGGTAAACATCAATGGCCAGATCGCCGTTGGGTCTGCCGAGAATTTTTTCAATGAACAGATGGGTGGGATAGAAGTCGCTGCCACCGTGGCCAGAAGTACCGTCCTGCTGCTCTGCATCAATGAAGACCTCAGGTTGATAATGTTCCCATTTGCCTTCGCCCACCTTCAAGCCTTCCACATAAACATTCATTTTCTTGCTGCCGTCCAGATGGCCGGATTCCATAGTGCCTTTCTGACCGTAAACGAGATATCTGGTCATGCTGGGCTCGCGCTTCATCCATCCGTGAATACTCTTGACTACAGCACCGTTTTCCAAAGTGACCATTTCCAGGCCGGAACCTCTGCAACAACCAATTTTCAGATTGCTAGGGTTCAGGGGAGTCTCAAAACCTACAACCTTTACAGGCCGCAGACCGGTGATGTACAGAATAGGGCCAAGGCTGTGGGTGCAATAGAAGGTAGCGTAGGCACGAACACGCCAGTGATCCCGCTCACCAAAGCAAAGACGGGTCCAATCCTTGGCGATATCGTGAACGTACTCACCTTCAGCATAGAGAATATCTCCGATTTCACCGTTGCGGTAACGGCGCCACATATCGAAAGAGTGATCCATGTAGCAGTAGTTTTCTGCGTAAGTATAAACCATACCGGTCTCTTCTACAGTCTCAATCAGCTCAACAGCCTGTGCCATGGTCTCACAGGGAACTACCTCACTCATGACATGCTTGCCCATTTTCATGCATCGGATGGCATAGGGCGCATGCTCATGGCCGTAGTTTGCCAGCACGACAGCATCCATATCGTGCTGGATAAACTCTTCAAAATCCAGATAGCAGGCAACCTCCACACCCTCTTTTTCTGCAGCTTTTTTTACTCTGTCAAGCATAGGCTGCAATTTATCACAAACTGCTACCAGCTCAGCGCGGTCTTTTTCGTTTTTAAGCAGTGCACTGATCATATCGATGCCACGACCGCCACCCAGTACTCCAATTCTTAATTTCTTTTCCATTTCTAAACTCCTTTCAAAATTATAATTGCTGGATGATAAAATCTTCATCAGGCCTTAACTTGGTGTGTAATTAGTTTGTTTATAAATTAATAAATTCACTATAGAGAAGCGAGAATACTTTGGATATATATTATAGGGGTTGCTAAGTTAACACGGAAATGGGTTGATATGTGGAATTAATGGTCTTCTATTCAAATGGTACCAATGTATCGGATTGCCTCCATTATCAATAAACAACTCCGTATTTAAATATAATGGAGTTACATCAAAATAACCGGCCGACAGAAATTATATCCTCTTAGCAATTGAAGTGGATGAGTAGCTGATGAATGTTTTCGAATTTCACGCGCATAGTAATAAGACTACCGTGTTTAGATCATCTAGCGTGTTTGTGTGATGGTAAATCCTATTGCCAGTTTTTTGACTATAAGTATATTTTCAAAGTAACGACATTGATTTTGTGTTAAACAAAATAACTCAATGTTTCAGAAATAAAAAGGAATCATTCAGTTAGAAAAAAGGCAGGAAAACAGATATTTTTTGTTGAGGAAAATATAAATTGTGATTGTTTCTTCTAACATCAACACTTTTGTATATAATAGCATGACTTCACAATTAACGACAGTTGTTAGTTTTTTGATTTATGTCGTATTTTTCGTTGTTTTTAAGGGTGGTTATGGGGTGAGAGATGTATAGACAAAACTGAAACATTTGCTTTAGGTGCGGTAAACAATACCTATAATCCATATATAGATTAATCGGAATAGTAAATAAGAACATTTCGACAGTACAGTATTTCGACACATTCATTTCATAAATTTTAGGCAGCAATTAATGTGAGTTTTCTGTTGCATTTTATGATGTTCTATGAGCATGAGAATATCTACGCAAGTAACTAAAATACAGAAAAATTAGATATATATCGTAAAAATTGCTGCTTTTTATACAAGAAGAATCTGTGTTATCATATTAATATAAATATTGATTAGTATATCTACTCATTGCAATAAATTTATGTGTGTTAATTATACTAGATTGATAAATTCTATAATAATCTGTCACAAGGAGAATTAAACAATGATTATCCCTGCTCACTTCGAAGACCTGCACACACATCATGTAGGTACCGAAACCAACAGATGTTACTTTATTCCTGCTTCTACCATAATGTGTGATTTAGTGGGGCATCGCGAACACTCAGATCGTTTTCAGCTTCTGAACGGAAACTGGAAGTTCAAATACTGTGAGAGTATTTACGAGTTTGAAGACTTGTTTTATGAGCAAGGTTATGATGCATCTGACTGGGATACGATCCCGGTTCCCAGTGCCTGGCAGAACCATGGATACGACAAGCATCAATATACCAATATCTTCTATCCTTTCCCGGCAGACCCTCCCTATGTTCCGTATGAAAACCCCTGTGGTGCATACCTGACGGATTTTGTGTACAGACAGGATACGGATGCCCCCAAAGCGCTTCTTAATTTTGAGGGCGTGGATTCCTGTTTCTATGTTTGGCTCAATGGTCGGTACCTGGGCTACAGTGAAGTATCCCACTCTACTTCTGAGTTTGATATTAGTCAGATCGTAAAAGAGGGTAGGAATACACTTGCAGTTCTGGTTTTGAAGTGGTGTGACGGCAGCTATTTGGAAGACCAGGACAAGTTCCGTCATTCCGGCATTTTCCGTGATGTTTATATCTTAAAACGCCCTGAGAACTGTGTTCGTGATTACTTTACCACTATGCAGCTGACTGATGATACGGCAGAAATCCGCATCCGTTTCGTATACCGTGGCAACGCAGTTGATACGGATCTGAAAGTGCTGAATGCTGAGCAGGAGGTTGTTGCAACGGGCTCCGCCCAAGTCTTTGAAGGCGATGCTACTTACACGCATCAGGCAGTATTTGCAATTAAAAATCCTATTCTTTGGAACCCCGAACAACCCTACTTATATACGGTCATTATTGAAACCCCCAATGAGGTGATTACAGACCGAATGGGTATTCGTGAGATTCATATTGAAAATAACAAAGTATATTTGAATGGAAATCCCATTATCTTTCATGGTGTTAACCGGCATGACTCCAATCCGGTAACCGGTCCTGTTATTAGCGTTGCGCAAATGATCCAGGATCTGCGGATGATCAAGGAGTTTAATTTCAACGCAATTCGTACCAGTCACTATCCCAATGCCCCTGTATTCTACCAGTTGTGCGATCAGTATGGATTTATGGTTGTTGATGAAGCGGATCATGAGAGCCATGGCGCGGCTATTCAGGCATATCGCCTTGAAAATGATAACTGGGTAAATCATACTGAGTATTGGAATGAACCGTTTGCGGATAATCCTGATTATATGGAACACACCATGGACCGTGTGCAGCGTTGTGTCCAGCGTGACAAAAACCGTCCCAGCGTTATTTGCTGGTCTATGGGTAATGAAAGTGCCTACGGCTGTTGCTTTGAGGCGGCACTGGCATGGACGAAATCTTTTGATCCCGACCGTCTAACCCACTATGAAGGTGCCCAGTACCACGGTCAGAAGCGCAAGTACGATTTCTCTAATCTAGACCTGTACAGTGATATGTATTCTTCCATGGAACGGCTGCAAAAGTATGTTGGCTCCAATCCGGATAAGCCGTTTATTCTGTGCGAGTATGCCCACGCTATGGGTAATGGCCCCGGAGATATGGAAGACTACTGGCAGTTTATCCATGAGAACGAAGTGATGTGCGGTGGCTTTGTTTGGGAATGGTGCGACCATGCAGTGTATGCTGGCGATGCAGAGAATGGCAAGGCTAAGTACCTGTATGGTGGCGACCATAATGAATATCCCCACGACGGTAACTTCTGCATCGATGGTTTGGTTTATCCTGACCGTACGCCTCATACGGGCTTGTTTGAATGTAAGAATGTGAACAGACCTGTTCGTGTTCAAAGCTTTGACCAGGAAACCGGTACAGTGACCCTGCACAATTATATGGACTTTGTATCTACTGATGATTATCTCACTATGCATTATGAGTTGACATGTGATGGTGATGTAATATGTTCTGCTGAAGTGGATAATGTCCCGTCTATTCGTCCTCATGCTGAAAGTAGGTTGCAGTTGAGGAACCTTGAGATTCCTGCTGAAGGTCGTTGTTATCTTAAGCTGAGCTATTTCCTGAAGGAAGCAACGGAGATTCTGCCTGCTGGATTCCCCTTAGGCTTTGATGAAATTAAGCTTTCCAATCAGGATGGCAGAAATCAGAAAGTGTTGCAGCTTTGGGACGCAAAGGTATCCACGGAGAATTCTATATGTATCACTGAAGATGATCGTTATCTCAAACTGACGGCTAGAGATTTTGACTATACTTATGATAAGTTCAAGGGTATGTTCTCCAAGATGAACTACCTGGGTAAGGAAATCCTGGATCGTCCCATGGATATGAACATTTGGAGAGCACCTACGGATAATGATCGTTATTTAAAGCAGCACTGGTTTACTGCCCGCTATGATAAAGCAATTACGCGAGCATATCATACGGTCTGTGAATATGAAGATGGAGAACTAAAGATTCGCGCCAATGCTTCTATCTCGGCGGTATCTATGCAAAAATTTGTGGATGTTGAGATGGCTTGGACTGTTTCTGGAAACGGTGCGCTAACTGTAGAGATGCAGGCTAAACGAAATACCAAATTCCCGGAGCTTCCACGTTTTGGCTTAAGAATGTTCCTTCCTAATGAATTGGAGAAGGTCACCTACTTCGGCCTTGGCCCTGCGGAGAATTATAGCGATAAGCGTAATGCAGTATGGCATGGTCTTTTTGCAGATACTGTAACCGGTATGCACGAAGATTATATCCGGCCTCAGGAGAACGGTTCTCACTGTGATTGCGACTACGTAACTCTAGAGTCCGATGATATGCGCATTACCGCTATCGCACCTGAATGTATGAGTTTCAGCGTATCTCATTTTACCCAGGAGGAGTTGACTGAAAAGGGTCATAACTTTGAACTGGAAGAATGCGGCAGTACTGTTTTGTGTCTTGACTACAAACAAAATGGTATCGGTTCCAACAGTTGTGGACCTGCACTGATCAATAAGTATCGTTTCTTAGACGAAACCTTCAACTTCTCCGTTCGTATTGTCCCTGAGGTCAGATAAAGGATTGGGTGGAGGATCTCCACCCAAATCGCAGGAAGAAAGTAATATGGGAGGAAACAATGCTATGAGTAGACTGTGGAATTCATTTATGCGATGGTATCTCAATGTAACGGGTGCGCCAAGCTTGGAACAAGAAATGAATAAATCGCTTATTACAGGAAAATCAGTGGTACCTGAGATTACAGAAGAAGCGAGAAAAATGGCAGCCGAAGGAATCGTAATGTTGAAAAACGAAAATGATACATTACCCATTCGGTCTACCGATACAGTTGCAGTATTTGGACGGTGTGCTGTAGATTATTTTACCGTTGGCTATGGCAGCGGTGGAGATGTCATTGCACCATACAAAAAGAACCTTGTAGATGGCTTGCGGGAACAGAACATTCAGCTCTATGAATCACTGCTTCAAGAGTACGATACATGGAGAGGAAAAGCACGAAATATTCCGGATGAGGGGTATTGGGGGCATTGGCCTATGAACTATCCGGAGAAAATGTTGAAAGAATCTACCGTCGCAGAAGCTTCTTGCTGCAGCATGGCAATTGTGGTAATTGGTAGAGCTGCCGGCGAGGATCGCGAAAATCTTCTGAAAAAGGGAAGTTACTTCCTGACCAATGCTGAAAAACGGCTGTTAGGGCAGGTGGTGAAATATTTTTCCAGGGTTGCAGTGGTTATGAACTGCGGCAACGTCATTGATATGAGCTGGACGAAGGAGTTTGGCGATCGTATTGGCGCCATCCTGTATGCTTGGCAGGGCGGTATGGAAAGCGGTACCGCATTGGCAGATGTCTTAACAGGAAAAATATCACCTTGCGGTGCGTTAACCACCACAATTGCTGAAAATTATTCAGATTATCCCAGCAGCAAATATTTTGGCGGTAAAAAGTACAACAACTATGGGGAAGATATTTATGTAGGATATCGCTATTTTGAAACCTTTGCTCCCGATAAAGTGCTCTTTCCCTTTGGCTACGGATTATCGTATACATCTTTCTCATTGGATACAACCACTGAGCGTAAGGATAACACTATATCTTTACATGTGAAGGTATGCAATACCGGAGCTTTCCCTGGACGGAAGATTGTCCAATGTTATCTTTCTCCACCCTGTGGTACCCTTGGAAACCCCAGTAAAATCTTAGCGGCATTTAACAAGACAAAGGTTTTGCTGCCCGGGCAGATGCAAACTGTCACATTGGATGTGGACTTAAGTATGTTTGCGTCCTATGACGATACCGGCGCAACGGGTAACCGATTCTGCTATGTTCTGGAGCCGGGCACATATCGCTTGGAGATTGGCAGCAATGTCCGTGATACCGAGTGTGTGTATTTGGTGGAAAAGGAGTCGTTGGAGGTAGTACACCGTCTAAGCGAGGCCGCAGCTGTAAAACCGGGGTGTGGCTTCGAGAGAATGGTCAACAAAAACGGAACCCTCCGGTATGAGAAGGTTCCCGAAGTAACAAAAAATCTAAAACAGCAGATATTGAATGAACTCCCGGCAACGCTGGAAACGTCTTATTTGAATATTCCTTTTTCTCGCGTGCTTGAAGATAATAGCTTGCTGGATCCTTTTGTGGCACAGTTGTCTTTTGATGAGCTGGATCAGATTACACACGGACAGGGAGAAATGGATTCCTGCTATGGAATTAAAGGTAATACAGGTGCCTTTGGCGGTGTGACGGATAGTTTGCGTAGCCGAGGACTCCCTGCTGTTATCACTGCAGATGGGCCTTCCGGTGTGAGAATTCGTCGGACTGTGGGACTACTTCCTTGCGGAACTGCACTGGCGTGTACATTTGATTTTGAAGGCGTGAAAAAGCTCTATTCTCTTGTCAGTGAGGAGATGAAGTATTGGGGTATTCATATGCTGCTGGCGCCTGGTTTGAATATTCATAGAAATCCTTTGTGCGGAAGAAACTTTGAGTATTTTTCCGAAGATCCCTATGTGTCCGGCAAAATTGCTGCTGCAGTCATTCAAGGTATTCAAAGTACTGGGCGTTCTGCATGTCCTAAGCACTTTGCCTGCAATAATCAGGAAAGCCATCGTAACACCAATGATTCACGGGTGAGCGAACGTGCGCTACGGGAGATCTATTTAAAAGGCTTTGAAATTGCGATAAAAGAGGGAAAACCTCTGGCCATTATGAGTAGCTATAATAAAGTGAATGGAGTATGGAGCCATTATCATTATGAACTGATTACGCAGATCTTACGGCAGGAGTGGGGCTATTCCGGCCTTGTGATTACCGATTGGTGGATGCAACAAGGATCTTCGGAAGAATTTCCACAGCTGCGTAATGATGCCTATCGTATTCGTTCGCAGGTAGATGTGCTAATGCCGGGTGTAGTTTCTCAGAAAAATGATGCTGCAGCCAGAACGCTTGTGGCTTCCTTAAAAGACCCGAACGGTGTAACACTCGGTGAAGCGCAGCGTTCTGCTAAAAATGTTATTCGTTTTATTATGAATTTGAGCGAAAGAAATGTAGATTTGAATACCCCAAATAAATAGTATCTCACTTATGTGTGATCTTGAAAGAATACATTGATTTTTTTCTTACTAATGACGGTAAGGGTGGCAATGCTACCCAGCTGCCTGATTAATCTTTTTTGATTATTTCTTCATTTTCCCATATATACAACCTAGCGCAAATACCCAAGCAAGTTCCGGTTGCTTGGGTATTTGCACATATTGAACAATAAATTAAAGAATCTTACGATAATGGTAAGAATCTGTTAATGTCATGAAAGATATGGTTTTTGATCATCCTCGATTCCAGGGAGAAGGAGAACAGAATAAAGCACCAACGTATACAAATTGGTCACAGATTACTTGATGTATAAAATGATAAATCGTAAATAAACTTCACATAGCTTATTGAAGGAGAAAGAATATGATGCTGTATATCTCATAATTTTACTTGTTTGTATTTTTTCTAAGAATTCATTGAAAATTGTTTTTTATAGAATAATCCGTCATAAATCTAAAGAAAACAATCTATCAAACGGAGTTCATGTGATTTATAATATAAATGTAACTACGAATTGGTGTCAAAACAAGATGCGTGTTGAACATGGCAATCACAGTTATATCAGTATCACCCCCATCGCAAGAAGAAGGGGAGAAGCTTACGAGATGGACCTAGTGCTGCGCAATAACATCACAACAGAAGAACATCCCATGGGTGTATATCATCCCCACGCAGAACTGCATCACATCAAGAAGGAGAATATCGGTCTGATCGAGGTGATGGGCCTTGCTGTCCTGCCTGCCCGTCTGAAAGCAGAGTTGGCTGCACTAGAAGAAGCAATTCCGACAGGCACAGACATTGCAATGGATGAAATTCTGTCTAAGCACGCACCTTGGGTAGAGGAATTGAAGGCTAAGTACATCTTCACCAAGGAAAATACAGCTGAAATTCTTAAGGAAGAAGTGGGCCAGGTCTTCGCAAAGGTTCTGGAACATGCCGGTGTGTACGCACGAACCGAAGATGGCAAAACTGCATTACAGCGGTTCGTTGCTTTCGTAAATTGCTGACAAGATAAACTGTGCGATTATTTCTGTTCTCTTCAAGACCGGAGCTATGCCCCAGGGTGATCGTATCGTCATCATGAAGGTGGGCTTTGTACAGCAGGTCGGCACTCCTCAGGAAGTGTTCGACCATCCCTACAACCTGTTCGCAGCAGGCTTCGTCGGCACTCCCCAGATGAACTTCTTCAACGACGCAAAGCGCGTCAAGGAGAACGGCAAGTACGCAGTCAAGCTGGCTGATCTGATCGTTGAGCTGTTTGAGGAAATACTGGCTAAGCTGGCTGCAACAATGTTGAGCCTCAGGATATCGTTCTGTGCGTCCGTCCCGTGCACATTGAGCTGGGTACCACCGGTATCTCCGGCAAGGTAGATGTTTCCGAAGTGATGGGTTCTTCCGTCTACCTGCACGTTTCCACTCTGGGCAGGATGTTGTTATGGTAGTTTCCACAATGAACATGAACTGTGTTGAAGTTGCTGCTTTGGCAAACGCTCATCCCGTTAGCCTCAACTTCGCAGGCCATGTCTGTCACGTTTTCAATAAAGAGACCGGCTTCAACCTGGAGGCTTAATTTTCTTATTATCTAATCACATGACTAGTTTCTTTCTCCTTTGGATAGCAGGGTGGCTATGCCACCCTTGTTATCTTTAGTAACCAACTAACCAATTTCTTCATTTTCCATATATACACCCTTAATGAGAAATCTGGTTCCGTCGGAATTAGTAGAAGGTCACTACTGCTAGCAATGTTCATGGTAGATACGGTGCCATTTGCGATATTTTTTATCGCTTGCCCCAAATTCTATATTAAGGGAGCAACGCTTGTTGCTGTGGAGGCCTGTCTAGTTTTTGCTTTGGAGGCAACAGACTTATGAGACTAATTTATTTTTGTAGTTTTCGGTGTTAAGGTGTACTTGTTTCTGAGAATAATCAAAAGACTAACAACAGAATGGAGTATTAAAAATGAAAATTGAAAGAATCACCGATTTAGAGCGCCAGTATGCCATGCAGTCTTTGGATGGCCAGTTTGAGACCCATAATAACTATAAGTTTGTTGTCCGTCTGGAAAAGGCTTTTGCTGAGAAGATCGGCACAAAACATTCCGTTGGCTTTGTTAACGGTACCGCTACCCTGCATGCCGCACTGGAAGCTGCCGGTGTTACCATGGGTGATGAGGTTATCGTACCTCCTCTGACCATGTCCTCCACCTCTCTGGCTGTCATCCAGGCCAATGCCATCCCCGTTTTTGCGGATGTGGATGAAAAAACATTCCTGATCAGCGCTGCAGATATTGAGAAGAAGATCACCCCCAAGACCAAGGCCATCATCATTGTTTCTCTGTTTGGCCTGATGCCTGATATGGATGCCATCATGGCCATCGCCAAGAAGCATAATCTGGTGGTCATTGAAGACGATGCCCAGTGTTTCCTGGGTAAGTACAAGGGTCAGAATGCCGGTACTATCGGCCATATGGGCAGCTTCTCCTTCCAGGCATCCAAGCACCTGACCTCCGGTGAAGGCGGTATGGTTACCACCAATGACGACGAGCTGGCTCTGCAGCTGCGCCGGTTCTCCGGCCTGGGTTATGGCAGCATCACCATGAAGAAGGCTCGTATCACCAAGGATGACATTCAGAATCCTGCCTACGAGCGCCATATTCAGCTGGGCTGGAACTATCGTATGTCCGATGTGGTGGGCGCGGTTGCTCTGGCACAGACCGAGCGTATGGAAGAACTGTGCGATATGCGTAAGGCTTCCGGTAAGATCATTGAGGAAGCAGCCGCCGGTTGCGACTGGCTGATTCCCCAGTATACCCCTGCAGAGTGTGAGCATGCTTACTGGGCAGTTGCCATCCGTATGGTCAACCCTGACATCACCTGGTATGAATTCCGCAAGAAGTTCATGGAGCTGGGTGGCGACGGTATCTATGCTGCATGGATGCTGACCTATCTGGAGCCTGCATTCCGCAACAAGACCTTCCTGGGAAGAGAGCGCCTCTTCGAGAGTTACACCTACGAAAAGGGCCTTTGCCCCGTAGCAGAGATGATTCAGCCTCAGCTGCTGCAGTTCAAGACCAACTACTTCGATACCGATGAAGCAGAGGCTCAGGCAGAGATTCTGCATAAAACCATTGCTTACTTTGGAAAGTGATAATCTCAAAACAAAAGCCCGGCCTATGGATATCCCATAGACTGGGTTTTCTGTAATACGCCTTTGGTTACTATGTAATCGGACAATAAAAACACAATAATTAATAGAGGTTTCATTATGAAAAATAATATTTTTACCATGGATGGCAAAACTGTTGTTTTTACCGGCGGCTGTGGCAACTTGGGCAAGGTAATGGTAAAGGCATTACTGGACTTTGGTGCCAATGTAGCTGTTCCTAACCGTTCCGACAAATTTGACGAAAGCTATGACGCATATAAGGCAGCAGGTAAGCTGGTAGTGATCCCGGCAGACCTTAAGAAAACAGCGGACACTCAGAAAGCCTTCTTGAAAGCTGAAGAGATCTTCGGTAAGATCGATGTGCTGGTCAACTGTGCCGCTTACGGCGGCGGCGCAGGCGGCAAGGCAGCTGAGCATCATATAGATAAAATTGACGATGCCAGCTGGGACGAGACAATTGACGGCACTTTGAGTGTTATTTTCCGCTGCACACGTGAGATTATTCCTTTCTTTGAAAAATACGGCGGTGGCAATATTGTCAATGTGGGTTCCATGTATGGTGTTATCGCGCCTGACTACGAGATTTACGGAGATCTGCCCGGTAATCCACCTGCCTATGGTGCAGGCAAGGCCGGTGTTATTCAGTTCACCAAGATCTGTGCTTCCCAGCTGGCTCAAAAGAATATCCGCGTCAACAGTCTTACCCCAGGTGCGTTCCCCAATATCACCCCCGCAACCAATATGGAGTTTATCGGAAGACTCTCTAACAAGACCATGATGAAGCGCACCGGCAAGCCAGAGGAACTAAACGGTGCCATATTACTGCTGGCAAGTGATGCTTCCTCTTTCATGACCGGCACCAACATCATTGTTGACGGCGGCATGACCACATGGTAACAATGCTTTGCATGGAAAAGATAATAACTCCCATCTTTTTTATTTCTTCTAATTAATACTCATCTATCTTAATCTCATCTAACGCAGAGAAACCAATTACTGTATCTCCCACTTGTATCTTTTGCCAATATAAGTCAATTCTGACTACTCTTTACGTTATTGTATTGTATTTTCTTCCATAGTTACAGTAATAGGACAGCGAAAATACCCAAGCGAGTTCGGGTCGCTTGGGTATTTGTGCAATATAAGCCACTATGGAGGCATGAGGATAAGCTAGTAGCCTCAAAATTATATAAGGAATAGTTTCTAAAATGAAAAAGTATCCCTTTTGATTATCCCCGAATACGGGGACTACGAGACCTTAATATACCACCTTCTAAGATATATTGGGTGCAGATTGGCGATTTCCATTCTGCACCCATTATTTTTTCGACACCCTTCCCAAAGAACCGCTATCATAAAATAGCGACTTTTGGGGAAGGGTATTGTTTTATCTGCGAGAAAACACCTGTGTTCTATAAAAACAGAGAGGAAAATAGGTTTTTCTCTGTTTTGCACAAAGGATTTACAGCATTTGCATACAGAATACGTGCACCTCCTTCTGAAGCTTGATCTACCAATCAAATTTCAAACACTAAGGAGGTCTGCAGCATGGCAGATAAGGAAAAGTACATGATCAAAATTCAGGGAAATCTGATCGAAGTATCAGAGGATGTTTATTATGCTTACTTCCGAATGGATAGACAGGAAAGGTGGCAGGAGGAAAAGAAGCAGGATCATGATGTGGTATCCTATGATGCTCTTGATAATGGCGAGACTGTTGGAGCAGAAGCAATTCAAGATATGAATAGTCCTGGGATGGAGGAACTTGTAATTGCAAACGAATTAAAGGAGAGGTTACACAACATTGTGGCAGCGCTCCCAAAGCCAGAAAGAGAGTTAATTCAGGCTATTTATTTTGAAGATATTCCTGTAAGTGATTATGCGAAGCGAGTGGGATTGTCTCATAGAGGAATTAATAAACAGCGTAAAAGAATCCTGTCGAAGCTCAAAAGGTTATTGGATATTATGGGAAGTTTTTGAGGATTTGTTCCTGACGTATTAGAAAAACTGGATTAATAGTGAGGGGAACTCTTTTGATAACCGAAAAAAGCCTTTCATGAATCTTTTCAAGTGAATATCCAGAGACGAAAATACATCCGTTGGTGTGCCTTGTAACGACAGAGAATGGGCAGCGACATTGGAGGGAGCGCGAGGATCCATCTGTGCAGGTATCTGCATAAAAGCGGCAAGTAAGGTGGGGAGCGGGTCCGACCGTCCAGAAAGCAGATCATGGCCGATCTGTCTTGCGATGACAGCACCAACGTTGGTACTCCTGTCCCAGAAGGGGCAGCTCGGAGAGATCCTCGGAGGGGTGAAATTCCCGTGATGCGCAGCCAAGTGCAGTTTTCGCTTCTGCCCTGAAGCAACACTTTGTTGTTTCATGCCTGGGGAAGTAGTGTCAGGAATACAGGCTCATA
>JAZOLX010000121.1:0-22869 GCA_045653485.1 Faecousia sp. | reverse complement strand
CACACCAAGGCCGGTTCCTATGTCCATGAAATGGGCATCAAGGAAGGCGGCAAGATGGCTCTGCTGGCATCTGTTGGCCCCATGGGTCTGGCTGCCATCGACTACGCCATCCACTGCGACCGCAAGCCCAGCCTGCTGGTCATCACCGACATTGATGATGCCCGTCTGCAGAGAGCTGCTTCCATCTACACTGTGGAAGACGCCAAGGCCAACGGCATCGAGCTGCACTACGTCAACACCCGCATGGAGAACGCTACCGAGTACCTGCGTGAGCTGACCGGCGGCACCGGCTATGACGATGTTGTGTGCTTCGCTCCCGTTAAGCCTCTGATCGAGCAGGCTGACGATATTCTGGGCTTTGACGGCTGCCTGAACTTCTTCGCAGGCCCCACCGATTCCAAGTTCAAGGCTCCCTTCAACTGGTACAACGTCCACTACCTGTACACTCACGTGGTCGGCACCTCCGGTGGTAACACCAACGATATGCAGGAAGCCATCGCCATGATGAACGCAGGCAAGCTGAATCCCTCCGGTCTGGTCACCCACATCGGTGGTCTGAATGCTGCCATCGACACCACTCTGAACCTGCCCAAGATCCCCGGCGGCAAGAAGCTGATCTACGCACAGATCGACCTGCCTCTGACCGCTATCGACGAGTTCGAGGAGAAGGGCAAGACCGATCCTATGTTCGCTGAGCTGGATCGTCTGTGCAAGGAAAACAACGGTCTGTGGAACCCCGCAGCCGAGAAGTTCCTGCTGGCCAATGCCAAGGCTATCTAATCTTTAAAACTTTAAAAGCCTCCCGCAAGGGAGGCTTTTTCCAAAGGAGAATCATTATGGATCTGCAAAACGCAGTTTTGGGCATCGAGCTAGGCTCCACCCGAATCAAGGCCGTTCTGATCGACGAAAATCACCAGGTCATCGCTTCCGGCTCCTACAGTTGGGAAAACCGCCTGGAAAACGGAGTATGGACTTACCGTCTGGAAGACGCAGTGGCAGGTGTACGCGCCTGCTACAGCGAATTGCGGGAAAATGTGCTGAAAAAATACGGTCAGCCACTGCGCCGGGTCGCTGCCATCGGTATTTCCGGTATGATGCACGGCTATCTGGTCTTTGACAAATCCGGCAAGCAGCTTGCCCCCTTCCGCACATGGCGCAACACCATTACCGCCCCCGCTGCCAAAGAACTGATGGAGCTGTTCCGGTTTAACATTCCCCAGCGCTGGAGCATTGCCCACCTGTATCAGGCGATTTTAAACAAAGAACCCCATGTTCCCGGTATCGATTACATCACCACGCTCAGCGGGTATATCCACTATCTACTCACCGGGCAGCGGGTCATGGGTATCGACGAAGCCTCCGGTATGTTCCCCTATGACGATAACGCCAAGGATTTTGATAGCGCCCGGCTGAATCAATTTGACGAGCTCATCGCACCTTACGGTTTCTCCTGGAAGCTGCGAGATATTCTGCCGAAAGTACTTCCCGCAGGCGCACAGACAGGTGTATTGACCGCCGAGGGCGCTGCACTTCTGGACGAAAGCGGCACCTTGGAAGCAGGCATCCCCATGTGGCCCCCGGAAGGTGGCGCAGGCACCGGCATGGTCGCCACCGGCGCGGTACTGCCCAGAACCGGCAGTATTTCAGCGGGCACCTCCGCTTTCTCCTTGCAGGTACTGGAGCGGCCTCTGAAGAATTACTACCCGGAGATCGACGTGGTGGCTACTCCCTCCGGCAAGACGGTGGCCATGGCCCACACCAACACCTGTACCTCCGAGATCGACGCATGGGTCAATCTGATTGCCGATGCCGCCGGGGCTATGGGTTGGCCCGTGGATAAAAATGAGCTGTACCCCACCATGTACCGCAAGGCTCTGGAGGGCGATACCGATTGCAGCGGAATTATCGCTTTCAATTATTTTGCTGGCGAACCGCTGACGGCTACCGAAACCGGCAGACCCATGCTGGTTCGCTTACCCGATAGTAAGCTGACTATCGCCAATCTGATGCGCTCCCAGCTTTATGGTGCTATCGCCACCTTGAAGATCGGCATGGATATGCTGGCACGGGAGGAAAGTGTGGAATCCGACCGGCTTCTGGGCCACGGTGGCTTCTTCAAAACCCCCGGCGTGGGTCAGCAGATCTTGGCGGACGCGCTGAATGTACCCATCTCCACCATGGAAACTGCCGGTGAAGGCGGCCCTTGGGGCATGGCGCTTCTGGCAGCTTACATGTGCCGCAAAGAGAACGGCGAAACCATGGAAGACTATCTGCAAAGCAAGGTCTTTGCTCACGCAGCGAGCACCGTTGTGCAGCCGAATGCGGCAGGTGTCGCTGGATTCCAATCCTACATGGAACGTTACCAAGCCTGTATCCCCGCCCAGCAAACCGCAGCAAATCTCCAATAATCCAAGCGCCGCTTCCACACCTGGAAGCGGCGTTATCTTTACATTTTCTTTTATTTTGGTATAATGTATCTATTCGTTTTTTCGGAGGCCCATTATGTCAGAATTTTGTGACCTGCACGTACATTCCAATTATTCCGACGGTACCTGCTCTCCTGCTGAGCTGATTCGTTTGGCAGAATCCGCTTGTCTTAGCGCCATTGCGCTGACAGACCACAACACCATCGATGGATTGCCAGATTTTCTGGCAGCGGCGGAAGGCAGCACTGTCCGGGCTGTTCCCGGCATTGAATTTTCCACCGATTATCAAGGCATCGAACTGCATATTCTGGGACTCTTTATTCAGCCGCAGCATTATGACCGGATCAACGAACTGCTCACTGTCTACCAACAGAAGAAAAAGGAAAGTAATCTTCTTTTGGCAAAAGCACTGCAGCAGGCCGGATATGCTATGGATTATGAAGCCATAAAAGCAAAGACCGCCGGTCTTCCCAACCGGGCCCATTTTGCCGCAGAACTGGTGGAAAAGGGGTATTTTCCCACCATAAAGGAATGTTTTCAAACCATTCTCTCCCCCAAGAACGGACTTTACACGCCCCCACCCCGGCCCGATGCTTTTGAAATGATTGCATTTATCAAAGAGATCGGCGCGGTTTCCGTATTGGCGCACCCGTTTCTGAGTCTGTCAGAAGAGGCATTACGAAACTTTCTCAAAAAAGCTGTCCCTTATGGTCTGAACGGTATGGAAACCCTCTATTCTACCTATGATGAAGTACAGACCCGCCTTGCCCAAGCAATCGCCGCGGAATTTGGCATCAAGGAGAGCGGCGGCAGCGATTTCCATGGCAGCAACAAGCCGGATATCGCCATCGGTATAGGCCGCGGCAATCTAACAATCCCACTGGAGTTTCTGCATACACTGGAATCCAAAATATAAAAAGCACCCACACGGGTGCTTTTTATTATACATTCAAAATGCTGCAGATCTGCTCCACTGCGTCGTCGTAGGAATTGAAATCCACCACATAGTCGCAAAGCTCCGCGTTCTGCTGCTCATATTCAATGGCCGTCAAGCGATTGACCTTGTCCTCGATGGAGGAATTCTTTCGCAGGATGGATGCCATCAGCGCTTTTTTGTCCCGTTTGATATAGATGGTCGTCACATTTTTAAAGTGCGTTTTTAGGGACATGGCGCCGCAGATATCCATAGTCGTCAGTACACGCTTGCCCTTTTCCAGAACCTTTTCCACATCTCCCTTCCGGGAGCCATAGCCGTGACCGGCATACATGGTGGATTGTAGTAGCACACGGCTGTCACACATACTGTGGAAAGTCACCAGCGATACATAATTATACCAATCGTTCAATTCCTCCGCCGTTGGGTCGTTGGTGGTATAGCTGACCAGCTTTTCCAAGCCGGTATTCTTAGCCAGTAACCGTTTGGCGATCTTGGACTTGCCGCTACCGGAAGGGCCTACCAGCACCACAATATCCGCAGATTCCGGCATTCGGTTTTCCGCTGTTACCGAGTAGCTCTCGGCAATAACCTCCACCAGCTTCAAGAACTCATCATAGTTATTGACAGCCAACATGCCGGTGGCCTCCTGATTCCATGGACGGCGCATTAGAATTGGATACTTTGCTCCGGAATTGAGAATATTGTGCATGGCATCATCAAAGAGGATATCCACATGGATCTTGTCCTTTTTAAATCCCATGTAAATATGATCCCGAGGGATCTCCGGAAATTCCTCCAGAATTCTCTGGGCCCGGATCCCCATGTATTCCGGCGGCACCGCGGTACAGATATAGACATCCGTCATCTGGCAGAGCTTTTTTACAAATTCCTTGGCACCGGGATACACCGGCTGTGTGCGATAGAACTCAGCATCTTCAAAATAGGGATAAATGGAATCCGCGCGGTTGTTTTGCTTGCCCCAGCGCACCTTTTCATGGATGGTCATGGGAGGATCAAATTTATATTTTTCATTTGCTAACCGAATGGCATACGAGGTACACTCCATTAGCAGGTCATCTACATCCAGCGCGGTGGATAGTCTGTATTTTCTACTCATAGTATCATCTCACTTTCTTTCGTCAGAGATCAGAAGGCAGCCTGCCGTGTTTGATACAGAAACACGGAAAGCTGCCTGCTCCCATATCATACGGTCTCCATCCGGAAAAATCAAGGGAAAATTATGCTCCCCTCATATATTGCACAAATTTTACAATTTTTATTGACATATTATGTTCACTGTGCTAAAATTATTTCCACACAATACGCATAGAGCTAGGTATAAGCGCATAATATGGTTGCGCGTTTCTACCAACCACCTAAAATGGTTGTCTACCGGTTTTTAAATCCGGAGGGGCAGCCTGTCTTTTTTTCTCCGGAATGCGCAGAATACTACTGAAACGGAGAATAATTATGAAATACATATGTGAATTATGCGGAACAATTTATGATGAAGAGGCGGGCTATGTCAGACGGGGCATTCCAGCCGGAACCCCCTTTGAAAAACTGCCGGTACATTACCATTGTCCCGGCTGCGGCTGTGAAAAAGAAGCCTTTACGCCTGTAAACGAACAAGCCGCAACTGCCCCCGTTAAGCAAGCTGCTGCCCCGGGCCAGTATGTCAAATATTCTGACACAAACCTGGAATCCCAACGCTAATATGTCATTATTTTTGCGCAGATAAGTTTTCTTATCTGCGCAAAAATTTTATAACTGGATTTTGACGAAAACAGCAAAGTTACAGTAGATTTATTTCAGTTTATGTGGTATCATATAGAGTGGTGAAAGTTGGGGTGTCTTCATCCCCAGATTCAAATTACAAGAAGGACTTTAAACATTATGCATCTTGATATACAAAAAGCCAATATGTGGAAGCGAATCTCCGCAGCTTTGCTAGATGTGATCCTGCTTTCTGTTTTGGTCGCATTTCTTGCCATGATTCTTTCCTCCCTCCTCGGTTTTGACACATACAACAATGCCTTGGACAATTGTTACAACAAATACGAAACGAAGTATGGCATCTCCTTCGACCTCACCATAGATGATTACAATGCCATGACGCAGGAGCAAATGAACCTGTACAATAAGGCCTACGAAGAATTTTCCAAAGATTCCGATGCCATTTATAACTTCAACATGATTGTTAGGCTTACCATTACCATTGCCAGTATCAGTATTCTGCTGGGCTATCTGGCGCTGGAATTCGCAGTTCCGCTGTTTTTGAAAGAAGGCCGTACTCTGGGCAAAAAGATCTTCGGTATTGGTTTGATGCGTGCCCACGGTGTTCGCGTCACCCCTGTCGCGCTGTTTATCCGCACATTTCTTGGTAAGTTCACCATCGAAACCATGATCCCGGTACTGATCATTCTAATGATCTTCTGGGGAACGATTGGTATTGTGGGTCCATTGGTGATTGGCGGCATTCTCCTTCTCCAGCTGATTTTGTTGGTAACATCCCACACCAACAGTGTGATCCATGACCGGCTTAGCGATACGGTGGTAGTGGACATGGAAAGCCAGATGATCTTCGATACGGAAGATGATCTGATTGAATACACCAAACGTCTTCATGCTGAAAAAGCATCCAAACAGGTATACTAAGGTAAGCGAATGCTTCCTTTGATATAATAATGTTTCTAATTTTTTGACATAGGAAGGGAACTGTATGAAAGTTGAATTGCAGAATCTGACCAAAATCTTCCCCAGTCGCAACAAGAAATCCGGTGAGGAAGTCGTTGCTGTCAACGATTTCACCTTCACCATCCCCGACGGCAAACTGATCGGCCTGCTGGGACCCTCCGGTTGTGGTAAAAGTACCACACTGTACATGATCAGCGGTCTCCAGAAACCCAGCAGTGGCAAAATCTTCTTCGGTGAAGACGATGTTACTGAGCTGCCCACTGAAAACCGCGGTGTCGGTCTGGTGTTCCAGAACTACGCCCTGTACCCCCACATGACCGTAAAGCAGAACATTCTCTTCCCCCTGCAGAATCTGAAGGGCGCTGACAAGCTGACCAAGGAAGAGATGCTGGAGCGTGCTGTTTATGCCGCCAAGCTGGTGCAGATCGACGATCTGATGGAGCGCAAGCCCAGTGAGCTGTCCGGCGGTCAGCAGCAGCGTGGTGCTATCGCCCGTGCTCTGGTCAAGATGCCCCGTGTTCTTCTGCTGGACGAGCCTCTTTCCAACTTGGATGCCCGTCTGAGACTTCAGACCCGTGAGGAGATCCGCCGCATCCAGAGAGAGACTAAGATCACTACTATCTTCGTTACCCACGATCAGGAAGAGGCCATGAGCATCTCCGATCTGATCGTTGTTATGAAGCTGGGTGTAGTCCAGCAGATCGGCAAGCCTCAGGATGTGTATGACGATCCTGTGAACCTCTTCGTTGCCAAATTCCTGGGCACGCCTCCCATCAACGTATTCGAGGGTGAAGTAAAGGACGGCAAGGTCTATATCGGTGAAGATGCTGTTCTGGAAGTTGCCAATGTGGCTGACCAGAAGGTTTCCATCGGTATCCGTCCCGAGGGTTTCAACCTGGACCCCGAAGGCCCCATGCACTGCAAGCTGAGCAATGTGGAAGTCATGGGCCGCGACGTGAGCATTGTTTCTACCAATGCCGCTTCCTGCAACCCCGTTGTCCGCTCCATTATCAATGCCGACAACAAAGTGGACGCCGACGCTGAGACCGTTCGCTTCTCCATCAAGCCTCATAAGATCTTCCTCTTCAACAAGGAAACTGAGGAAAGAATCCGTTTTGAGGTGAAGTAACATGGTAGACAGCAAACAACAATGGAAAGCCTGGGTCTATCTGGCGCCGGCGATCGTATTGCTGCTGGTGTTCACCGTATGGCCCATCATCAACACCGTCAGAATGGCCTTTCTGGAAAACTATAGAGGTCTGGAAGCTGCCGGCGGTGCCGTCTTTGATTTTGGCCTCGGCAATTTCATCAAGGTTGTTCAGTACAAGCGCTTCGTTACCTGTCTGAAAAACACTGTGCTGCTGTGTGTTTGGACCGTGCCCGTATCTACCTTGCTGGCACTGCTCATCGCTGTGGCACTGCATTCCATTAAGCCTCTGCAGCGGTTCCTGCAGACCATCTTCTTCCTGCCCTATGTGACCAACTCTATCGCTATCGGCATGGTCTTTGCCGCCATGTTTAACATTGTCGGCTCCTTCTATGGTACTGAAAATGAGATTGTGGTCACCGCAGGTATCATTAACAATGTCATCGAATTCTTTGGCGGCAAGGCAGTCAACTGGATCAATACCGGTTCGAGTTATGAAGCGAACATGTTCGTTATGATCGTTTATATCGTATGGAATGCCCTGCCCTTTAAGATTCTGGTTCTTCTGGGCGGTCTGCAAAGCATCAACAAGCAGTATTACGATGCTGCCCGTGTAGACGGCACCCCCCGCAGAAGAGTATTCACCCGCATCACCGTGCCGCTGCTGTCCCCCATGCTGGCCTATGTTATCATTACCGGTTTCATCGGCGGTTTCAAGGAGTATACCAGCATCGTCGGTATTTTCGGCGAAAAGATGGGTCCCCCGGATGATGCCGGCCGCCTCAACACCATGGTCGGATTTATCTATGACGCTCTGGAAAGCAACAACCAGGGCCGTGCCAGCGCTGCTGCGCTGATCCTGTTCGGTATTATTCTGGTGGTCACCATGATCAATACTCAGGTCAGCAAGAAGCGCGTCCACTATTAAGGAGGTGTGCATTATGGCAAAGAAAGAAGTTACCGCTACCATGCACGCCAAAAACATGGGCATCGAAACTGCCCGCAGCCGGGTAGTCAAAATACTGGTCAAAGCCGGAACTTACCTGTTTTTGGGCGCTATGGCGCTGATCGTCCTGTTTCCCTTCTATTGGATGATCATCTCCTCTCTGAAAACCTTGGACGAGTATCGTCTGAGTGTTCCCACCTTCTGGCCCAAAATCATCATGTTCAGTAACTACGCAAACGCCTTTACTACCGCCAATCTCGGTCGTCTGTTCCTGAATACCATGTATGTTGGTATCGTTTCCACGATCCTCTCTCTGGTAATCACCGTACTGACCGCTTTTGCTTTCGCCCGGTTGGATTTCAAGGGCAAGGATATGCTGTTTGGCGCTTTGCTTGCTACCATGATGATCCCCGGTGAGCTGTTCACCATCACCAACTATGCAACCGTCACCACCTTTGGCTGGATCAACAAGTATGTGGTTTTGATCGTACCCTTCCTGGTCAGCGTGTTCTATATCTACTTGCTGCGTCAGAACTTTATGCAGACCCCCAACGAACTGTATCTGGCCGCCAAGGTTGACGGCACCTCTGACCTGAAATATCTTTGGAAGGTCATGATTCCCCTGGCGCTGCCCACACTGATCTCCATCACCATTTTGAAGATGATGGGCGCATGGAACTCCTATATCTGGCCCCGTCTGGTTGCCAATAAAGAAGAAATGCGTATGATCACCAACGGCCTGCGCAACGCCTTCACCGAAACCTCCGGTGATGTCAACTATCCTGTGCAGATGGCTGCCGTTGCCATCGTCTCCGCTCCGCTGTTCTTGGTATTTATTTTCCTAAGAAAATATATCATGTCCGGTGTCAGCCGCAGCGGTATCAAGGGTTAATAGGCAATTGCCTGTAACATAAATAACCAATACAAAACAATAAAAGGAGAAACACACCACTATGAAAAAGAGAATCGTTGCTCTGCTTCTGCTGGTTGCCATGATGGTAAGCATGGTTGCCTGCAACAGCAACACTCCCAACACCACCGAAGCTCCCGGCAACACCGACAAGACCCCCGTTGCCAACTTCGCGGTTCCCGAAGGCGGTTATGACGGAAGCAATGTTACCATCAGCTTCTATCACACCATGGGTTCCAACCTGACCGCAGTTCTGGACCTGTATATCGAAGAGTTCCACAAGCTGTACCCCAACATCACTGTTGAGTACACCTCTGTCGGCGGCTACGACGATGTCCGCGACCAGATCTCCACTGAGATCACTGTGGGCAGCCAGCCCAACATCGCTTACTGCTACCCCGACCACGTTGCTCTGTACAATCTGGCCGGTGTTGTCACCCAGCTGGATGATCTGATTGCAAGCCAGGCTACCGTCACCAAGGCTGACGGCACCACCGAGATCCTGGGTCTGACCAACGAGCAGAAGGCTGACTTCATTGAGGGTTACTACAACGAAGGCAAGCAGTTCGGCGACGGTCTGATGTACACCATGCCGCTGTCCAAGTCCACCGAGGTTCTGTACTACAACAAGACTTTCTTCACCGAAAATAATCTGACCGTTCCCACCACTTGGGACGAGCTGGAAGCTGTCTGCGAGCAGATCAAGAAGATCGACCCCAAGTCCATTCCTCTGGGCTATGACTCCGAAGCCAACTGGTTCATCACCATGTGTGAGCAGTACAAGTCCCCCTACACCAGCGCCACCGGTGACCACTTCCTGTTCAACAACCAGACCAACCGGGACTTCATTAAGAAATTCCGCGAATGGTACCAGAAGGGTTACCTGACCACCCAGACCATCTACGGCGCATACACCTCTGGTCTGTTTGTTTCCACCAACGATGTCAAGAGCTACATGTCCATCGGCTCCTCTGCCGGTGACACCCACCAGCGTCCTGCTGCCGTTAACGGCGAGTACCCCTTCGAAGTGGGCATCGCTACCATTCCTCAGGTCAGCGCTGACAACCAGAAGGTCATCTCCCAGGGCCCCAGTGTCTGCATCTTCCAGAAGGAGAATCCTCAGGAAGTTATCGCTTCCTGGCTGTTTGTTAAGTTCCTGACCACCAACGTCAACTTCCAGGCTGAGTTCTCCATGGCTTCCGGTTACGTTCCCGTTCTGAAGTCCGTTGCCAACAACGCTGTTTACGCTGACTTCCTGGCCAGCGCTGACGGTGGTGACTATATCTCCGCTCTGTCCGCAAAGGTCTGTCTGGAGCAGCAGAATGCTTACTACACCTCCCCTGCCTTTAACGGTTCTTCCGCAGCCCGTGATCAGGTCGGTACCCTGCTGACCAAGTGTCTGACCGCTGATGACGGCGGCGATGTGGATGCTATGATCGAAGACGCATTCCAGGACGCTGTTGACGAGTGCGAATACAGAAGCTAATCTTTTTCTGATATGAAACGGATTCTCTCTTTGATCCTTACGGTTTTGTTGGTTTTTGGCTGCCTGTGTGCCTGCGGCGCACAGGTGCCTCAGCCCACACAAACCACCCCTAGCGAGACCACCACGCCTGTGGAAACTACTCTTCCTGAGCTTGTGGACTATGCTGGCCAACTGGAACTGAATATTAACTCTGAGACCGTCAAAGAAGAGGTCACTGTTAAGACCTTTATTGATGGCGATACCGTGCATTTTCATGTATCCCCCAAAGTCCATCCCTCCGGTGTGCTTAAGGGTCGGTTCCTTGCCATCAATACCCCAGAATCCACCGGTAAGATTGAGGAATACGGCAAAGCAGCCTCTACCTTCACCCGTCAAAAGCTGGAAAGCGCCACCTCCATCATCATTGAATCCGATGACGAAAAGTGGAACGCTGACTCCACCGGCGACAGATACCTGATCTGGGTCTGGTACCGGACGGACGAATCCCAGCCCTATCGGAATCTGAATGTCGAGATCCTGCAGGAGGGTCTGGCCATCGCCAATTCCTCCGCCAATAACCGCTACGGCAGCGTCTGTACCGCGGCCATCAATCAAGCCAGAGCTTACAAGTACAAGGTCCACTCCGGCGAGAAGGATCCGGATTTCTTCTACGGCGATGCCATTGAGCTGACTCTGAAGGAGCTGCGTACCAATATAAGCAGCTATAACGGAATGAAAGTTGCTTTCTCCGGTGTGATTACCATGAATGACGGCGGTAGTGTTTATGTCGAAGATTTCGACGAAGAAACCGGCCTGTATTATGGCATCAGTGTCTACTACGGCTACGGTCTCCCCGGCGCTGGTCTGAATATTCTTTCCATGGGTAATCATTCCCGTATTGTGGGTACTGTTCAGTACTACGAGGTGGGCGGCACCTATCAGGTTTCCGGCCTGACCTATCGGCAGATGGTACCCGATGATCCGGGCAACATTCAGAAGATCAGTGAGGGTCATTCCCCCGCATATGTTCCTACCGATGCTGATACCTTTATAAACGGCACTGTCAGCATTGAGCAGGAAGAGGGTACCAAGGACTTCTCCTATGCCGAGCTGGCCATGAGTACTTCCATCGAGATGAAGGGTTTACAAGTTGAAAGTATATACACTACTGACAACGAGGACAGCTCTTCCAACGGTGCCATGACACTGACCTGTGTGTCCGACGGCATCACTGTTCTGGTTCGCACCACCGTCTTGTATGACGAAAACAAGACTCTGATCACCGCAGATGCCTATGAGGGCAAGACTATTGATGTCAGAGGCATTGTTGACTACTATGACGGCATGTATCAAATCAAAGTATTCTCCGCAAACGGTATTACCGTGAATTAACGAAAAGGAGTCAATTATGAAAAAACTGATTGCTTGTGTGCTCGCACTGGTTATGTGCTTGAGCGTATTCGCAGGCTGCAACAGCGGCAAGGCACCCGAAACCACTGAGCCTTCTGCTCCTGCTGCCCCCTCCGCTGCTGACGGCCTGGAAAATGCCAAGGCTTATCTGCGTACCATGTACAAGGATAAGGTCGGCAAGGTCCTGCGTGACTTTGATCTGGTTTCCCAGGTCAAGATTGGCGCTTTCACCTATGACATCGAGTGGACCACCGATGCCGCTGCAGAAAATGTTGCTATCTCTGCTCCCGCTGACAACAAGGTTACCATTGATGTCAACGAGAACCCCGGCGAAGAGGATCTGGTCTTCACCCTGACCGCTACTCTGACCGCCGAAGGCAAGTCCGTAAGCGCTGACTTTGAGTTCTATGTTCCCGGCACCCCCGCTTCCTCCGGCGGCCCCACCTTCGTGGAAGTTCCCGAGGTCGGCAGCACCTATAAGTACGCTCTGGTTCAGGCTGAGCTGGGCAAAACCCTGTACTTCACCGGCGCTATGAGCGGCAACTATCTGGCTGCTTCCGAAGATCCCACCAAGGCTGTGGATGTGACCATCGAAGAAGTCGACGGTGGCGTTCGCTTCTTCTTCATGGACGGCGAGACCAAGATGTACATCGACATCAATGAGTACGCCGAGGGCAAGGCTGGCGTCCGTCTGACCGAAGAGCCCACTGCTACCTTCGTATGGAACGAAGAGTGCAAGGTCTACACCGCTGAGGTTGCAGGCGCTCCCCGTTACCTGGGTACCTACAGCACCTACAACACCTTCTCTGCTTCCGATGTCAAGTACATCGCAGGCGAGAACCTGAGCAAGATTGGCATTTCTCAGTTCCCCGCAGGCTTCTGCACTGTTTCTTACCAGATCACCGCTGTGGAAGGCCAGCCCGCTGCCGGCACCTCCGCTCTGTTCTACCTGACTCAGGCTGAGCTGGGCAAGACCCTGTTCTTCACAGGCGAAATGAGCGGCAACTATCTGGCCACCTCCGAGGATGCAGCACAGGGTGTTGACGTGACCATCGAAGAGGTTGAGGGCGGCTTCCGTCTGTCCTTCGTCAAGGACGGTGAAAAGCTGTACATCGACATCCACGAGTACCAGGAAGGCAAGGCAGGCATCCGTCTGACCGCTGAGCCCACTGCTGTCTTCGTATGGAACGAAGAGTGCAAGGTCTTCACCGCTGAAGTTGCAGGCGCACCCCGTTACCTGGGCACCTACAGCACCTACAACACTATTTCCGCTTCTGACATTAAGTACATTGCCGGTGAGAACCTGTCCAAGATCAATGTTTCCCAGTTCCCCGCAGGCTTCGGCACCATGGCTTGGAACTTCACCGTTGCTGAGGGCCAGCCCGCTGCCGGCACCTATAAGTACGGTCTGATGCAGGCTGAGCTGGGCAAGACCCTGTTCTTCGCAGGCTCCATGAGCGGCAACTACCTGGCTACTACCGAAAGCGGCAGCGCTGCTGCTGATGTGACCATCGAAGAGGTCGAGGGCGGCTTCCGCTTCTACTTCATGGACGGCGAGACCAAGATGTACATCGACATCCATGAGTATCAGGAAGGCAAGGCTGGCGTTCGTCTGACCGAGGAGCCCACCGCTACCTTCGTATGGAACGAAGAGTGCGGCGTGTTCACCGCTGAGGTTGCAGGCGCTCCCCGTTACCTGGGTACCTACAGCACCTACAACACCATCTCCGCTTCCGATATCAAGTACATTGCCGGTGAGAACCTGTCCAAGATCAACATTTCTCAGTTCCCCGCATTCTTCGGCAGCGCTGTTCCCGCTATGTAATCTCCACATAAAAAATCACCCGTCCAATGGACGGGTGATTTTATTATGCTTTGTTTAGCTTTTGTAGATCTTCGTATACTGCCATATCCACTCTTTGGATGGACAAGGGCATAACGGAGATCTCTTTTCGTGTCAGCACCGTATCCGTATCCAGACAGTCGCAGCTTGGTATATAGACCGGCTTGCCCTGGGGCCGGAACATATCATTCTCTTCCGGCAGGAAATCATCGGAATAGTATGGGCCACCCTGGCGGGTGATACGGATAGCACCGGCATTCAAGGGGATATTCACATTATAGATATTGTGCTTTTCCAGCAGCTCATGCTTGCAGAAGTATTCCCAGATCCGATCCAGCTGCTCCCAGGCTACGGAAATGGCTTTCGGTTCAGTAGACACCGCAATGGCCTTCATGCCCAGTGCCGCCGCCTCAAAGACAGCCGCCACCGTACCGGAATACAGGATATCGGTTCCCAGATTCAAGCCCTTGTTGATACCGGAAAGTACCAGATCAAACTGCTCATGCAGACCCAAAACCAACAGCCGTATACAATCTGCAGGAGAGGAATCCACGGCATAAGCGGTGACACCGGGAAGATAGTCCACCTTTTTGGCTTCAAAGCTTTTGTGGATCTCAATGGTATGGCTCTTGGCGCTCTGCTCTACCTTAGGAGCAGCAACTACCACCTCACCCAGTTTTTTTGCCCAATTTACCAAGTGCAGCAAGCCTTCTCCCTGGATTCCGTCGTCATTTGTAATCAGAATTCTCATAACCAACCCTCATGTGTTTCTTTGTATGCCTTGATATGGGCATCTGCTTCCGCCAAAAGTGCATCTACTTCTTCTCGGTTGTAAACGGTGGCACCGCTGGCGCAGGCATGACCACCACCCCGATAATGCTCCGCTACTGTATTGATGGGGGCAAAGCGGGAGCGCAGACGCACCCGGATATTTTCATCGGTCTCAATGAAGGCGATCCAACACAGGCAGCCGCGGATATTCTCTAAAAAGGACACCACCATACCGGCGCTCTCAACGGTCAGGCCGTAGGCTTCCCGCATTTCCTTACTGACATAAATATAGGCAACACCGTTTTCCGTCACCTGCATCTTCTGGTAGACCTCAGATTTGAACTTCAGTTCGCCAAAATCCCGCAGGTACAGATTGGCGTACAAGGTATCGGTGTCAATGCCCTGATCCAGCAGCATACCGGCCAGACGCATGGTGTCTCCATCCACACTGCTGAACTGGAAACGACCGGAGTCCGTCACCATACCGGTGTAGAGATAGGTTGCCGCCTCTTGATCGATCTTCAGTTCCTTTTGGAAGGTCTGGTAGAAATAAGCAACCATCTCACAGGCAGAGGAACGCTCTTCTTCCACCCAAGTGTAATGGGCATAATCCTCCACCGGAATATGATGATCGATCTTCACCAGTTCCTTGCACAGACGGAATTTCTGGTTGGATACACGCTCACCGGTAGCGGTGTCCAGCACGATACCCAGCGCATCGGCATAATCACCATCGGGAATTTCTTCCTTATCCGCTCCCATAAATGCCAAAAAGTCAGAGTGCTGGAAATCCGCGATCCGGATGTCCTTTTGGGGAAAGGTCAGCTTTAGGATCGCCCGCAGACCTTTGGTAGCGCCTACGCAATCGCCATCCATACGCATATGACGAAAAATGAAAATTCGGTCATATGCCTTGATTTTTTCTAAAATGGTGCGCATCATTTCACAGCTCATTGGTTTACCTCCGTCAGTGCTTCCAGATCGTGTAGCATGGCCATAGCGGTTTCCCGATCCTTGACCGTTGCGCCGCTGGCTTTGGCATGACCGCCGCCACCGTATTTTACAGCGATGGGGTTGATATTATATTTGGAAGAACGCAGCTCACACAGAACACCCTTTTCGGTTTCCGTGAAATTGACCCAAATATCAATACCTCTGATATCGGACATGGTGCCCACCATACCACGGGAAATAGAGAAGATATCCATATTCAAAGATTTTACTTCTTCCTGATTGGTATAGATGTAGGCAACAGGTTTTTCTGTCTTCTGGATCTTCAGCAGGAAATGAGCCTTGTTCTTCACATTTTCCAGATCGTCGGAGTAGAGATTACCGTAGATCGCGCTGATATCAAAAGGCTGCTCCATCAGCAGCGATGCCAGACGGAAGGTATTGGAACTGGTACTGTCATAGCGGAATCGGCCGGAATCGGTGACCATACCGGTATAGAGGGACTTGGCAGCCAGAGGATTCAGCTTTAATCCGCACTCCGCGGCAAATTCCGTAATCAGACCGCAGCAACTTTCATAGGAAGTATCGGTTACTTCCACATCTGTAATGGTTTCGCAGAAAATGTGATGATCTATGCGGACGGTTTTCTCTGCCAGCATGTAGCGCTCATCGCTGATCAGGTGCCGGGCGGAAGTGTCGAGAATCACAGCCAGCGCACCGCTGTATGCTTCGTCAGAGATCTCATCCATTTGAGAATCCTCCATAAAGCTGTAACGTCCTGCTTTGTCACCGACAACGTAGACTTCCTTCCGGGGGAAATTCTCTTTCAAAATATGCTTCAAACCGATCTGGCTGCCCAGGGCATCGCCATCCGGGTTCTTGTGTCTGTGAATGATAATGCGGTCATAGCTTTTGATCGCCGCAAATATTTGTTCAAACATAATGTTCCTCACGTTTCGTCAAAATATCCCCGGTAGGTCACATGCAAGTTGCTGTTGGGGAACAAATAGTGATGCAAGTCGATGAAATAATCATCGGTCATACTGGCAATATAGTCCACCACCAGCTGATTCGGCTCTGTTTTTTCGTAAGGGATCTCCCGTTTATACTTCACTCGGTTTACATAATCTATATGATGTGTGAAGATGGGAGAGTGTTTACGCTCGCTTTTCAGATCATCCAGCATCTGTCCGTAAACCTCGGCCATCATAGGCCGTACCACCGTATCCAGCTTGGACATAGCCGCCGCATTGGCATAAATCATAGCATAATTATCCCGTTTGGATTCCTGCAATGCTTGGAAGTGCCGCTGATCCATCTTGATATAGGGTTTTCCGTAGCTGTTCTCAATAATGTTGACTACCAGATTGTTGATGATCTCTGCGTTTAGAGAACCGATATCCTCATTGACAAAGGCCTCTTCTTCTACCACATTGACCCGGGCTGCATCCTGCCGATCCTTGCCCAGATAGGCAATAATGTCTGAAATCCGCACCACGCAGCCTTCTAATGTAGAGGGCTGGATCCGATTGGCATACACACGGTCCAGATAGCATCGTTCAATCATATCGTCGAACTGCTGGAAGCTGTCAATAGGCTCCGGCCGATATTCATCCAGCTCGATTTCTCCGTTATGGCCCGCTATACCCGACAGGGTCTGCAGACTGATGTTAAAAGGATAGATCCCATCCAGCACACGCACCGAGTGGATATTGTGGCTGAAATGACGACCTGCATGCTTATAATACAGTTCGTCCAAAAACACTTCGCCGCCATGGGCAAAGGGCGTATGACCGATGTCGTGGCCCAAAGCGATGGCTTCAATCAAATCCAGATTTAAATGCAGCGCACTGCCGATGGTTCTGGCAATTCGGGATACCAACTGCACATGGAGGCTTCTGCGGGTAATGTCATCGTTTCGGATCAAAGAAAATACTTGTGTCTTATCGGTGTAGCGGTTATAATAGGGGCAATGGAGAATCTTATCAATATCATGCACAAAAGGCGGACGCCAAACGGTAGCACTGTCCTTTGCCAGGGTCTCTCTGCGGATCACCTGTCTGTCGTCAAATCCGGTTTTCTGATAATTGCCCGCTTCCCGCTCTTGCCAAATGCGGTTTTCCAAAGAAGAAGACAATCTTTCATATTTTGGCATGCTACCACCTCTTATCTGTCGTAAATTCGGCCTTTTTCAAAAAACCATTTTTAGGCCGGCCTTTTATTATACACGATATCAGTCGTTCTGGCAAATCTTTTTTCATTTTTTTGGAGGTAACTTATGGACTTTTTATCAATCGCAAAGGAGCGGCAATCTTGCCGCAGCTACGATGAAACCCGACCTGTTGAAAAGGAAAAGCTGGATGCCATTCTGGAAGCCGCCCGTCTTGCTCCCTCCGCCTGTAACGGCCAGCCTTACAAGCTCACGGTCTGCCAAGGCAACACAGCCAAAGAAGTTGCTGCTGCCACCATGGGCATGGGCATGAACAAATTCGCTTCGCAAGCACCTGTGATGATCGTTGTCTCCGAAATGCCCTATGTAAAATCCGCCGCTTTGGGTGCAAAGGTCAAGGGCAACGACTATCGCTCCATCGATATCGGTATCGTGACCGCTTATCTGACCGCCGAAGCCGCCGCACAGGGTCTTTCCACCTGTATTTTAGGCTGGCTGGATGACAGCAAGATCCGTAAGCTCTGCGATCTGGAGCATCCGGTGCGTTTGGTAATCTGTCTGGGATATGCCAAAGCCGACGACAAACTCCGTACAAAAAAGCGCAAAGATATGGACGACCTTGTTGTTTTCAAAGATTGACAAACGAAAACTGCCGCATTACAATAACTCTATCTTATTTTTGAGGTGATTTCCATGGATTCCAAGCTCCGTACCGAAACATTATGCATTCAGGCCGGCTATAGTCCTGCCAGCGGTGAGCCCCGCCAGATCCCAATTGTGCAAAGCACTACTTTCAAGTATGCTACCTCTGAGGATATGGGTAAGCTCTTTGACCTGGAGGCCTCCGGTTATTTCTATTCCCGGTTGGCCAACCCCACCTGCGATGCAGTGGCTGCAAAGATCGCCGCGTTGGAAGGCGGCAGCGCCGCTATGCTTACCGGCTCCGGACAGGCAGCCAACTTCTATGCCATGTTCAATATTGCTTCCTGCGGTGACCACATCGTAGCCAGCTCTGCCATTTACGGCGGCACCTTCAACTTGATCTCCGTCACCATGAAACGCATGGGTATCGATGCTACCTTTGTCAGCCCCGATGCTACTTACGAGGAAATTTGCGCAGCTATCCGGCCTAACACCAAGCTGGTCTTTGGTGAGACCATCGCCAACCCTGCACTGAACGTGCTGGATATTGAATTGTTTGCCAAAGCAGCCCACGACAACGGCCTTCCCTTTATCATTGACAACACCTTTGCAACTCCCATCAACTGCCGTCCCATTGAGTGGGGCGCGGATATCGTCACCCATTCCACTACCAAGTATATGGACGGTCACGGTGTGGCTGTCGGCGGCGTTATCGTAGACAGCGGCAAGTTTGACTGGACAAAGTATCCCGATAAGTTCCCCGGCCTTTGCACTCCCGACGACAGCTACCACGGTGTTACTTATACTGAGCGCTTCGGTCTGGAAGGCGCTTTCATCACCAAGTGTACCGCGCAGCTGATGCGGGATCTGGGTTCTATTCAGTCTCCCCAGAGCGCTTTCTATCTGAATCTGGGCTTAGAGAGCCTGCCCTTCCGTATGCGGCAGCATTGCGCCAATGCCCAGGCCATTGCCGAATACCTCAGCACCAATGAAAAGGTCGCATGGGTCAAGTACTGTGGCCTGAAGGGCGACAAGTACTACGAAGTGGCTCAGAAGTATCTGCCTAACGGCTCCTGCGGTGTTATCTCCTTCGGTTTGAAGGGCGGCCGCAAAGCTGCAGAGGTCTTTATGAAGCACTTGAAGCTGGGTGCCATTGAGACCCATGTGGCAGACTCCCGTACCTGCTGTCTGCATCCGGCCTCTGCTACCCATCGGCAGATGACCGACGAGCAGTTGGATGCCGCCGGTGTCGGCGCGGATCTGATCCGCCTCTCCTGCGGTCTGGAGAATACGCAGGATCTGATCGCGGATCTGGAACAGGCCATTTCCAAGGTATAAAATTTGTCCCGCTGCTAACGCAGCGGGACTTTCTTTTTGCAAACTCATGCGTTTCGATCCTGCTCTGTGGGTTTTATCTGGTACACCCAGGTATAGTCATCGCTTCGCAGGTAAGAGGAGAATATCTCCGCCACCGCGCCCAGAGGAAGCAGAGTTTCCATAGAGTCCGAGATTTCCAACCGGAAGTCCGCTGCAATGGCAAGTACATTTTCCTGCAGGGATTGCTTCAATATCGTTAAAAAGTAGTCTCCCAGTTTCAGCATAAAGCCGTGCAGTACTACCAATTCCGGATTCAGCAGATTAACGGCATTGGCAATGGCCAGGCCGATCTTCTTTGCAGCTTCCCCAACCAAATGCATACACATCCGGTCTCCGCCATCCAAAGCCTCCCGGATTGCTTCTATCGTAATGGGTTTCCCCGGTGTCAAAGATGAGAAAACACCGCGCTCCACCGCGTCCATGATGGCACTGACCAGTGCCGGATAGGCAGTATCCGCTTCCACACAATCCGGTTTCCCGCAGTAGCAAAGCTTGTGACTTCCGGCAGCATATTCGATCACTGTGTGTCCCAGTTCTCCTGCCATGCCATTGGCACCGGCTACCGGCATACCATTGCAGCAGATAGAGGATCCAACACCATTGGAAAGCTCTACACAAATAAAATCCTGCACACCCTTTGCCACGCCGAAGCGCTGCTCTGCCATGGCAGGCAGTATCACACCGCTGTAGCTTTCTGCCAACATGTTGCGTATTCCCCGCAGTCTGGGTACCAACGCCAGGCGAATCCAATCATTGAAGTGAGAATAATTGGCGATTAACGATGCGCCATGCTGGTAGGCAGTAGGATCAAACAGCGGCTCACTGATGCCAATTCCCACGATATGTTTATCTGAAAATTGCTCCAAAAGCGCACCAATACTCCGGATAATCTCCCGAATCTGGTCATCCTTCGTCAGATCCATACTGACCTTTTGAATAGAATGGCACAAAATGCTTCCGTCAATTTTAGAAACAATATAATTGACAGAGTCGCCAGTAAAAGAAACACCGATGGCGCACAGATGTTCCCTGTTGATCTCCAGCATCGTACGCTTGCGACCATGTCCCACAGACGCATGGCCGGTTTCTACAATCAGCTTTTCGTCCAGCAGTTCTTTGATGATATCGCTGACACTGGCCGGTCGGTAATCCGTCAGTTCGATCAGTTCCGTACGGCTGATAGGCCCCAGATGGCTGATCATATTCAAAATCAAATACCGCTTGAAAAAATAACTGTTGTATGCCACCAATCTCACATCCTACCTGACTTTTTGATTATTTTAGCACACCCGCAGGAACTTTGCAAGAAATACCGCCCATTCTACCGAAATATCATTGACAAAGAATTCCATTTGTATTAATATTAATAGTACAAAGCAGTACATATTGTGTTAGCATTTCCTTGGTTATTCTCCTCGTTACAAACACATTCGTAATTATTATACCATACATGCGGCGCATAAAGGAGTCAAAAAACTATGCTTGCCATTATAAATGCCACACTGGTCATGCGGGATCATCTGATCCCCAATGCCGCTTTGCTGATTGAAGACGGAAAGATCCAATCCTTCGGCGAGATGCGCAAGCTTTCCATTCCGGAAGATTGTGAAGTCGTCGATGCGGAAGGTTTGTTTGTGGGCCCCGGCTTTGTAGACCTGCATACCCACTCCGACGGGAAAGTATTCTTCTATGAAGATCCTAAGGTTGTCAAACACCATTTAAATCACGGAACAACCACCGTTCTGGCAGCGCTGTATTTCAGCATGAATACCCAAGACTTTGTGGATGCTATTGGTGTGATTCGTAAAGCGATGGATGACCCAGATTGTAAGAATCTGGCTGGTATCTATATGGAAGGGCCCTATATGAATCCCAAATTTGGCTGTGACCGGGAGCATAATCCTTGGAACGGCCCAGTGGATCAAAAGGACTACCAGCCGATTATTGATGCAGGCTGGGATCTGGTCAAGGTCTGGGGTCTTGCCCCTGAGCGGGAAAACATTCTGGACTTTATTCTCGATGTGAAGGCCAAGAATCCTGCCGCAGTGTTCTCCGTTGCCCACTCGGAAGCATCTCCGCAGCAGGTGGAAGCACTGATTCCCTATGGCCTGCGGATCGGTACACACCATACCAATGCCACTGGTGACCGTATTCTCTATCCTGAGGTCCGGGGCGTTTGTGTGGATGAAGCTGTCAATTATAATCCGGAAATCTATGCGGAGCTGATTTGCGACAGCCGGGGCATCCATGTGGATCCCTACATGCTGCGACTGATCCGCAAGATCAAAGGTGACGACCGGATCATTCTGATCTCTGATGCCTATGCCTGTGATGGTCCTGTTCCTCCCGGATATGATGATGTGGATGATATCAATTTCGACCACAGTGGTGAGATCGCCGGTTCTAAACTGACGTTAGATATCGCCTGTCGCAATATGCTCAAGCACACCGGTGCTTCTATCGTGGATGTGTTCAAATTCGCGTCCTACAACCCTGCCCGGGCGGCAGGCTATTATGACCGCGGCGAGATCGCCGTAGGAAAACGTGCTGACCTGGTGATCACAGATCACTGGATGAAGGTAAATAAAGTAATTTTTAACGGAAAGGTGCAGTAACTATGAGCGACATTATTTTTGAACCCGCTTCCAAGTTCAATTTTGCCCCCGCCGATTTCGTTCCTTTCAAGGATCGTGAAGTCTGCGAGCGCGTTCGCAAAATGAGCGGCAAAGAGTTGGAAAACCGTGAGCCCTGGTGGCATCCCGAATTCAACGTCAAGGTCATGATGAACCCCCATCCCGTGCTGATCTCCACCCTCTTCACCCGGCTGAAGGCTGCTTCCGAGGCTGGTAAGACCTTTACCATGATCCTGGGCAACCCCGAGCCCGACACCTACATCCCTCTGGCACAGCTCATCAACTACTTCCAAGTTGATTGCTCCAAGGTCCATATTTTCGCGGAAGACGAGTGGGCTGACGAGGATGGCAACATTGCCCCCGAGACCTACGAAGCCGGTTTCGTTCACTCCATGATCAAGTATCTGGTCATGCAGATCGATCCCAAGCTGCGTATGCCCATGGAGAATGTCCACTATCCTACCAACAAGAACATCGGCGACTACTCCAAGATCATCAACGATATCTCCGAGGGCGGTGCCGATATTATCTCCACCTCCCCCGG
>JAZOLX010000120.1:0-3111 GCA_045653485.1 Faecousia sp. | reverse complement strand
TTCACGCATTGATACAATCTGCTGTTCCATTGTTTTGATGTGTGTGTATTTTCTCTTAGACATAACGATACCCCCTGATGTAATTATCCTACATCAGGGGGTATTTTGTCTATTGTCCAGTTTTGCTGGTTCAGTTCAAATCAGATAGGTGCATTTTCTTTATTTCTGACGAGACTCCCAAAATTGCCGAAAAGCAGTTGGAAGCGCAATTTCTCGTTCAATTTCATCTGCGGATAACCAAGTAAGTGTGCCGGCAGGTTCCATCACTTCCAGATAGAATCCGCGCATATTCCACTGCACATGGGTGAAAATGTGAGTCTTATCCAGCGACAGCATGATCTGTCTGGTTTGTATTCCAAGTTCCCGGGCAGCATCTACTGCCTGCTGGGCCTCCAGCTTGCCGGAAACATTCGGAAACTGCCAAAGATCCGCCAGAAGTCCGTGACCACTGCGCTTCTGGATGGCATATTTGCCATCACAGGAGCAGATAAAAACCGTCATATCTTCCTGCCGTCTGCCCTTTTTCGGCAGTTTTACAGGAAGCGCATCCGCTGTTCCCCTTTTCGTACCCAGACAGAAATGTTTGCACGGACAGTGATCACAATCAGGCTTCCGGTTAGGCCCGCAAATTGTCGCCCCCAATTCCATCAACGCCTGCGTGAAACTTCCGGCATCCTCTGGGTAGACCAGTGCCAGTTCCTTTTGCACCTGCTTTTTATAGGCAGGCAGATCAATGGGTGTAGCATCATCGGTGATACGGGATATCACACGCAGAACATTTCCATCCACCGCAGGGGTTTTGCGTCCAAAACAAATGGAGCAAACTGCTCCGGCGGTATATTCTCCAATACCCGGCAGCGCCAGTACCTTTTCATATTCCCCGGGAAATTCCCCTCCATAGCGCTCCATCACAACCTGCGCAGCCTTTCTCAAGTTCCGTACACGGCTGTAATAGCCAAGGCCTTCCCAGAGCTTGTGTAGCACGTCATCGTCGCAGTTTGCCAAATCGGCAATGGTAGGCAGCCTCAGGAGGAAGCGCTCATAATACCCCTTTACCGCTTCTACACGGGTCTGCTGCAACATGATCTCCGACAACCATACATGGTAAGGCTCAGAGTCCTTACGCCAAGGAAGATCTCGTTTATTCTCATGATACCAAGGAAGCAGTGCCTCCGGCAGTTTTTCAAGTAACGATTTCATGTGTTCACCTCGTAACGGTATTTTACAACAAGAAAAGCAGGTATGTCAACTCAGGTTATCGGCATACAACGGCAATCTATTTTTTGACAAAGACCGACAAATCTGCTATACTATGCACAATATGTAAGGAGGTATCTCCATGAAAAAAACACTTCTTTTGATTCTATCGCTGGTCTTGCTGTTTTCCCTGGCGCTAAACGTCAGCGCCGATGAGCTGGAACAGGCGACAGATATCAGCAGTGACACCACCTTTACGGGCACCGGCTACAAAAGCTTTGGCTTTTTAGCCGATAAGAATGATATGGCCTACCGTACTTCCAGCGGCAATACCACGCTTACTCTGGAAAATTCAACCGGTATGGGTTCGTTGTATTTGATGTTTGACAAAGAATATGGCGAATATAGCATCGTCGATAACGACAGTGGTAAGACCATTCCTGCAGGTACATATGGCTTTCTCCATGAATTCATAGATCTGGAAGAGGCCTTTGGATACGCGCCTACCTCCATCACTCTGGATTTTGCCAACGGTGCTGTTACCCTCAGCGAAATCTATGTCTTCACCAAGGGTGAGACCCCTGACTTTGTACAGAAGTGGGAGCCGCCTCTGGACGGCAAGGCAGATATTCTGATGATGCCAACCCACGGTGATGATGACCAGCTATACTTTGCTGGTTTGCTTCCCTACTATGCCGGTGAACTGGATTGTGCGGTGCAGGTCGCTTATTTGACCGACCATCGTTCCTATACCAATCTGCGTATCCACGAAATGATCAATGGACTCTGGGTTACTGGCGTCGAGAATTATCCGGTTTTCGCATTTCGTCTAGATTTCAGAACACCCGGAGACTCTCTCTACGATGCCTACCGCACTTATGCCAATTACGGCATTTCAAAAGATGATCTGGTCAGCTTCGTTGTAGAGCAATTCCGCAGATTCAAGCCGCAGGTAGTGATTGGCCATGATATCAATGGTGAGTATGGACATGGTATGCACAAAGTCTATGCCCAGATCATTATGGAGGGTGTGGAAATATCCAATGATCCGGAAAGCTATCCGGAATCGGCCCAAGAATACGGCATCTGGGATGTTCCCAAGACCTATCTGCACTTACTGGCGGATAACCCCATTGAGATCAACTATGATATTCCTCTGGACCGCTTCGACGGCCTCACAGCCTTCCAAGTGACTCAGAAATATGGTTTTCCCTGCCATGTCACGCAACAGCAGTATCGCAATTTCTGGACATGGCTCAACGGCTACAAGGGTGAGATCACAAAAGCAACAGAGATCAAACTGTACAACCCCTGCAAATTCGGTCTGTACCGCAGCACCATCGGTGAAGATGTTTTAAAGAATGACTTTCTGGAAAATATTGTGACCTATGAGGAGCAGGAGCGTTTAGAACAAGAACGGTTGGAGCAGGAACGTTTGGAACAAGAGCGATTAGAGCAGGAGCGGCTTGAACAAGAACGCCTGGAACAAGAAAGATTGGAACAGGAACGGCTTGAAAAAGAACGTCTGGAACAAGAAAGATTGGAACAGGAGCGCCTTGAAAAAGAACGTCTGGAGCAAGAACGCCTGGAACAGGAACGGCTGCTTGCCGAGGCTAAAAAGCGGAAACAAACGATAATCCTGTGTCTGGGTTTTGTCTGCCTTGCAGGTTTTGTCGTAACAGTCATTTTCACAGCAAAACACCTTAAAAAGAACAAGGTATGTGAAGGTAAAGAAAATTTTTAAAAAATAAATAAAAAAGTGCTTGCTTTTTCTGATATAATGTGCTATTATACTTTGGCACGTCAGAGGACGCTTGCATGCGGCAATAGCTCAGTTGGATAGAGTGACTGACTACGAATCAGTAGGTCGGGGGTTCGAGTCCCTTTTGCCGTACCAAAAATAAGAGGAAGGCT
>JAZOLX010000119.1:0-5001 GCA_045653485.1 Faecousia sp. | reverse complement strand
GTCTGTCACCTGTTCAAGTCAGGTCGCCGCTACCAGGCCCGTTGGTCAAGCGGTTAAGACACCGCCCTTTCACGGCGGTAACATGGGTTCGATTCCCGTACGGGTCACCAAAAAGAAAACCACTCCTTTTGGAGTGGTTTTTCTTTTTGCCGTACGGGAATCGAAAGGCCGTTAAGAAAACATGCCGGTGGCATGTTTTTAGGCCGTGGGAGATTCCATTCGTTTATGAACGTGGTCCGGAGGACTATGGGCATAAACGAATCTACGGGTCACCTAAAAATACAGACACACTTCTGTGTGTCTGTATTTTTTTGCCCGTACGGGAATCGAAGAGGCCGGTCGCATTTAAGTTTCAGCATGCCAGAGGGCAACACTGCAAAAAACGGACATTCTCCAAATACGAATTGTCGTATTCCTCTCTTGCATCGCTTTTGTTCCTGTGCTAGAATTTTCTTGGAGGTGTTTTTATGTATAAAGCAATCGTAAATGCAAACATCGTCACCGATCATGGTATTATTTATGATGGAAAGCTCCTTATCAAGGATAGCAGAATTCTTGATATGTTAAAGAACTCCGACGATATTCCACCGGAGGCAGAAATCATTGACGCAATGGGTGCTTATGTGGGACCCGGTTTTGTGGATATCCATGTCCATGGATTTGGTAGCGATGGAACTTATGATGCCGATGCCGGTACGATTGATCACTTCTTAAGCCACGGCACCACCTCCCTGCTGGCCACACCCTACTATTCCCTCAATCTTGAGGAGAATCTCCGAGCCATCCACAACGCGAAAAAGGCGATGGAAAAGAGCCGTGTCATCAAGGGTATTTACATGGAAGGCCCTTACACCAATCCCTCTTACGGTGCCAATGCCGATAAAAATCCCTGGCGCCACGGTATCGTGGAGGAAGAATACAAGGCTCTGGTAGACGCCTGCGGAACGGATGTTAAGGTATGGACTACCGCACCGGAGTTGGAGGGAATTTTGGGCTTCTATGCCTATGCCAAAAAAGTAAATCCGGATGTGGTAATTGCCCTTGGACATTCCGAGGCAACACCTCAACAGATCGACGCATTGGGTAAATACCGCCCCAGCCTTATGACTCATACAATGAATGCCACCGGCAGGCTTCCTGTTCCCGGAGGTACCCGTGGTTACGGACCCGATGAATACTGTTTCTCCCACCCGGAGATGTACGCAGAGTTGATCTCAGACTCCTGTGGTATTCATGTAAATGCTGTTCTGCAGCAAATGCTTTTAAGAATAAAGGGCGTTGATAAAGTGGTACTGATTACGGATTCCACCAAAACAGAAGCTCCCTCTCCGGAGCATCTGCAACATATCACCGACCTGAATTTTGATCATTTAGGCGGTCTTTGCGGCAGCCAGCTTACCCTGGACCGTGCCTGCCGAAACATCATGTCCCATACCAGCTGCGGCATTGCTCAGGCCTTTATCATGGCATCCCTGAACCCGGCAAAGGTCATCGGTCTTGATCATGAGATTGGCTCCATCGAAAAGGGAAAGCTTGCCGACCTCGTTTTCGTGGATGATAAGTTCAACGTACTGAGAGTTATGTCCGAAGGAGAATTTTATGAATAAGCTACTGACCGGATATCACAAGGTAAACATCAACCCCCCTCTGGGTATTGGCATTGACGGCTACTTCGTTCCCCGCTTTGCCCAAGGCTATCTGGATGACATCTGCGCAAGCGCCCTTGTGCTTGGCTGTGATGAGGAACGCATTGCGGTCATCAGTATCGACGCCTGCATTCTGGACACCTCGCTGGTCATTCGTTATCGGGAAGCCATTGAAAAGGCCACCGGTATTCCCGCGGGCAAGATTTTCCTCACCAACACACATACCCACACCGGCCCCCTCATGTCACCTACCGATATGTTCGAAGCACCGGAAGCACCGATCCTCAAATATGCCGATTTCGTGAAAGAGCGGCTGATCGACGCGGTAAAGCTGGCACTATATGATATGGTGCCCACCAGAATGGGTTACGGTACCGGCATGGCACCTGCCCGTGTGGCTTACATTCGCCGGTATCGGATGAAAGACGGCTCCACTATGACCTGTCCGCCCATTGATGACCCCGATATCGTGGCCCCCATCGGTGAGCTTGACCAGCGTGTCCATGTGCTGCGCTTTGACCGGGAAGGTCGTAAGCCTTTCATTTTGATGAACTACGGTCTCCATGCCGATACCGTCAACGGCGACCTGCTCTCCGCAGACTGGCCCTACTGGATGGAAAAGGCCCTGGATCTTGCGCTGGAGGGCGCAAACTGCATGTTTATCTGCGGTGCCCAGGGTGATGTCGGCAGTACCAACGTCCATCCCGACAGTGCGGATATGAACGACACCGAGATCAGCTTTGATAACGAAATGAAGAGTCCCGGCATGGCCCGTTTTGTGGGCCGCGCCCTTGCAGGTACTGTACTTCAAGTTTATGATAAGGTCTACTATACGGATGTGGACAGCATTCAGATGATCACGAAAACCGTACCTGTAAAGTTGAATGTTCCGGAGCCGCATGAAGTTCCCCTTGCAAGAAAATATAAGGAACTCCATGAGTCCGGTCGGGATTGTGACATTCCCTACACCGCCATGGAGCTGACCACCGTGGTGGCAGAAGCACTCCGGATCTGCAAGTACGAAAACAGTCCCGCCTATCTGGATCTGAAGCTTCTGGGTCTGAAGATCGGTCCGGTGGCTCTGGTGGGAATTCCCGGCGAGCCATTTACCGAAGTAGGTGTGAAGATCAAGGAAGCGGAAGGTTTCTCTCTGATCCTGCCATGCGCCCTTACCAATGGCTACGAGGGGTATTTTCCTGTAAAATCCGCCTATGACGAAGGCGGCTATGAGGCCCGTTCTTCCCGCTATAAATCCGGCGTTGCAGAAACCATCATTGAGGGCGGCAAGCAGATTATCACAGAACTGGCCAATACATAAATGAGGTTACTTATGACCGAAAAGAAACCTGTTAAGATTCTTTTGGACACCGATATCGGCGTGGATTGCGATGACGCAGGTGCTATGGCCGTATCCGGGTAGATGACAGCGGTATCACCACATGGCATCCCGAAGAAAACGGAAAGCACGCCTATCTGCTCCCTTCTGCAGATTACGACAGCATCCGAAATACCAACGATTTTCTGGTCATGCCGGAATAACAAGCAAATCCGCCCCTCGACAGAGGGGCGGACCATTTTTTTGCAGCAATTATGTACTATTTTGGGATTCCAACAGCGCAACAAGGAAATGAAAGCATCACCGAAGCTCTACTTCTCCCAGTACTGTACTGGTGATATAGTCGCTCTTAAATTCCCGCAGCTGTGCCATGTGGGGCTGGGTAATATGGATCTGCTGATGCTGCTTTGTTTCCCACTGTTCGATCAGCAGAAGCTCATTGGGATCCTTTTCGGACAGATAATAGTCATATTTGATGCAGCCGTCCTCTGCCCGAATGGCATCCAAAACACCCGTGTCTTTCACCTTTTGGATAAAAGCCTCCCGCTTTTGGGGCAGACATTCAAATTTCACATAAATCGTATACATAGAAAACGCCTCCTCATTTTTATTTCTTTACAATGACCGAGATGCCATCAGGAATCGCAACAATTTTTACATTTTCCTTTTTCAAAATGGCTTTTGCTTTCAGCAGTGCATCGTCAATGCTGTTTGCCGGTATCATGTGCATTTTTTCAATGGTTGCATCATCCATTTCTGAAACATAAATAACCGCTGCCTTTTTTAAAACGCGCAGCAGAACCTGTGATTGCCACTGGTCAAGGAGCGTCTGGTCTTTCTCCCCTTATCCCAAACCATTATGGCATTTCAATATGAATAGCGCAGCACGTAATAAAGAATAAGGCTTACTCATCAATTGGTTGATTGCCGTTCGAACATGTCAGCAAGTATTCTTGCGCTTTCTTTTAGTTTTACTACGCCATCAAAAACATTATCTGTGCTATAGCTGTTCAGGAATTTATCTGCTTCCAAAGTAAAATAACCTTTATACTCAATTTCTCTGAGTGCATCAATAATGGCATTGAAATCCATATTCATTGAAAAAGGAATCTGATGACTGTCGTGCCAGCAATCATTATCGTGGATATGCAGGGCTTCAATACGGGATCCCAAAGTTTTGATCATATTCACTGCGCCATCTCCTGATCCACGCATCTCTGCATGACCTAAATCAAGGCATGCAACAAAATAATCGTCGTTTATCACGTCAATAAGCTTTTTAAAGTCTTCCCCTGTGGCACAGGCCGCAAAGGATGATTCATTCTTTTCTTGATCCCAACACCACATATTTTCTGTTGCGATTTTAACACCACATTCCTTTGCAAAAGGAAGCAGCTCCGCATACATCTCGGCATTTTGTTCAGCGGTTTTAAAATTATCGGGGTGGATAACACAAATCTCGCCACCTGCCTCAGCTGTACATTCAATCGCACGTTTTAAATAGCTGCGAATAGTGGGCACATACACAGGGAAGGGTGCATGGGATTGATTACAAACAATTCCGTTATCCAATCCTATTTTTTTGAGTTTTTTCGCAAATGCAAGATATTGGCTTCCGTTAAGCGGGTTTTTGTCTTGCAAAGGTAATCCAGTGTCCCAATCAATTCTGCACATATCAAACAGTGAGAAATCCCATGCGTTAAACCCCGCTTTTGCGCAAAGTTCAACTGCCTTTTCCATACCAACGATTTTGGCTATTGACGCAATTTCTGTTGAAATTTTCATGTTTGACCTCCATTGCTGGAAATATTTGTACGCACACTGAAATTATAATGTAAATCATGCCTGAATGTCAATTACATAAAAATCCCCTCAGATTTGAACAGAACCAGTAAAAACGGACAATAGACAAAATCCCCCCTGATGTAGGATAATAACATCAGGGGGGATTTAATATGAGCAAACGAAAATACACAAAGGTACAAGCGTTATTTCCGGTAATAGAGCAGATGCTGGAAG
>JAZOLX010000118.1:0-34117 GCA_045653485.1 Faecousia sp. | reverse complement strand
CTCGATCAAGTTCATATAGGTCTTGGAGATCCGTTCGGGAACAAACTTGGTCTCGCCGTCCTTGACAACACGGATGGCTTCCTCAGCCAGAGGCTTCATCTTGACAAACCACTGAGCGGAGATGATGGGCTCAACATCCTTGTGGCAGCGATAGCAGGTGCCAACATTGTGGGCATGGTCATCGTTCTTCACCAGATAACCGCCAGCCTCCAGATCGGCAACGATCTGCTTACGGGCATCGTAGCGATCCATACCCTCATACTTACCGCCCAGGGCATTGACCTTGCCGTTATCATCCAGCACACGGATGACTTCCAGGTTATGGCGCAGACCCACCTCAAAGTCGTTGGGGTCATGAGCGGGGGTCATCTTAACGCAGCCTGTGCCGAATTCCATCTCAGCGTAGTCATCAGCAACGACGGGAATTTCCTTATTGACCAACGGAAGCATAACGGTTTTACCGATAATGTGCTGATAGCGCTCATCGTTGGGGTTGACGCAGACACCGGTATCGCCCAGCATGGTCTCGGGACGGGTGGTAGCGACAACCACTTCCCCACTGCCGTCAGTGAGAGGATAACGAATATGCCACAGATGGCCCGGCTTATCCACATACTCAACTTCGGCGTCAGAAAGAGCAGTAACACAGTTGGGGCACCAGTTGATGATACGGCTGCCCTTATAGATCAGGCCTTTCTCATACAGAGAAACGAACACTTCACGAACGGCCTTGGAGCAGGTCTCGTCCATAGTGAAAGCAGCACGATCCCAATCACAGGATGCGCCCAGCTTCTTCTGCTGCTCAACGATGCGGTTGCCGTATTTATGTTTCCAATCCCAAACCCGCTCCAGGAACTTTTCGCGACCTAGATCATAACGGCTCAGACCTTCCTTGGTGCGAAGTTCTTCTTCAACCTTGATCTGGGTAGCAATACCTGCATGGTCAACACCAGGGACCCACAGTGCGTCATAGCCCTGCATACGCTTAAAGCGGATCAAAGTATCCTGCAGGGTTGCATCCATGGCGTGGCCCATGTGCAACTGGCCGGTAACATTGGGGGGCGGCATTACAATGGTGAAAGGCTTTGCATCAGCCTTTCCGCAAGGTTTGAAAAAGCCACCTTCTTCCCACATTTTGTAAATACGGTCTTCCACTTGTTGAGGTTCATAGATCTTCGGTAATTCTCTTGCCATTACTAAACACTCCTTTAACGAAAAAACACCCTGAGCAAACTGCTCAGGGCGAAAATAGACTTTCCGCGGTACCACCTGAATTCCCGGAAAATACCGGGCACTTAAGACGCTGTAACGGGCGTGATTCGGTATGCTCTACTACATTTCAAGCAAACTGCTCCGGGGCGACAATCCGGTTTACCGCTGTGTACTCCCACCAAACGCACACTCTCTGAAAACGGCTGAGGCCGAAACCTCCCCATCTATGCATTTACTCGGATAAATTATCACATTTTAATCTGTCTGTCAACCAAAAAGCGGAAAATAATGACCATTATCCTTGACGAAATTCCACTTTCTGCATATAATAAACATAACTATAATTTCAAGAGGGATCGCAATGAAACTATCTCTGGTAGTCCCCTGCTATAATGAGGCCGAGAGTGTTGCTCTGTTTCAAGATGCTGTCATTCAGGCTTTTGATGGCTGCGGCTATGACTATGAAATCATTTTTGTGGATGACGGCAGCAAGGACGCTACTCTTCACAATTTAAAAAAACTCCATAAGCAGCACCGTTGTCCTGTAAAGATCATCAGTTTCTCCCGTAATTTCGGTAAAGAAGCCGGTCTTTATGCCGGTTTGGAACATGCAGATGGTGAATATATCTCATTGATTGATGCAGATCTGCAACAGCGTCCGGAAATCGTACGGGACATGGTCAAAATTCTTGATGAACAACCTCAGTGCGATGTGGTTGCTGCCTATCAAGATCGCAGAACAGAGGGTAAAATCCTATCTTTTTTCAAAAAGAGCTTCTATTCTCTGATCAACAAATTATCCAATGTGAAGTTGCAGCCGGACGCCAGTGATTTTAGAACATTTCGCAGAAGTGTGGCTGAGAGTATGCTGTCGTTGCAAGAAAATCACCGTTTTTCTAAAGGTATCTTCGCTTGGGTTGGCTACGATACATGCTTTATTCCCTATACCGCTCAGGACCGGGTAGCCGGTAAAACAAAATGGAACTTCCGCAAACTGTTCAATTATGCTCTGGAAGGTATTATTGGTTTTTCGACCGCCCCTCTGCGCATTTCCGTTTATCTCGGCGGTTTTACTTCCATTGCAGCGATAATCTATTTGATCGCTGTTGTAATTGAAAAGTTGGTATACGGCATTGATATTCCCGGTTATGCTACAATCATTGTGCTGATATTATTGCTTGGCAGTATGCAGTTATTCTGTATCGGTATCATCGGTGAATATGTCGGAAAGACCTTTGAACAGAGCAAAAAACGACCTGTTTACATCGCCAAGGAAATTATCGATCACGAAGAATAAGCAAACGGACTTCGGTTTACATCCGAAGTCCGTTTATTCTATAGTTGAATTTCCAATTGCCTTGCTTTTTCCCGAATGGCAAGCAAATCTTCAAAAGTTTCGGGACGTTTTGATATATCTCGTAACAAAGCCGACGGATGATAAATCGCCGTCATCCAGATGCCATTGTCACAATACCACTGGCCATGCTCACGCGTTATTCTAAAATCCGGTCGAATCATCTTCATCGCTGCGATTCTACCGAGGCAGACAATGATCTTTGGTTTGATCAGCGCGATTTGATTATTCAAGTAGCTAAAACAGGCATTTTGTTCTTCCTCTTTTGGATCTCTGTTCCCTGGCGGACGACACTTTACAATATTGGCAATATAACACTTTTTTCGATTAAGGTCGATAATGGAAAGCATATCATCCAATAGTTTCCCTGCCGGACCCACAAATGGTTCTCCTTGCAGGTCCTCTTGTTCACCCGGACCTTCGCCAACAAACAGGATTTCAGCTGTTCTGCACCCTACGCCAAACACAACATTCTTACGTCGCTGGCACAACTCACATCCTACACAGGCATTACAGGTTCGCTCGAGAGTATCCCAATCTAGCATATTATCGACTCCTTCTGCGAGATGCACGTCTGCGTTTGTGCTTGGCCCGGCGTGACGCGGTTTGCATGAATCTTACCACGTATACACATAATGCTATGATGAGCATAACCGTTACAAGAATAGCGACTACACGCAGTGCAATCAATAATCCCTCGTTATTCTGCTCAATCATCACGGATTGATCATCAATTACATTCACAGCACTACTATTTTTCGTGACTATGGGTGACTGTGCAATACAGACATTTCCATACCAAACCTGTACATTTGTAACAGGCTGGCCTGATTTCACAGGAGCGGACAAGGCGATATTATTGTTATCATACCGGTAGGACAGATCTGTCGATAATGTATCCACCGGGAGAACTGAGTAGCGGGTATCAGATGGGCCAACACTAACACTATTCTGGCCGTCCAGTACTGGATATTGCGTTAAAATCTGACTATCACTAAGAATCTGCTTAACCTCGTATCCATCAAAACCAAGATTCAACAGTTCCTTAACCTCTTCATAGCTACCAAATCGGATAATATCACCGTCTTCGTCGGCAGTCGCTTTTGCACACATTACAATTGCAATATAGTGCAGACCATTACTTTTTGCGGTTACAGCCAGACATCTTTCCCTCGTTTCCGTAACACCGGTACGTCCACCGGTAACACGATTGTCATAGTATTCAGCGGTGACTGTCAAAGTCATCATATAGTTTGTAGTTTCCATATAACGTGACTCAGCATATTCCGTTTTCGGGAGGCTGTAACTTGTTTCAGAAAAGAATTGGAAGAACTGTTCATTCCGAAGTGCTTCATCCAGAATTTTAACAAGGTCTCTGGTTGTAGAAAGCTGCTTGGCATCATGCAAGCCGGTAGCGTTGGTAAAATTCGTGTTATTGCAACCAATTTCTTTTGCTCTTCGATTCATCATATTGATAAATCCTTGCTGGGATCCGGCAACATACTCTGCAATCACGACCGCTGCATCATTATAGCCACCAACCATCAGGCAATATAGAAGTTGCTCCAGTGACCATCTCTCACCAATCTCGAGAAGATAAACACCCTTAGGAAGCGTCGCCATCGCAGTGGAACTTACTACGATTTCATCTGACAGATTACCGTTTTCCAGTGCTAAAAGGCACGTCATGATCTTTACCAATGCAGCAGGATAAATCTGCAAATCGGGATTCCATGCATACATAACCGTTTTGCTGCCAATCTCGTAAAGCATTGCAGCGCCAGCAGTTTCCAATAGTTTATTACTACCCCACAGTGGTACAGCAGCATTTAATGAATGGCTGCCTGTTGCAATAGAGCTGTCCCCAAGACCGATTTCATAAGCCGGTTCAGTTTCGATAATCGGTTCTGTGGTTGTAGTAGCTTCAGTCGCAGATACCGGTACAGCGACAAAAAGCATAATTACGCTCAGTATAATACAGAGAATCCTGTTTTTTTTCATTTTTCTACCTCATTATCTGTTACCGGACTTGTCCAACATAAAATTATTGTGTATAATGTTAATATTATATCAACATTTTTTCTCTTAGTCAATGGGAGGGTGACTCCATGAAAAAAGGCGGAGTTTTTCTTCTTGTCCTTACTGTTGCTTTTGTGGGTTTTGTTGCAGGAATGCTAGTCGGCAGAAATATAAGCAGAGGCGTTCCAACAATTCAATTGCTATCAAGTAGTTCTCCCACTAAAGTAATATCTTCGCAGCCAACTGTTGTTAACGAAGAACGAATCAATATCAATACTGCATCCGCCAAAATGCTTGATACCTTACCCGGAATTGGTCCTGTTCTTGCCCAAAGAATCGTTGATTATCGAATCAAGAACGGTCCATTCGCCCATCCGTCAGACCTTTCAAAAGTCGAAGGTATTGGATCAGAAAGGCTTCTGGCATTACTGGATTTCATCACTGTGGAGGATTAATTATGAAAATACTTGTCGTAGACGATGAAGATTTGCTTGTAAAGGGAATTCGCTTCAATCTCCAAAACGAAGGTTACGACGTAATATCAGGTTCAACAGGTTTAGAGGCTGTCACACAGGCGCAAAATCAGAAACCAGACTTAATCGTTTTGGATGTGATGATGCCGGAAATGGATGGACTCACTGCTTGTGCTAAAATTCGAGAGTTTTCCGAAGTACCGATTATCCTTTTGACAGCTAAGGCAGACGACATCGATAAACTGATTGGCTTTGACCATGGTGCTGACGATTATCTTACAAAGCCGTTCAATATACTGGAATTAAAAGCCAGAATTCGTGCTTTACTTAGACGCAGTGGAGGATTTAAGAAAGAATCTTCCAATTCGTTGACAGTTGGTAGTATCACCCTGGATCTGGATGCCAGAAATGCATATCGTGGCGACGAAATGGTCGATCTAACCGCTAAAGAGTTTGATGTAATTGAATTTTTGATGAGAAATCCAAACCGGGTTTACTCAAGAGAAGCACTTTTAGACATGATTTGGACCTACGAGTACCGGAGCGACATCCGTACTGTTGATGTTCATATCCGACGTCTACGAGAAAAACTTGAGCTAAATCCTGCGGATCCGCAGTATATTATGACGAAGTGGGGCGTTGGTTATTACTTCCGTAAATGATTCCAAATTTTACAAACGCTACGGAAATACACAATTCCGTTATGCGACAATCTATGTGATCATTACTTTTGTTGTTCTTCTTTTTTTGAATATTTACAGTTCAAACCGCAGTCAAGAGCTTTTCTACCGCAGCAAAAAAGCCGCCATGGTCGAAAGATGCTTGATCACTGCCTCAGACATTGCCGAAATTGAAGTGCTCAATACTGCAACTGTAACGGAAGTGGTGAATGAAATAAGCAATTCAATGGTCACCAGACTACTTGTTACAGACCATTGTGGACAAATTATATATGATTCAACCGAATCTGCTCCTGTAGGTTCCTTTGCATTATTCCCAGAAATTCTGCAAGCACTCCAAAGCAACAATGTCTTCTCATGGTCTTATCAAGACGGCACCATGATTTCCAAAGCTGCCACACCAATTTACTCCTATGGTACTTTGACCGGCTGTATATACATAATGGAATATGATGCTCAGCAGGGCGCTTTAATTGCCTCACTGCAAAGGAACATTCTCTCAATCACGCTGGTGCTGGAAGTAGCAGTCGTTTTATTCTCTGTCGCATTCTCTTCCCGTTTTTCACATCGTTTAAAGAGGATCAGAACTTCCATGCGCATCATTCGCAGCGGTGATTACTCACACAAAGTCAATGTCGGTGGCAGGGATGAACTGACACTACTCGGTGACGAGTTTAATGATTTGACAGAAAAGCTCAGCACGTCAGAAGGAAAACGCAGACAGTTTGTTTCCGATGCTTCCCACGAATTAAAAACACCGCTTGCGTCTATTAAGCTTTTATCTGACTCCATTCTGCAAAACAACATGGATATGGACACCGTAAAGGAGTTTGTTGGTGATATTGGCAACGAAGCAGAGCGATTAAACCGCATGTCTTCAAAGCTTTTGTCCCTTTCCCGAATCGAGTCAACCGATGATATTGACTGTGAGATTATTAACATTGTGCCTACCGCAGAGCGTGTTGTCCGTATGCTTTCCAGTATCGCACAAGAATGTAATGTTACAATCATAACAGACTTCCAGCAAGACTCACCCATTTTGATCCCCGAAGATGATCTCTATCAAATACTCTTCAACCTTACCGAAAACGGAATCAAGTACAATATTTCCAGCGGTAAGCTGACCATATCCCTGTCAAGGCAAGATGACGATGCCGTGATAACAGTAGCAGATACCGGCGTTGGTATTCCAGACGATGCTATTCCCCATTTGTTTGAGAGATTCTACCGCGTCGATAAAGCGAGGTCACGAAAATCAGGTGGCAGTGGATTGGGACTTTCTATTGTACAAAGCATGGTTGAAAAAAACGGCGGAAGTATTCAAGTCAAAAGCATCCAGCATCTGGGATCCACTTTCACTGTCACTTTCCCAATTTTTGATACGGAGGTTGAGGAATGATAAAAAAAGTATTAACTTGCATCCTTACCTTATTTGTGATTCTCTCTGCGTTGGGTTGTCAGCAGAAAAATAATCACACCAGCTACAATTTCTACTATCCAAGAAACGACTATGGATACAACTCGCTGGAAGGCAAATTCCATAACAGCTTCATTGAACCAGAAGTTAGGGAAAATATTTCTGATCATACTGCTGCTGAAATCATCAATATTTATCTGTCTGGACCATCAATACCAACATTAATAAGTCCTTTTCCTGAGAAACTATCACTGGAATCTGTGATTATTGACGATCAAACGCTGTACATCACTGTTAGCAATCAATTGTCAGAGCTCACTGGAGTTAATCTAATGATTGCATGCGCTTGTCTTGGAAAAACTGGCATGGAGTTGACCAACACATCCACTGTGCAGATTTCTTGTCGGACAGCACCACTCGACGGGAAAAAGTTTATTATATTGCGTGATAATGCAATATTTTTCGATGATGTTGCAAACGATGCAATCAACAATTAGGAGTAGATATGAAATTTGTTTCGTGGAACGTAAACGGTCTCAGGGCCTGCCTGCAAAAGGGTTTTCTTGACTTTTTTAACAAAATTGATTCAGATTATTTCTGTATTCAAGAAACAAAATTGCAAGCTGGACAAGTAGAAATCGAACTAGGTAAGTATCATCAACACTGGAACTACGCACAAAAGAAGGGATACTCTGGTACTGCGGTCTTTACAAAGGAAGAACCCTTATCCGTACGTTACGGCATTGGCATAGAGGAATTGGACACTGAAGGCCGCTTGATTACTTTGGAATTTTCCGACTTCTTTCTAGTCACTTGCTACACTCCCAATGCACAGCGGGAACTTGCAAGAATTGATCACCGTTTGGCATGGGATGAAGCTTTCCGCCACTATGTTGCTAGGTTAGATGCTGAAAAACCCGTGATCATCTGCGGTGATCTGAATGTTGCGCACAAGGAAATTGACCTTAAAAATCCAGCCTCTAACCGAGGCAATGCTGGTTTTTCCGATGAAGAGCGTGAGACCTTCGAAAAACTTTTAGATTGCGGATTTACAGATACCTTCCGTCACCTCAATCCAGACATCACCGGTGCATATACATGGTGGAGCTATATGTACCAAGCAAGACAAAAAAATGCCGGTTGGCGCATCGACTACTTTCTTGTTTCAAACCGTATTGCAGACCGTATCAAAGCAACACCCATCTTTGCTGAAGTTATGGGCTCTGATCACTGTCCCGTTGGATTAGAGATTGATCCTTAAACGACAAACCGACTTGACCGTTTTTAAATGACATGTAAGCGTCCCTTAACCGCTGTATATATCGAAAAGGTTCCTCTGGTGATAACGCAATAAATAAGTCAGTTCTTACTCTGTGCTTTGGCTGTACACAAAAACGCAGCTCACACCTCCCTAATTTTTTCATAGGGACCCGAGTTTTGATGCCAAACCCATCGTCCATTGGCACACAAACCCCCAGATCTACTTCCCCTTCGCCGCTGGCTGTAATTCTACATGGAACTGTTCCGGTTAATTGGCACAAACACCGTATTCGGTAAAAAAGTCCTTCGTTGGTCACATAAGCCGTACCAACGCGCTCAGTAGCCATGTAAATAGCATATTCATCACACAAAACAATCCCCCCTTACCTCAACCTTATGTGAGGAAGGGGGGATTCATTCAATATAATCTATCGTCATGTAAACCAAAGCTGACTGCTATGGCCTCATCTACCAGTGTCATTTGTTTATCATCCAACCTGCCCATATGCTCCCGCAGACGTTTTTTGTCTATCGTACGAATCTGCTCAAGTAGGATGACCGAGTCTTTACTCAAGCCAACGCTTCCCCCTGCAATATTAATATGAGTAGGAAGACGTGCCTTGCCTGTTTGACTTGTTATGGCGGCTGCGATAACAGTTGGTGAATGCTTGTTGCCTGTATCGTTTTGGACGATTAAAACAGGTCTGGTCCCTCCTTGCTCACTGCCCACAACCGGTGACAAGTCCGCATAGAAGATGTCTCCTCTCTTGACTGTGCTATCCATGTGCTTCACACTCCGATGTAACATTACCTGCGCTACCGGTTATCCTCCTTATGTAACGCAGCTAACATAATTGTCCCACGCACACAAAGAAAATATACAATATCGCCTGCAATTTATCCTATGTAAAAAGGCAGGAAATGCTACACAAAAGCAAACTCTTTGACCTTTATCGTCAAAACTCGACGACCCTGCCAAAGAATATCCCCCTGAACCGGTTTGTTTTGACCATCTACCCAAATGTCCAATTGCAACGCGTCATCTTCATAGCTGTCATAAATCGTAAGCAGTAGGTATTCACCATCCATACCAGAAGAAGCAAGATACCCTCCGCGCAGCGTTTTGATCAGTAGCCAAGGTGCGCTTACAGGTGAAAGCTCTCCATCTGCAAGCAAAGGGAACGCTAAAACCGCATCGTCAAAGGTCAAAAAACCACTTTCTGATGTGATTTTCCCCGTAATACCTCCAATAGATTCCGGTGCCAACACAACAAAACTCAGATTCCCAGACTGGTCAGCGGTAGCCCCAACAGAAAATGTATAATTTTTATCTCCGTAGTCTGCAGTGATTTCCGCAACAAAGCTGCAGTTATTATTAAGCACATTCTCCCTTAGTTGCATTCCCCGCTGCAAACACGCATCTTCTCCACCGCAGCCACAGAGAATAATCGAAAGTACGACTACCAGCCATAGTCGTCTCAATAGAACACCACCTTATTTCATAAGTCGTGGAAGCACTTCAAGCATGTCCGTTGGCAGCATTCCATATTGGCCAATTTGTGTAGCACAAATATCACCTGCTGCACCATGAATCCATGCGCCGGCTACAGCAGCATCCAATGGATTCAGTCCCTGTCCCAGTAGACTTGTGATAATTCCTGCCAATACATCACCGCTCCCACCAACGGACATACCGGGATTTCCGGTTGGATTACAGTAGGTGTATGTACCATCCGTTATTATAGTACGATGACCTTTCAGGACAACGATACATCCTAAATCTTTCGCCAACTCTACTGCTGCCAATTCTCTGGATGCACCCATGTCACCGCCCAATCTTTGAAATTCACCAGGATGCGGTGTCAGAATTGTAGGCACTGTTCTTCCACGCAACATATCTTTATGCTCTGCAATGAGATTTATGCCATCGGCATCCACTACAACCGGACAACTAGCCTGTGATAGAACAACCTTTAGCATTTCCAAAGCGCCTATTGACTTACTCATACCGCAGCCAATCAGTACTGCATCCTTTTCCGGTAGAATCGAGTAAATTTCCATTGCTGCAGCAGGGGCATAGGTTCCTCCCTCATCCTGCAGTGGAAAAACGATTGGTTCTGTCAATTTTACCGCTTCAATGGCATAAATACTCTCTGGTACACCCAGATACACAAGTCCCGCACCGGAGCGTAGTGCACCCATTGCTGCCAAAGCGGCAGCACCAGTATATCCCCTGCTTCCGCACAGCAGCAATATCTTACCAAAATTCCCTTTATGGGCGTCTTCTGCTCTGTCTGGAAGCAAACGCAGCACGGCTTCATGCGTTAATTCCAACATATACTTGTCTCCTTAATGGTTTTAAAAATGCTCAAACATACCACAGGGTTTCTTCGGAAATGCCCGAAAGAAATCCTCGCAATCACCTTCTATTTGTACCCCATCAATATAGCGTGCAACTGCTGAATTTAATCCGTCATAGCCATAAATCGTTCTTGCAAGAGCGGAAGCATTCATAGTAATGGTAGGACAGGCAGGATCTGCAAGTCTTGTCACGCGGCTCTCAACGCCACCATATTCGACCTTATACGTACCTGCCACGGTCGGCATTTCATCAACCACACGCAGTATAAACTCTCCCTCTTTTACAGGATATTCCTGCATAGAAAGCATCTTTTCGGTATTAAGAACCTTTGCCATCAAATCGGGAAGCAACCTATAGGAAGTGTGGGTGTAGTGCTTTAGAAGAAGATCCACCTCAGGGCATGCAGCACAGTTTGCAAAGGCCAGTGTATCGAATTCTCCTTCAAACATTCTCAAAAACGAGAATATCTCAAGAAGTGCAGAAGGCGACGTATATGCGATTTCGTGCACAGTAATCACGCCGTCAACATAATGATTAACATCCAAATTTTGATCAGTGCTATAAATTATGTAAGCAGTTGGCTCACTTCCATCATAACAAACATACACAGACTGTCTATCTCGATTGTAAACTTTGATCTCCTCTTTCATAAGCAAAAGATTACGTCCCTTTGCAAATCTTTCATACACAGAAACCAAATCTAAATACATAGATTCGTTATAAGGCTGAAAGCGGCAACGTCTGGGGACAAAATCAATCATTCTTAATGGGCATCGGATCATGAGGTGGTCTGCAACTTTCTCGTATCCAAACATCCTATAATAGGAAAATGAGAAAGGATGCAGAAGCGAAACGGCGATATCATGTTCCTGCGCATAATCGTGCATATAGGAAAGCATCTTTCTTACATTTCCGCCTCTTCGATGCTCAACAGGCGTATATATTCCTGCAACAAGGAGCGAGTCGACCATCTCTTGCCCATAGGATGTCTTTGTAAAGGTAAACTTTCCAGTAGAGATTGTTTCACCAGCTTCGACCGCCAGAAGGATGATGATCTGTGCTGAGGCTTTCATTTCTCTTTTATCAATTACGATCTCTGCCATAATGAATCTCCTTAAATAACACTGTGATTGATTTAATTCTTTATGATCAGCATATATCATATTATTCATAATATCAAGCCTGTTTTCAATGATTTTCACATATACAATCCTTAAGTAGTGTACGTCCACGAAACGCATAAAATATTCTTGCTTTTTTGTATCAGATATGCTATCATTTCGGTGATATGTCAAAGGCTGAGATTGGGCTGCCTTGTATCAGCAATGTGATCCAAGCGAGAGCGGAATGGTGTGAGCCGCTTACACATGATACCGGGCCTTCTCCCAGGAGCTGCCATCTGAACGTTTCAGTAGGATGCGCCGGGTAATTCCGTTAAAGATTTCAGATGTGTTTGCATCGTAAGCTGCGCCTTAAGGCGAATTGCGGGTGGTACCGCGGAAGGAACTCCTTTCGTCCCGATTGTCGGGATGGAAGGTTTTTTTATTTGTAAACAACACCGGAAGGGAGTAAAAATATACATGAAAGCACAATTGGAACAAATCAAGCAGCAGGCGCTTTCCGCTCTGGAGGCAGCCAATACCCCTGCCGCTTTGGACGAAGTGCGCGTTAAGTTTCTCGGTAAGAAGGGCGAACTGACTGCTGTTTTAAAACAGATGGGTAAGCTTTCCGCAGAAGAGCGCCCTGTTATGGGACAGTTGGCAAATGCTGTTCGCGCAGAAATCGAAGAGAAGCTGGAACAGTACAAACTGTCCATCAACGCAAAAGTTATGGAGGCAAAGTTAGCAAGCGAAGCCATCGATGTAACCATCCCCGGCGAGCCTGTTGCTCTGGGCCATCAGCATCCCATGAACCAAGTCCTGCAGGAAGTAAAAGAGATTTTCGTTGGCATGGGTTATACTGTTGTAGACGGCCCCGAAGTAGAGCTGGCTGCCTATAACTTTACCCGTCTGAATATTGAAGAAGGTCATCCTTCCCGTGACCGCAGTGATACATTCTATTTTAACGATGAGGATTCTGTGCTGCTGCGCACACAGACCAGTTCCATGCAGATCCGCTTCATGGAGAATCATCAGCCCCCTCTGTGTATGCTGGCTCCCGGCCGTGTGTTCCGTAAGGATGAAGCCGATGCCACACACAGCCCCATGTTCCATCAGATCGAAGGTCTGGTCGTCGCGGAAAACATCACCATGGGCAATCTGAAGGATGCACTGATCACTATTATGCGTAAGATCTACGGTCATGATGACAATGTCCGTTTCCGTCCTCACCACTTCCCCTTCACCGAGCCCAGCTGTGAAATGGACATGCAGTGCCACAAGTGTCACGGTACCGGTGAAGTCGACGGCAATGTTTGCTCCACCTGTCACGGTGAAGGCTGGATCGAACTGCTGGGTGCCGGTATGGTGCATCCTAAGGTTCTGGAAAACTGCGGTATTGATCCCGAGAAGTATTCCGGCTTTGCCTTCGGTATGGGCCTGGAGCGTATGGCTATGGGCCGCTTGAAGATCACTGACCTGCGTCTGATCTTCGATAACGATGTTCGTTTCCTGAATCAGTTCTAAGGAGGGATAGATTATGAAGCTTAACAGAAAATGGCTGCATGAGGAGTTCGTGGATCTGTCCAACGTCTCCGATAAAGAATATGTAGAAACTTTGACCGTCTTCGGTCAGAAGGTGGAAACCTGGGAACGCATGGATGCCGAAATCAAGAATGTTGTAGTTGGCAAAGTTCTTGAGATCGTCCGCCATGAAAATTCCGACCACATGTGGGTCTGTCAAATCGATGTTGGCGAAGAAGAGCCCGTACAGATCGTCACCGGCGCTCAGAACGTCAAGGTCGGCGACATGGTCCCCGTTGCAAAGCACAACTCCTGGCTTCCTGGCGGTGTACACATTACTAAGGGTAAGCTCCGCGGTGTCAAGTCCAACGGTATGCTCTGCGGTTTGGAAGAGCTGGGTCTGACCCTGGGCGACTTCCCCTACGCTATTCTGGACGGCATTTGGATCATTGAAGAGCCCTGCAATATCGGCGATGATATCAACAAGATCATTGGTAACGATGATACCATTGTTGAATTTGAGATCACCAACAACCGCCCCGATTGCTACAGCATCATCGGTCTGGCCCGTGAATCTGCTGCCGCTTTTGGCAAGACCATGCGTCACCATGAGCCTGTAGTCAAGGGTAGCGATGCCGGTTCTATGTATGAAATGCTGGATGTCGAGGTTACCGCTGAAGAGCTGTGCAACCGCTACACCGCCCGTATGGTCAAAAATGTAAAGATCGGTCCTTCTCCCAAGTGGCTGCGTGAGCGTCTGCGTGCCAACGGCATCCGTGCCATTAATAACATTGTTGATATCACCAACTATGTCATGCTGGAGTACGGCCAGCCTATGCACGCCTTTGACTACCGCTATGTAGGCTCCGGCAAAATTGTCGTCCGTGAAGCTGAAGAAAGTGAAACTCTGACCACGCTGGATGGCAATGTGCGTCAGCTGCAGCCCGGTATGCTGGTCATTGCTGATGAAAATAAACCCATCGGTCTTGCCGGTATCATGGGCGGTGAGAATTCCGAAATTCTGGATGATACCACCACTGTTGTTTTCGAATCCGCTAACTTTGACGGCACCTCCATTCGTCAGACCGCTCTGGCGCTGGGCATGCGTACCGAGTCCTCCGGTAAGTTTGAAAAGCATCTGGATCCTATGATGACCGTTCCCGCTGTACAGCGTGCCTGTGAGCTTGTAGAATTGCTTAACTGTGGCGATGTGCTGGACGGCACCATCGATATTATCAACTATGTTCCTGAGGAAAAGACTATGACTCTGGAACCTGAAAAGATCAACAAGCTGCTGGGCACTGATATCTCTGCGGAAGACATGGTCAAATATCTGAATCTGTTGGAGATTGAAGTAGAAGACAACACCATTAAGGTGCCCTCCTTCCGCCCCGACCTGAATCTGATGGCCGATATTGCAGAAGAAGTTGGCCGTTCCTACGGTTATAACAACATCCCCACCACTGCTTTCCAGACCTCTACCCAAGGCGGCTACGCACCCGAAATGGTCTTTGAGAGCAAGGCAGGGCAGGTCTGTCGTAGTCTGGGTTACAGTGAGATCATCACCTACAGCTTTGTATCCCCCACTATCTTTGATCAGATCCGTGTGCCGGCTGATTCTCACCTGCGCAATACCCTGAAGATCCAGAACCCGCTGGGTGAGGATACTTCCGTTATGCGCACCATTGCCCTGCCCTCCATGCTGGATATCCTCTCCAGAAACAATGCCTATCAGAACAAGTCTGCTAAGCTCTACGAACTTGCTAAAATCTATCTTCCTACAGATGGTCAAGATCTGCCTGAAGAACCCAAAATGTTGGTTCTGGGCACCTACGGCGCCGACGAGACCTTCTTTACCTTGAAGGGCGAACTGGAAGCCGTATTTGCCGGTCTGCGGCTGAAGAAGGCTACCTATACTGCCGTAAAGGATAATCCCAGCTACCATCCCGGCCGCTGCGCTATGGTTTCTATCGATGGTAATGAGGTTGGCTATATGGGCCAGGTGCATCCTTTGGTTGCAAAGAACTATGGCATCGATGCAGAAGTTTACTGCGCTGAGATCAGCTTGACCAAGCTCTATGATCTACAGCTGCCCGAAGCCACCTATACTCCCCTGCCTAAGTATCCCACTGTTACCCGTGACTTGGCACTGGTCTGTAATGAGGAAATCACTGTTGCTGAAGCTGAAGCAGTCATCGAAGAATCCGCTGGTAAGCTGCTGCGCAGTGTACGCCTGTTCGATATCTATCGCGGTGTAGGCGTTCCCGAAGGCAAAAAGAGCATGGCATTCTCTTTAGAGCTGCGTGCTGATGACCGCACACTGACCGATACCGACTCAGAAGCTGTTATGTCCAAGGTTCTTGCTGCGCTGCAGGAAAAGTTGGGTGCAACTCTGCGCTGATAAATATTTTCTTGTAGGCCTTTACACAGAAAATTTTTTAGGGTATAATAGTTTTGTTATTTGAAAGGAGGTCGATCCTATGACGGAAAGCACCATTAAATTTACTGTACCCAGCGATGACAAAGAGAACATGCGCAGAATTCTCCGCACAGTGTTCGACGCCTTGAGTGAAAAAGGATACAATCCAATCAATCAGATCGTCGGCTACCTGCTGACTGAAGATCCCACATATATTACCAACTACAATAATGCACGGAGCATGATCTGCAAGTTGGACCGGGATGAAATGATGCAGGCATTGGTCAGATGTTATCTGTTTGATCAGCAGTAATCAACGCCGGGTGCTTTTGCTGCGGCAAAAGCACCCAGCTTATTTCTAAGGAGGTTCCCATGTCTGAACAAAAGGAAGTTTTGATGTACAAGGGCCGTCCGCTGATGCGTAAGGATAATTTGATCTATTACGGTTCCATGGCAGACAGCCATATTGTTATGCTCCAGATCCTGGAGACAAAAAAAGTTGGTGACACTGAGATCGCTTCCCGGGTTTCTGTTCAGCTCCAGCTGACAGATCCTGCCGCAAGAAGCCGTGACCGGATTGTCAAAAAAGGTGAGAAAGCCGGGTTATACACTGCCCTTGATTTTGGCAGCGTCTGGTTGGAAAGAGCACTTGCCGGTAAATAACGTTTAAACTGCCAGCACTTAGGTGTTGGCAGTTTCTATTTTGGGAACACTAAAATACTTAAGAATTCACCCATTGCAAAAAGTGACGAAATATATTATAATTAGGAAAAAGTTTCTGAAAGGTATGATCCTATGGATGAAAGATATGACCATCATGAGAACTATCCTCCTGTTCGACGCAGAAGAAAGAAGATACCTAAATGGAAGCGTATGCTTCGTAAATATTGGCCGCCTATCCGTTTCGGATTGATTATTGTTGCTTTCGTTGCTGTTCTTTCCTGGGGCATTAGTTCAATCGTCAACGGAATCCGTTTGGGCAGTTCTGAAGAGCAAACTACTCCTATTGAAACAACAACAGAAGCAACCCTTTCTCAGGAGGAGATCAATGCTCTTGCTGAACAATTAATGAAAGATGCAGAGGCTGCCACACTCGGTTTTGACTATCGTGGTGCCATCAAGATGCTTGAAGACTTTGAATACTACGACCAGTTTCCTGTAATGGCAGATATGATTGCCAAATATGAGGTTGAAGATGCAAAGCTGGTAAGCTGGCCTGATATGGGCAAGATCACCCACGTGTTCTTCCACTCATTGATTGTTGATCCTGCCCGTGCTTTCGATGGCGATGCTGATCAAAGAGGTTATAACCAGTATATGACCACCTGTGATGAATTTTGGGCCATGCTGGAGTCCATGTACGAAAGAGGTTATATCCTTGTAACACCTTATGATGTTGCCTACGAGGTAGTTAGTCCCGACGGCAATTTCTTTACCTACGGTGATATCCGCATCCCGGAAGGCAGAATTCCCTTCATCATGAGTCAGGATGATGTCAACTACTACGGTTATATGATCGGTACCGGTAGCGGTGTTGATGAAACGCCTATTTTCCCTGACAGTAACGGCGACGGTTTTGCGCACAGAATCGTAATTGGTAACGATGGATATCCTACATGCGAGTACATGGATAAAGATGGCAACATCACAACCGGCGATTACGACCTTGTTCCCCTTCTGGAAAAGTTTATTCAAGAACATCCAGATTTCTCCTACCATGGCGCCCGTGCAGTTTTGGGTATGACCGGCTATGAGGGTGTTTTTGGTTACAGAACCAAGCCCAGCTACGAAGCTGCACTAGGTTCAGCCAAATACCAAGCTGAGGTTGCTGCCGCCAAGGAAGTTGCACAGTGTCTCAGAGACCATGGTTGGATCCTTGCCAGCCATTCCTACGGTCATCCTGCCTACGGTAACATTGAAGCAGAGAATGTCAGAGTTGACTCTGACAAGTGGGAAAATACGGTACAGCCAATTATTGGTGATTGCGATATTATCCTCTATCCTCATGGTTCCGATATCTCCGATGCAAATCCATATACTTTTGACAATCTCAAATTCGCGGCTCTTTATGAAGACGGCTACCGCTACTTTTTCAACGTGGACAGCAATCAGTATTGGAGCCAGCTTGGCAGCAATTACTACCGTGGTGGTCGCAGAAATTTGGATGGATATCGTATGTGGCACAACCCCAAGCGATTGGAAGATCTGTTTGATGTCAACGAGATATTTGATGCCGCCCGTCCCACACCAGTTCCTAAAATTTAACTTTTCTAACTAAAAGAAAGGTAGGCACATGGGAAACCATGATGCCTACCTTTTCTTTATAGGAATTGCTTATAATCTTTTTTCGAACTCAAATTTCAGTGTGTATTTCTTGCTTTCCATTGGACATAAGCTGTATTCATAGATACCATCAACTTCCGAAATCAGCTTCATTTGCTCGTTGCCACTTGGCGAAAAACCTTCAGGCAGATAAAGTGTTACCGTATATTCGTCATCCGCAACAAGGCAGCTTGTTAATGTAAGTGAAAGTTCCGTATCATCCCAAACCATATCTGTAATTTCAGCAGCACCCTGTGTAATATGCCGGGATGTTGAAATCAGCTGTGGCCTATCCAACTTCCTGCGTATGGCAATAACCCTACTCTCACAAGAGTCTAGTTTCAATGCAATCTTTGTATCAGAATACCCCAGATACTGCTTATTTGTGAAATCATAAAGGTGATACTCACCTTCATCAAGATATAGATCCCCATCGAGTCGAAGCTCATATTCCTTACTTTCTTCTTGCAGATTCAATACATCTACTACATTATAACTCTCATACGGTTTCTCTATATTCAAGTTAATGGTGAGGAAACGTTTATCACTGGCATGGTTTTTGATATCCATAGGATGGATGTCCATAACCGGTAAGCATCGTTTCAAAAGATCCACCCGTTCGACGGGAAGCTCCGGAAGGACGTCGCCAAAAGTCATTGGAAGACCCAACATTCCAACAAAATAGCTACGGGAAGCGGCCTGTCGATAATTGTTATATTGCTCAGAGAGAATCAAATTGTCTACATCATTATACAAGACAATATTGTGGATAGGATAGTACTGCATGACCCGGAGGATCCCCTCGTTTATGAAAGTATCCCACGCAAACGTGTCAGCACCAACGCGCGCTGCATCAAAGCTATCCCCCGCCCAAAAAATGCCCTGATGTGTAGGACAGCATGAGAGAATGTATGCATCGTCGCCCATACATTCCCGGGTTTTTTGAATCATTCTGCGGAACATCTCTTTTGTGGTTAGAGAAGGATCGTAGGAATCCATATGAAATTTCTCCTGCGCAATCAAACCATCGTTTAAAGTATCATATTTGATTGCCTGATATCCCCAATCTCTGACCTGCTGAATCGCCTTCGGAAGGAATTCATTCAGATATTTTGGGTGGCTCATATCATAGTAGTAAGTGCCGCACCAATTCGTACTCTTTTTAAGGACGATTTCCGGGTTCTCACGGATAAACCGATTCTCACCGGGGTCATTCGTATATCCGATCCAGAGTGCAGGAACGAAGCCGTTCTCTTTAATTTTGTCTGCCAAATAGCCTAATCCATGCGGGTACTTAATAGGGTCTGGCGACAGCGAGTCTGTACCATCATCACGGAAACCTGAATAATCCGCGTGGTGCCATTCCCAGTCAATCCAAATCGTGTCGGCACCAAAGGGTTTTAAATTGGTATTTTGCCACTCGGTGTTCTCAAGAACATTTGCCTCGCAGGCATCGAACCCGACAGAGTACCATGTCATCCAACCTGCAGGTGGTTTTTTGTACAAGCCCTCCTTATTAATCGGACCATAGTCAAAATGATACTGATTTGCAAAAATATCACGAACAACAGAGACACGGAATTTACGTTCTTCCGGTTTTATGCCAGTTAGCAGCGTAAATCCATAGGTCTTTTCATTCCAATCATAATGCAGTCGGAAGCGTTTTCCACCTGTCACGGATATCGCGCTATCTGTCAAACGATCAAACAGCATATTATCAATATAGGAAGCCGCAGGTCCAATGGCGGAACGCAGATGATAAGAATTCTCGATGGAGGACATAGGAAAAGTATGCTGTTCTGGTGACTTTCCCCAAGAAATGAACCCGGAAAATTCTGCCCGACACTCAGGTTGAGCTAAAAATGCAATGTGGACACCCTCATGATTGATTGAGAAGTCGATCGTGTAGTTTGGAACAATGTTATCATTACGGGCATAAGTAATACAAATACGTCCCGGTGAGGATTCGCTGGCTTGAATTGTATACGAATCCGGATCAATAATCATATCCTTATAGAATAATTTATTCACACGTACATGCGAAGCACAATGGCTAATTTCCTTAGTGGACACAAAGAAGGTACCAGTTGAACAATTGAATACAACACTGTAGTCATCAAAACTGCAATATAGCAGATCACTCATAGAATCCAACCTTTCCGTGAAACCAACAATTAATCTCTGGAATTATATTATTTATCCTAACGTTATCGTTAACGTTGTTGCCTTTAAACTATACCATGCCCATAAATAATTGTCAATACGCGCGATACGCTGTATTTCTTATCAAAACTGCAGATATAACAAATGCCCGGTTCCGTATCAGCAGAACCGGGCATTTGAATCTTCAATAGGTTAACAAGTTTTCTTATATCTGAGTATATGATCTACTGCACCGCACCACACAATCTTAAGAAATCACGCACAGATTTCTCGTACAAATCCCTATCGACAAAATAACTTAAAGCATGACCAGCACCTTTTACGATTACCAGTTCTGCAGTGCCAACACAAGATGCGTATATTTTCTCACTCATCTCGCAAGGCACAAAGTGGTCATCGTCTCCGTGTATGAGTAAAATTGGAATCCGGGTATGTTTCACAGACTCGACCGCACTGCTCTCCCATATCTTGAATTTACCAAACAGTAATGCTCCAATAACCACAAATGGATATGCAAGAAACGGCGGTAGTTTTATATCCCCACTAACCTTTCTGATGATCTCCCCCGGTGACGAATAAGGACAATCGGCAATGATAGCTATCACGTTTTCAGGTAATGGCAAGGAAGATGCCATCAGAACTGTGGCCGCACCCATGGATACACCTGTCAAAACAATAGGTATCTCTGGCCCAAATCGCTTTGCAGCATACTCTGCCCAATCCAAACAATCATACCGCTCCTTGATTCCAAAAGTGATTGTGTGCCCGCCACTTTTACCGTGTGCCCGTTCATCGACAACAATTACATTGAAACCAAGATTCATTGCAATACGGTTGTTACCAGAAAACTCCCGCCTTCCGTTACTGCGATAACCATGGAATAATATCTGCACCGGCGCACCATCTTTAAAGTGATAGTATCTTCCTGCTAAGTGCAAACCATCTCTGGCTGTAATACTCACAAGTTCATATGAAAGCTGATCGACCTCGTAGATCAGCTCCAATATCTGATCAGCAACTGCTTCATACTGCTTCCCTGGTGGAATTGCGTAGATGTCCTGCTCTTTTTCGTTCAGACTATAAAAAGCCATTCGATAACAAAACCTACTGAGGCAGAGGACAACGGCAATAAATACCGCTGTGACGAAAAGGACCCAAATCATATTTGTCAATTCCCCCATATGAAGTAACAACTACATCCTATTCAATATATCCCTATTCTATGCTTCGGTACTATTGAATATTCATTTATGAAAACTTTTCTTATGGGTATTCTAGAATAATCGCTAAGGAGGTATTTTTATGTGTACTGCCATTACCTTTCAAACAAAAGACATGTACTTCGGAAGAAATCTTGACCTGCATTTTTCCTACGATGAAAAAGTGACGATCACGCCCAGACGCTATCCCTTTCATTTTCGCTACGGAAAAGAAATGAAAAATCACTACGCCATGATCGGTATGGCCACCATTGCCGATGGATATCCCCTGTACTACGATGCAACAAACGAAAAAGGCCTAAGTCTTGCCGGTCTCAACTTTCCTGACAACGCCACATATTATCCAGCAGCAAACGAAATGGACAACATTGCACCTTTTGAACTGATTCCGTGGTTATTAGGGCAATGTGCCACTGTTTCAGAAGCCCTAGCTAAAATCGAAACCTTAAACCTTTGGAATGCACCTTTTAGCCAACAATTCCCTCTTTCGCCTCTCCATTGGCTATTGGCAGATAAATCAAAAAGCATCGTTCTGGAGCCACTGGCTGATGGGTTAAAAATTGTTGAGAATTCTGTTGGTGTTTTAACGAACAATCCACCTTTCGAATATCACATGTACAATCTTGCAAACTATATGAATGTAACTGCTCAGATACCTCAAAATCGTTTTTCTCAAAAAGTGTCACTGAAACCTTACAGCCTCGGCATGGGCGGCATTGGCCTCCCCGGTGACCTTTCCTCCGGATCACGATTTGTTAAAGCAACATTTACAAAGCTGAATTCCCGCAGCGGTGATTCTGAGTCAGAAAGTATTAGTCAGTTTTTTCACATTCTTGGAAGTGTCTTCCAGCAGCGAGGTCTCACCCCAGTAGAAGACAATGGGTTTGAATATACAATCTACAGTAGCTGCTGCAATACAGACCGTGGAATTTATTATTATACAACCTATGAAAACAGCCAAATTTCTGCTGTTGCCATGCACAATGAAGATTTAGATAAAGAAGAACTTATCAGTTATCCGTTGATAGAAGGGCAGCAAATTCATATACAGAACGGATGACCACAATCTCAGACGATACGAAAGTTCAAAGGTCCAGTCCAGAATAGCACTGGACCGGACCTTGATAGACTAAAGCTGTCACTTAGCGTTAAGCAAAATACAAACTATACAATTGTGATATCATATTGCCGCAGCCAAAAGTCGATTTGCAGCATATATGCAATCGTCTGAGGCAGACGCATTAGCTGACCGTACCATGGCCAGACTTGTTCCGCTATCAAAAGCTTCTGAAGTGATTCCTTCTTCACAACCTGGAAGATAGGGCTTGATGGTTCGCTTAATATCTCTCTCAGACGATTGATAACAAGTTGGAGGTACGCAGGATCCCAGGTTTTTGGATAGGGACTCTTCTTCCTCCAAAGAACCTCATCCGGCAAAAGGCCCTTCATCGCAGTTCGTAACAACCCCTTTTCCCTCCCCTGATAATCTTTATATGACCAGGGAACTCCGTACAAATATTCGGCAATCCGGTAGTCACAGAAAGGAACACGTACCTCAAGGCTATTATACATGCTCATACGATCTTTTCTGTCCAGCAGTGTCTGCATAAACCACTTGTAGTTTAAATTAACCATTTCTTTCATGCGCCGTTCTTCTGGAGTCGCATTAGGTAATACATCTGTTTCATTAACGGTTTGCCTGTATCTGTCCATTACAAATTCTTTCGCGTTGATACGATTCCGTATTTCGCAATTAAGGAATGATGCTCTGTAATCTGTATTCTGGGCCCATGGAAACCCCTCTGCCGACCGAATCTCCGGATCACGATACCATGGGTATCCACCAAATATCTCGTCGGCACATTCACCGGAAAGCGCAACTTTAACAAGCTTTTTGATCTGTCCGCAAAAAGCCAAAAGCGAAAAATCAACATCTGCCATACCGGGAAGATCTCGGGCGATCGTAGCTTGCTCCAGCGAATTCATCAGCTCAAAAGAAGATAGTATTGTCCAATGATGATCAGAATTTAGCTTTTGCTGCATAATGCGGATGTAGTTTCCGTCAGAGTTCGGTTGAAACTTATTTGCAGTAAAATATTTCTCGTTATCCACGTAGTCTACCGAAAAGGTTGACAGGCATCCCCCAATATCTTCTATCTCGCGTGCACAGATTGCGCTAATGATGCTGGAGTCTAAGCCTCCTGATAAAAAGGTACCAATTGGTACATCAGAGACCATCTGCCGTTTGATTGCATCGGTTACAAGAAAACGAACATGTTCAACCGTTTCGTCAAAGCTATCCGAATGTTCCCGATCAGTTAACTTCCAATAGCGGTTAATCACAATCTTTTTATTCTCATAATAGCCGCAGCAACCCGGCTCCAACTCATAAATATCCCGGAAAACACCACTCCCCGGTGTTCTGCCCGGACCCAGTAAAAGCAACTCAGCTGCCCCGTTCGCATCCAATTCTGCCTTTACTTGAGGGTAAGAAAGAATTGTTTTCATTTCTGATGCGAACAGAAAACCACCCTCGTGCATCTTATAGAATAGTGGTTTTACGCCCATTCTATCTCTTGCAAGAAACAACCTTCCGCTATTTGCTTCATATACGCCAAAGGCGAAAATACCATTCAGCATCAAAAGGCAGCTTGCTTTCCATTGAGCATAGGCATGCAAAACAACTTCAGTATCCGAATGTCCATAAAAGTGATGGCCTAAATCAGAAAGCATACGCCTTATTTCATTCGTATTATATAACTCGCCGTTGTAGGTGATCGTGTATACTTCCCCACACCACGTCAGTGACATTGGTTGGATTCCACCCTCTATATCGATAATCGCCAATCTTGTATGAAGCAGTGTACAATCCTCGTAACGATAGATTCCTTTCCCATCAGGACCTCTTCGCTCCATTGTAGCAAGCATTTTTTCCGCGATCGCATCATCACAGTTTAGTCCTAAAATTCCAGCAATTGCACACATACATCATCCCATTCCTTTCACGATACAGTGTATGCCGCAAATGCAATTATGTGCATGACTTCCTAAGATGCGGGTATACTGTTAACGGTGATGAATATGAATGAAAGCAAGAAATTATTGGATTCCATTATCTCTACAGTACAAATGGGGCAAATCGGTATACGCAGTGTGCTGGACAGCGCTGTCCGAACTGACTTCAAGAAAGCCTTGCAATCTCAGTTAAAAGAGTACGATGCAGTAGAAACCCAAGCTCATTCCATTGCTGCATCCCGTGGTTGGGAATTGAAAGAAGTGAATCCGGCTGTTCGCACAATGGCCGAAATGATGTCCAGAATGAAGCTGTGCTACGAAAAGACAGACTCCAAGATAGCTGCCATGATGATCCAAGGTAATACCCGTGGCATGATCATTGGCCTTAAAGATCAGCATAGGTATACGAATACCGATAGTGAAATCAGAAGTCTTTCACAAAAGCTTCTGGACTGTGAGCATGTAAACATTCAGCAAATGCAGGGATACTTGTGATCCCTGCACTTTTTATGTAGTAGCTGCATATCTTAAATATTGAAACTTTGAGAGGAGGGATTACTCTGGCATCAACAGGCTACATACAAGTCAGCGCTTATACAAGCAGAGCAAGAATACCGCTTGAAAACGTTGCGGTTATGATCACATACCCGGACGGCAGCGCAATTGCCATGCGTCTTACAGACAGAAGCGGTAAAATCGAACCTGTAGCAATTACTGTACCGGACCGATCATCCAGTCAAACACCGGATTCGGGTATTGTCCCTTATACATCCGTCAATATTTACGCCAGATTGGAAAACTTTGAGCAGATTGAGGCTGAAAATGTGCAGGTCTTTGCCGGTACGGTCACCAATCAGAATCTGGAAATGATACCACTATCAGAACTGCCAGATAAATGGACGAAAGCTGAAATATTCACCACGCCACCACAGAATCTATAGGAGGTGAAATATGCCACCGGTTGTAACACCATATGTACCTGAGCAAATTACCGTCCACCTTGGTCCACCATCATCCAATGCAGAAAATGTCACAGTGGATTTTTCTGACTATGTTAAGAATGTTGCCTCAAGCGAAATTTACCCAACTTGGGATGAAAGTGCATTGCGGGCGAACATCCTTGCCATTGTTTCATTTGCTTTAAATCGGGTGTACACGGAATTCTACCGAAGCAGAGGGTACGATTTTGATATCACCAACTCAACAGCCTACGACCAATTCTTTGTAAACGGAAGAAGCTATTTCGAAAATGTTTCGCGGCTTGTGGATGAACTTTTCAATGACTACCTACGCAGGCCGGGTTTTGTTGAACCTCTCGCTGCAAAGTTCTGCAACGGCACTACAGTTACCTGCGAAGGGCTCAGCCAGTGGGGCAGTCAGAACCTCGCTCAACAGGGATATAATTCAGTGCAGATATTGGAAAGCTATTACGGTAATGTAGAAACCGTCTTAAACGCACCGATCCGTGGAATCATGTCATCTTATCCCGGAACGCCTCTGCGTGTCGGCAGTACCGGTCCAAACGTTGTGACGCTTCAAGTTGCCCTAAACCGAATATCACAAAGTTACCCCGCAATTCCAAAAATACCGACAGCAGACGGAATTTTCGGTCCAAGAACAGAAGCTACCGTAAGAGCATTTCAAGAGATATTCAATTTAACTCCCGATGGAATAGTCGGTCCAGCAACATGGTACGCAATTGTTCGGCTCTATACCGCCGTAACGCGACTTGCTGAGTTACGAAGTCAAGGTCAGCAGTTCTATGCCATCAACTGGTCTCCACCTAATACATTGCAAGAAGGAAGCACTGGAGAAAAAGTACGACAGCTCCAATACATGCTGGCAATTCTCTCCGATTATATTCCTTCCATTCCCCCGCTTACAATCGATGGAATCTATGGACCTGCGACACGGCAAGCAGTATTGGCAGCACAGCGAAGATTCGCACTTCCGGAAACAGGCACCGTAGATTCGCGGACATGGGACGAAATATACGATCAATTCTCAGGAATAGAAAACACAAGTTTACGCAGCAGAGAAACATTCCCAAATACGAGCACTGTCACCCAATCAGTTGGAAGTGGCAGAGCTGTTCAAGCCGCCAATTTGACATCTAGGAATACAGCACGCCGTCCTGTCCAACCCCAGAATACCAATGATACTTCCAACCAGTACCGACGAACAACAACTCTTACACAATTCCCTGGTATTGACCTTCGAATGGGTATGCAAGACCCTGTTAGTCAGGAGGTGGTTCGATGAGACCTGCAGAATCCTTTGTGTCACAACCGATCCGCAGCTTGCAGACAATGCTGCGCGTAATCGCGGAAGATGACCGAACACTGCCAACCGTTGTCCCAGATGGTATATACGGACAGGAAACAATCACCGCTGTATCTGCCTTTCAAAGGAGAAACGGTCTACCGGTCACCGGTGTTGCTGACCAACAAACTTGGGAAAGAATCGTCCAAGCATACGATGACGCATTCATTCGGATACACAAAGCAGAACCGATCGAGATCATCATGGACCCTGGAAAGGTATATCGACGCGGCGAATATAGTCCAAATCTGTATCTGCTTCAAAGTATGCTGCTGTACCTTTCGCTGCTTCATCCGAGCATTGATACGCCAAGCCACAACGGCACACTGGATTCCCCTACTTCTGAAGCATTGGCAGGTTTTCAGCTTCTAGCCGGATTGCCTCCGACAGGAGAGTTAGATAAGATAACTTGGAAATATCTTGTTAATCAGTTTACATTAAATGCAAACCGACAAGATCAATTACCCTAAACAAATTATAAAATTTCCATTAACGGTCTTACTTTGGGGTTGATTAAAAACAGCAATATGCGTATAATACTATTTAAGGCATATTCTGCCGCACTCCGGAGGAATGACGATGATCATCAAAAACTGGAAAAAAGAAATATTAACGATTCCAAATCTGCTTAGTTTGTTCCGCTTGATATTGATCCCTGTTTACGTAATCATTTATCTCAAAGCGGAAGATGTTAGCCATTATTACCTTTCTGCTGGTATTTTGGCCGTTTCCTGTATTACAGATCTGATCGACGGTAAAATTGCACGCCATTTTAACATGATTTCAACCGTTGGAAAGATTCTGGATCCACTGGCTGATAAAGCAACGCAGTTTACGCTCATAGTTTGTCTAGCCATGCGGTATCCCGTCTTACTGAATCTTGTGATTCTGTTCATTTTTAAAGAAGGCTTTCAATTGATCTGCGGATGCTTCGCGTTAAAAAAAGGCATGATGTTGGATGGTGCTCTGTTTGCTGGTAAAATCTGCACCACAATTCTGTTTATCAGCCTAATTCTTCTGGTTATGCTTCCAGAATTGCGTTATGAATATGTTCAACTGATTACTATAATAGATGCAATTTTCATGACCATTTCCTTTGTCAGTTACGTCTTTGCGTACTTTGGGAAAAACAAGAAAATTCATGATATTTCAAACAATATTTGATCTTAATAACATCCCGAAGTTATTACTTCGGGATGTTTCTTATATGCCCAGTATCATACATCATCAGAAAATATCTTCTACAAAACATTCGTGTAACATATTGATATTTTATAAGACTATGTTATACTTTCCTCATATGGGGTGATTCAAATGAACATAAAATTGATTTATCCTGTTGGCGGAGAAAAAGTTTTTCTACTGACACAACTACACAAAGATTTCTTTAAAACGAACGGTAACAAAGATTCTACCCTCAAAGTATTTGACTATATGAATCTCTGGAGACAGGGTGTAGACAACTCATTCGGTGAACCTGTAAAATTTAAATGGGAATGTGATCAATGCGCACAACTACACATCTCCCGCGAAAAAGAATTTACCAACTACTCTGTCTATGACACAAATAGCAACAGTGCAGAAATTTTCAACCTAATGATTGGCAAGACTTACTACTGGAGAATCTGTGCATCAGACGGCTCCATGTCTGAGACAGAATCTTTCTGTACAGAAGACACACCACCACGATGGATCAAAGCAGCAGACACAGTTCACAAAACAGATCGCGGTATTACAAATATCCGAGATCTCGGTGGTTGGAAGTGTGAAAATGGCATGAGAATCAAGCAAGGGCTTCTATTCCGCGGAAGTGAAATGGATGACCATTGCACGTTGACAGAAACAGGTAAAAAAGTTCTGTTGGATGACCTCAAGATTACAACTGACTATGATTTGAGATTCTCAGATATGCCATCACCTCTGGGTAATAATGTCAAACTAATCAGGATACCCCTCAAAGGCACTTATGGGCAAATCTCCGAGTTCAAAGATAACTTCCGGGATATGCTGAGGGTATTTACTGACGAAAGCAATTATCCCATTTATATCCATTGCTGGGGTGGTGCAGACCGCACGGGCACATTGCTGTTTCTACTGTGCGCCCTGCTTGGAATGAGCGAAAGCGATCTGTTCTTAGAATATGAACTCACATCTTTCTCTGTATGGGGCCCGCGCAGTTCCGATTCCGAACTGTTTGTTGCCTTCAAAAACGCGCTGTCTGAGTATGGTACTGAACATGATTCTCTTGTTACAAAAAGCAGAAATTTTGTTCTTTCAACCGGTATTACAGAGGATGAAATCAGTGTATTGAAACGAATATTATTAGAACCCGATTACAACTAACGGTGCTTTAACAATTCAGAGCAATACTGTGAGACATTTTCATAAAAATAAGCGGACCGGAAAACCGGTCCGCTTTTCTATGTATGCCAGATCTGTCACAGAAACACTGTCGCCATATCCGCAGATACTTCCACGGCATCAGCATCCCCTACCCGGCTCTTCCTATCTCGAAACCAAGTTGAACAGTCCTCTATGATATCTATGCCAGAACATAGTAGTATATTCCTAACTAACACAACAATTGTGCATTGGACATTGAATACTACACTACTAAACACAAATAGCTACCCCCATAAGAGACGGTGAACGTACCATTTCTTATGGGGGTAATATTATTTCATCAGAGCTTTACAGGGGACTTTCCTTCAAAGGGGATCTCTCCCATAACAGCTTTTACAAATGCTTCAATAATATGGGGTGCGCTTGAATAGGCATTGACATAGGTGATTCCGGAATTTTTATAATACCTATAAAAATACGGACTTCCAAAACTTGCGACGACGGTTTTGGTTTTGTCGGAACAGTTGGAGCTCCAAACAGAAGTTGCTTCCTCTCCCCAGAAGTCCATAGGACCAATGGGGTGGTGGGATGTACGGCACAATGCAAAGACCACAAGGTCATTCTCCTGCGCAGCTTTTTCCGCATCGTCCGTCCAGATATTGCGTTGCATGGTCACCTGGCAGCCGTACTTCTCAAAAGCAGGCTTCAGCTGGCACAGATCCTTGTACTGGTTATCGTCCGGTGTTACGCCCACGATGCAGACCTTCTTCGGGTGTGACGGAATCACGCCGTTGGGATCATTGACCAGTGTCAGGCACTTCTCTGCCGCCTTCCGGACACGTTCCTCGAAAAATGCCTTATTAATCTCCGGCAGGGGTTCCTCCACCAGAACACCGTATTCTTCCTTCATATTCCAGATCCGCTCCACTGCCGCATCCAGTACAGCCTCATCGATCTCACCGGACAGGATCTTCTGCTCCATCACATCAATATACTCATATGCCGGGAACATCATCACATCGTTGCCACCGAGGAAGGATCTGATTGTGTTATCGATGCTCTTATTGCCGCAGAAGCCGCCCATAACCAGCGCATCTGTCACAGTCACACCTTGATAACCCAGTTCCTGACGCAGCAGCTTATTTACCAATTCATCAGACATGGTAGCGGGCGGGTAGGTTCCGTCAATCTTTTCCGTCTGATAATCGACCAGGTTGATGTGGCCGGTCATGATAGAAGGCACGCCACGCGCAAACAGCTCGCGGTACATTTTCCCATATGTATCCCACCACAGCTCCATGGGGGTTTCGTTATCCACAGGTGCCAGATGGTAATCGATGGTTTCGTTATAGGGAGAGCCGGGATAATGCTTCAGTGTTGCCGCAATGCCATTATCTTTCAGCGCCTGCACCTCGGCGGAAACGATCTTCACATTAAGATCCGGATCATCGCTGACCGCTCTGGTATTCACGATGGGGCTCATGGAGGACAGATTTAGGTCACACACCGGCCACAACACCCAGTGAACACCGGACAGCCGGCAGTCCATGGCCATGTATTCACCTGCCTGATAGGCCAGATCCGCATCGTCTGTTGCGCCCAGAGCCATTTGCGGCACCAACTGCAGGCCATAGGTGGCCGCAAAGGCACCACGGTCCGCCAAGCCGATCAGCGGCACCCGCAGGTATTTGTTGTATTCATCCATTGTCCCTTTAAATTCCAGATTTTCGCCGGTAAGCAGACCCTTTATAAGGCCGCTGTTATTGAACATGCCGCCAATAGGATATTTTTCCAGGAATGCCTGTACGCTGCCGTACATTTCGATGTGCTTATCCGTTTCACACATACAGACCACCGTCTGTCCGATCTTCTCCCGAAGCGTCAAGTCCTTCCATGTCTTAACTCTTTCCATAGTAACACTCCTCTCTATTTGCAAACAATACAAGTGTATTTACTATTAAATAAGAGATCAATTCTCTTTGTATGAAAATAGCTCTTGAATAACCGCAGATCAGTTCAGAATTTCTTTTGCAATCCGCAGCGCATCGTCATAGGAATACTGACCATCCTCGATCTTCTCAGCAAGAACCGAGGCTAGCTGTTTTTTGACAATATAGGCCTTGCCATAGGTCCAATCCATGCAATACGCATCTGAGAAAAATGCGAACTGCTTGTTAGTAGGCAGCATATCCAGACGATCTGCAATCAAACGGCGAATCTTAGATGGGAAGAAGCAGTGCCACCAGTAGCCGGCAATACTGACATTGGGCAATTCTCGCACCAGCGTGCAAAAAGCCTGATCCTGATGTTCACTTGCCGAATAAATGGCAAAGTTGAGTTTAGGAAAACGAGAAGCTTGATTGGCGAGTTCATAGACAGTTTCTGTGCGGAGTTTACTTCCCGTTTCGAAGGGGAGCGGCTCAGCACCGATGGAATACTGCAGGGTAAATCCGGGACGTGTTGCCTCCAATCTGGTAAGGAAACCCTCGCAAACATAGTTTGCATAGATATCCCGCTGCTCTGGTCCTGCAGATTGGCGAATTGCCAGTGCCTCTATCATCTCCTGCCGAGAGACAGGGCGGTAATTGATATCTGTAGAAAGGTGTGATGTCATATTGGCGATTTCATCAAAAGGCATGTGTGCGATGTAATGATCAAGCGCAGCATTCACATCTTCTACAGTGCGAATTACACGTTTGAAGTTAAGCGTACTTCTGTCAAGAGTAACTGGCAAAGGAGGGCCAGGATAGTCCTGATTCCAAGAATATTCAAGTTCCAGCAAAGCAGTGTCATACTGTCCCCACTGGGAACGGGTGAAGAAGGACCACTCCAAACTGTAATTGAAGAGATCATCTGCCACATGTCCATAGCAACGTTCGATCTCCGTATTTGACTTGACTACACCACAGGCAGCAGCAATTTCTTTGGCTCGATCAAGCGTGCATCCCTTTTCTTTAATAATGCGGTCAAGTTCTCTCCAGTTATCGAGAGTGATCTCTTCTTCCCAGTTGTAAAGATCCTTTAAGATGACTGTCATAACATGATACAGCGCAGTGTTCTTTATGTACTTAAGATATGGGATCGCGCGCACAATACGATTTTCTTCCTCCTCCGCAGACGGATAGTTGCTAAGACGGGCTCCATCAGGACAGCCGGCACTATAAAGTTCCGTGATAATCATGTGGTAGAGCATGATATCATGGAGTCCTCTAGCTACCGGAACATCTGCACGTATGTGAGTATGGACATCGGTCGTGGGCATATGCATTAGCTCATTAAAAAGTTTTTGCTGAAGCACTTTAATTATCCTCCTTTTTAAAAGCATTTTAATATCTAAGGACATTATACCCTTATCATATGTCTTTGTCAACGTTTTGTTTTACAAAACATTCCGGATGAATTGACTTTTAAAAAACAGAATGTATAATATTTTATAGAAAAAACAAATGAAATGAGTATTTTTATGAACAAAGCGAATGATGTAAAAGCCATAAATCTCTCCGCAATTCTTCAAACTATCTACAAAAACCAATCGATTACCAAAAGCCGCATCGCCGCTGAGTTAAATCTCACTATTGTCACAGTAAACAATCTTGTGACGGAGCTCTGTGAGATCGGCATCTGCGAAGAGAACGGATTTGTTTCCAATGGTGGCAGAAAAGCTGCGCTCTATAGCATCAACAGTGACTACGGCTATATTATCAGCCTTAGCTTAACACGGAACGGACTTGTGGGCGCAATATATGATTTTTCCATCAGATCCATACAACAGGAATATATTTCCTGTAATATCTCCGACGTTATGGACTCCATAAGACAGATTCGTACTTTTTTACACTTTCAGATAGAAAAGATGAACGGTAAACGTATCCTTGGCATTGGCATTTCGGTTCCTGGTCGTACCTCAGAGGACGGCAGTATTATCAGCATGCCCGATTTTCCACAATGGAATTCTGTTCAGCTAAAGACAATTCTCTCTGAGAGTATCTCTGTTCCCATCTATCTGGAAAATGACACAAACGCCCTGCTTCTTTCCGCAAAATGGAATGGTCTCGCCGGAGATTGTCAATCAATTGTTTATTTGACTACCGATGACGGTGTCGGTGCCGGATTTATGCAGGACAACGATGTCTTCTATGGCTCAAACAACCAAGCCTGTGAAATCGGACACATTACCATCGATCCAAATGGTCCACTCTGCAACTGCGGCAATAACGGTTGTCTGCAGGCATATGTCAGCAATAACGAGATTCTTCGGCGTATAAACAGTCTGCGTGAAATTCCAGTTTCAAACATTGATGATGCCATCGAGTTATATCACAGTGGAGATTCTGCCATTCAATCAGGCTTCTCTGATGCAACATCCTATATTTGCCTAGCAATTCGCAATATTATTATGCTATTTGATCCAGAACTGATCATCCTGCAGAATAAATGGCTTAACCATCTACCCGAACTGTTTGAGCTTGTCCAAAATATGGTATTCAAAGAAAAGACGGACCGCAGTGGACTTCCTGTCAGAAAAGATCTATCCGTTTTATTAAACCGTGACCGCCATATTATCGATGCAGCCTCTGCATGCATTGTATTTCATAATATTATGCAACATTTCACAGCATAGCGGCCGAATATGCCAGATATACCTCATAAATATCATTCAAAACCGTTTCACAATCGAACAATAACCTTTCATTCCATGTCCCTACGGGATGCGTTCTGAAAGAAATGGATTCTCCACGGACCAAAAGAGTGTCCACTGGTCACTTGTTTGCACCTGTGTGCGCACTGGTAACGTCCTTTCAAATCCCGACTAGAAAAAAATTGTGGGAATGGCATAAGCCATTCCCACAATTTTGGTCGGAGTGTCGGGATTCGAACCCGAGGCCTCTTGGACCCGAACCAAGCGCGATACCAA
>JAZOLX010000117.1:0-15592 GCA_045653485.1 Faecousia sp. | reverse complement strand
CAGAATTCGCCGCATTTGGTCGGAATACGCCTGGGGCAGCGGTAACTGCGGTGTACCAACGCCGTAGAGCACTGCGATCACCGATTCCACCAGCGCTACTTCCACGCCCGCCGCCCGCAACAGCTGTCCGGAACCGCCTGTTTGCCGCAGTATAGAAAGTAGCAAATGGGCACTGCCCACGTAGCTGTGCCCCATTTCCCGTGCCGACGCCGCTGCATCGATCAGCACCTGTTTTGCATCCGCTCCGTAACGCACGCCCTCACCTCCGTCCAGAAATTCTCCCCGACGGACAGAAAAAATATACAAATTAATAAAAAAGGAATTGCATTTTCTAAAATCCGTGCTAGAATAGTCTTGCGTCCGGTTTGGGTACGCAAAAAAACATACTTACTGGAGGGAAAATCATGGCTTACAATATTACTGACGCTTGCGTCAAGTGCGGCAGCTGTGCTGAGAACTGCCCTGTTGAGGCGATCTCTGAGGGCGACGAGAAGTACGTCATCGATGCTGATGTTTGCGTCAGCTGCGGCGCTTGTGCTGGCAACTGCCCTGTCGAGGCTATTGAGGAAGAATAATCTTCTACATCCGTAGTCGGCCTGTGCCGTCGGACACCTCCGACCGCACAGGCTGATTTTTCTTAGGCCCATCAATGATTAAAACGCAGACTGAGCCGATCAGACACACCCTTAGGCGTGTTCGAATTATATTGCTCAGGCTAGGAGGAATTCCATGGAGCTGTTGCGTGGCAAATACACCCTGCTTCTCCCAGACGGTACATTTCCATTAAGTACCGATTCAATGGTACTGGCGGATTTTGTTCGTCTTGGCCGGGATGCGTCTGTTATGGATCTGGGTGCCGGCTGTGGTACTCTGGGACTGCTGTTATGCTCCAGAGATGAACAGTGTCACGTAACCGGTATTGAGTTGGACAAGGCAGCCCACGAAGCTGCTCTTGATAATATTCACCGTAATCATCTTACTGACCGGATGGAGAGTATATGTGCCGATCTGAGAACTGTCCCAGATTTGATCACACCCGGCAGCTTTTCAACCTGCATTTCCAATCCGCCTTACTTTTCCGGAGGTCCTGCCAGTACCGCGCTTCCAACGGCCCGCCGTGAGGATCTTTGTTCTTTGGATGACCTGTTTCGCAGCGCCTCATGGGCAGTGAAATTTGGTGGTGATTTTTATCTTGTGCACAAGCCGGAACGGCTGGCTGAGATCTGCACCACCGCAGCCCGGTATCAAATGGAGGCAAAGCGGTTGTGCCTTGTGCATCACAAAGCAACCGATCCCGTGAATTTGATCCTTGTACAATGTCGAAAGGGTGCAAAACCCGGACTTGTTTGGGAATCTCTTTACCTACACGAAGCTGACGGTACGCCCACGCAGCGCTACCGTGAAATCTATCACATTTAGGAGGCTGACTATGGCTGGAATGCTGTATCTGGTACCCACGCCCATCGGTAATCTGGGCGATATCTCTATCCGCTGCAGAGAAACCCTGGAACAGGCTGATTTCATTGCCGCTGAAGATACACGGGTAACCATGAAGCTGCTCAATCATCTTGGTATTAAAAAAAGCCTTGTCAGCTACTTTGAGCATAACAAGGCTGCAAAAGGCAACGTAATTCTGGACCGTATCATTGCAGGAGAGACCTGCGCACTGGTTTCGGATGCCGGAAGTCCTGCCATTTCCGATCCCGGCGAAGATCTGGTAAAGCAGTGCGCTGAGGCCGGTATCACTGTCTGTGCAATCCCCGGCCCCTGTGCGGTTATTACGGCGCTGAGTATATCCGGCCAATCTACCGGAAGATTCTGTTTTGAGGGTTTCCTTTCTACCGCTAAAAAGAGCCGCAGAGAACATCTGGAATCCTTGGTCGGAGAAACCCGGACCATGATTTTCTACGAAGCACCCCATAAGCTTCTTGCCACACTGGAAGACATGGCAAATGTCTTTGGCGGAGATCGCCCTATCAGCCTATGCCGGGAGCTAACCAAACTTCACGAGGAAGTGGTACGCACCACGCTGGCCGATGCCATCACCAAGTATACACAGCAGCCACCCAGAGGCGAATTTGTTCTTGTGGTGGCCGGTGCCACGATTGTAGAAAAGGAAGAAGCCACCGTCGAGGATGCTGCAGTTCATGTAGCTAAACTGATGGAGCAAGGTCTCAGCCGCAAGGATGCCATTAAGCAGACGGCCAAGGATCTGTCCCTTCCCAAAAATGTGGTATACGATGCTGCTTTGAATTTACCATAAAAAATACCGCCGCACCAAGGGTAACACACCCTAAGTGCGGCGGCATATTTTTTATCAATGACGGGAAATATTTCTGGCACAATCGCTGCAAATATTTTTACCCTTGTAGCTCACCAGACTATGGTCTGATCCGCAGAACAGACAGGCAGGTTCATACTTCTGTAGAACGATCTTATCCCCATCCAAATAGATTTCAAGAGCATCCCGTTCTTCAATATCCAATGTCCGGCGCAGCTCAATCGGCAGCACGATTCTCCCCAATTCGTCAACCTTTCGAACGATTCCTGTTGCCTTCATATTGACCGCTTCCTTTCCGTTTGCAGGCATTATCGCCTTATAATAATTATAATTTGACTAGCTTTCTCTGTCAAACATTATTTCGAAAGTCATCGTTTTTTGTAATTTTTGCATAGGCAAGAATTGGAATTATCGGCATATTGTACATCAGAGGATGGTGATACAATGGTCATAAGTTGGATATATACCGGAATTATCGCAATTTCTATCATTTCTGCGCTGATATTAGGTACCGGTTCTGAAATTGCCGCAGCAGTACCGTCAGGTGCGCAGGCCGGTGTAACTCTGGCAATTTCCATGGCAGGTTCCATTTGTCTATGGACCGGAGCAGGCAAACTGATGGAGCACATCGGCTTGACCGAGCGGCTTTCACGGCTTTTCCGTCCGATTCTATACAAGCTATTTCCTTCCACAAAAAGCGACGTTTCTCTCAGAGCCAGCCTCAGTGCCAACATATGCGCAAACCTATTGGGTCTTGGAAATGCTGCCACTCCCATGGGGATCCTCAGTGCCAGACGTTTGGTTCGTGCCGACCGTCCCGGTGTCGCAACCGACGAAATGTGCAGGCTGATCGTATTGAACACCGCTTCTATTCAGTTGATTCCGGCCAATGTAGCGGCTGTACGAGTCAGTCTGGGATGCGCAACACCCTTTGACATTCTCCCAGCCGTGTGGCTGACAAGCCTTTGTTCCGCCGGGCTGGGTGTCACGGCAGCATGGTTACTGGGAAAGGTTTGGCGGTATGACTGACTATATTGTTCCCCTGCTGCTCTTTCTGATCTGTGCCATCGCACTGGGCAAAAAGGAAAATGCCTACGATATTATGCTCACGGGAGCCAAGGACGGCCTGCAGATCCTTCTTTCCATCGTCCCCACATTGATCCTCCTGTTAACAGCAGTGACGATGCTGCGCAGTTCCGGTGCCACCCAACTGATCAGCAGATTCTTTGCCCCTGTCATGAACTTCTTTGGCATCCCCCCAGAAACAGCCATTTTGGTACTGATACGGCCTATCAGCGGCAGTGCTGCTTTGGCCGTTGGCGCAGAACTGATGGCCACCCACGGAGTCGATTCCCTCATTGGCAGAACCGTCGCCATCATGCTGGGTTCGACAGAAACTACCTTTTATACGATTAGTGTCTATTTTGGTGGTGCCGGGGTCAAAAAGACCCGCTACACCGTTCCCGCCGCACTGTTTGCGGACTTTGTAGGATTCTTTATGGCAGCCTTGACCGCAAAACTCTTTTTCCAATAAATTACACAAAAGCCGGCTGTGGGAGCAGATCACCCATAGCCGGTTTTTTGTAAAAATCTACTTATTGACAATAAATAGTATTTCATGTTATATTTTAGTTGACGAATATACAAAGGAGGATCGAGATATGTTGAAGCGTTTTGTATTGTTTATGCTGCTGGCAGCTATGGTTTTATCCCTGCTTGCAGGCTGCAGCAAGGGTAACGAAAATGTCGAAACCACATTGCCCACAGAAGTAACCACCGAGCCTACACAAGCTACCGTACCTGCCACCACCGCACCGCCACCGACTACCCTTCCTCCCGAAACAGTGCCGCCTACCGAGCCACCCTACCATGAAGATATCATGGCAGTTCCCATGATCCGCATGATGGGGATGCATTATGTTTTAGATAAAGAAGCGGATTCTTTGGCATACCAGCTTCCCGAAGGGTTTGTTTATCTCGGACCAGCCTATGAGGAGAACGGAGAGCTTCCACAGTGGGATAATTTCTCCCGCTTTATTGCACGCGGTACAAAAATCTATGCCTCTCTGGAAGAGACGGACTACATCTATTACGATACCGGCAAAGGCTATCAACGTTTGATCCGTGCTGCCCTCGTAGAAAACGAAGTCAGCAAGAACGATCCCGACAACACATCACCGGAAAACTATATGTTGGCTTTCTTTAACACACTGCTGCGCCCCGACGGACAAAGTCCCTATACGCAGGCAGCCGGTCAGGATTTCAGCCAACCGGAAGCCATTGATCTGTACCTGTTCTGCTACAACGGCTTCCCGGAATGGTTCCATAGTGTTATGCCTTTGACAGAAGAAGAAAAGGCATTTCTCGCCGCCAATGGTTGGGGCGAAGAAATGCCTATGAGCAACGCAAAACGATTTCCCATCAGCGCCATGGATGAACGGCTGCAAAAGTATCTGGGCATTTCTTTCTGGCAAACCTGGGGTGTAGGATTGGATAAGATGGCGCATTATCGGCCCGAGAATCGGTGCTATTACACATGGCGCTCTGATTCCCGGGGCAGTTGGGCGACCATCTCCTCTGTGGAAAACGAAGGCAATACCTACCGCATCACTTATCAGTTGGACGATTATACCGACAATATCTACTGCATGACCTTAATTAAAACCGAACGGCTTTTCCAAATCTATTCCAATATTATCGTAAAACAGGGTCATCCGTGACACAGAATGTGTACTTGCCACAAAAAACTGCCGCAGCTAAAAAGCTGCGGCAGTATTCGTTTGGGAATTATTCCTCGTCTTCGTCCTCGTCGTCTTCCAGAGAGAACTCCAGAGTTTCGCCACATTCGGGGCAGATGATGCTGCCTTCTTCCAGAGTCTCCTCATCAAAGTTGATGATGCTGCCACAGGCGCACTCTACTTCGTAAATGGTGGTGTCGGGATCGCCGAAATCGAAGCCTTCGTCCAGATCTTCGTCTTCCTCGTCGAAGTCATAGTCGTCATCATCGTCGTCCCAATCCTCGTCATCGTCCTCATCCAGAATGAAGTCCTCGATGGCATCCAGATCCTCTTCGATCTCATCCAGCTCGTCGGAAATGGCGATGGTGGTTTCCTCGATATCGGTCAGCCGGCGGGTCACGTCGCCCATCAGTTCGACGATGGCAGAGATCATCTTGCCTTCGGCCTTCTCGGTGTCCAGATTCAGACCATCCATCAGGCCCTTCAGGTAGGCGGCCTTTTCAGAAATCGTCATAATATTACTCCTTAATTACTTGGAACGGCCCAGATATTCACCGGTACGGGTGTCGATCTGGATCTTCTCACCGATCTCGATGAACAGGGGAACCTTAACCTCAGCGCCGGTCTCAACGGTAGCGGGCTTCAGAGCGTTGGTAGCGGTGTTGCCAGCGAAGCCGGGGTCGGTGTCGGTAACGACCAGCTCAACGAAGGTGGGGCACTCAACGCCGAAAACGCTGCCCTTGTAGCTCAGAATGGTGCAGATATCGTTCTCCTTGACGAACTTAAAGCTGTCATCCAGAACGCTGCCGTCAATGGGCTCCAGCTCGTAGGTTTCCTGATCCATGAAGTAGTACAGAGAACCGTCGTTGTAGGAGTACTCCATCTTCTTGCGCTCAACAAAAGCGGTGGGGAACTTGGCAGAGGGGTTCAGGGAAGTTTCGGTCACGCCGCCGGTGATGACGTTTCTCATCTTGACACGAACGAAAGCGGCACCCTTACCGGGCTTAACATGCTGGAACTCAATGACCTGCATAACCTTGCCGTCCATTTCGAAGGTTACGCCGTTGCGAATATCGCCTGCAGAAATCATAATTTATTTCCTCCTAGATTGTCCCTTATTTAAGGGTTTATTTTTTTACAAAACTTTAGCGCATATATTTTAACCGAAATACCTCGCAAATGCAAGAGGTAATATGAATTTTTTTACACAATAATGAGATTTTTTGGGCTGTGGGTAATATTTTCTACGCCGTCTTCTTTATAAATCGTAACATCCTCAATGCGGACACCAAATTTGCCAGGCAGATAGATGCCGGGTTCGGCAGAAGCAATCGCATTCACAGGCATTCCCTCAGTGTTGGCCATATTGGGACTGGGGCTTTCGTGGACCTCCATGCCCAGGCTGTGGCCGTAGCCATGGCCAAAGTAGGGGCCATAGCCGGCATCGGTAATGACCTTACGGGCAGCACCATCAATATCCTTGCCGGGGACACCTGCCTTAGAGGCAGCAAGGCCGGCCTTCTGTGCTTCCAAAACTGTATTATACACCTTTTCCATTTCTTCGGTGGCATATCCCACTGCCACGGTACGGGTCATATCGGCACAGTAGCCCTGATACAGCGCACCAAAGTCCATGGTAATGAAGTCGCCCTCTTGGATAATCCGCTCACCGGCGACGCCGTGGGGCATGCTGGTCTTGGGACCGGTGACAACGATGGGATCAAATGCCAGACCCTGACTACCGTTCTTATACAGGCAGTAGATCAGCTCAGCCTGTAGCTCCAGCTCGGTCTGACCGGCTTTGATGCGCCCCAGCACTTCACCGAATGCCTTGTCGGTAATCTCCTGTGCCTTGCGCATCAGCTCCAGCTCCCACTCTTCCTTGACGCCACGGAAGCCGTTGATTTGCTTGTTGAAGGGTACCAGAGCAGCTTCCAGATTCTTCTCGTAGTAGTTATATTCTGCCACGGTCAGATAGTTCTCTTCAAAGCCCAGCTTGGTTACACCGAAATCAGCGATAGCCCCATTGATCCGTTTAATGTAGTTGTTGGCACGGTTCATCTCCAGAACCTCAAAGCCTTGGATGCTGTTTTGTGCGGATTCAATATAGCGGCTGTCGGTAAAGTAACGGCAGCCGGCCTTGGTCACAATGGCGACACCCTCGGCGATGTCGAACTCAGCGCAGTAGTGGCGGCTGTAGCGGCTGGTCAGCAGCAGGCCGTCTACCTCATCACCTAACAGGGACAAAAACTTTTCCATATTCTTCATAGCTTGATTCTCCTTTTTCTTGCAGCAAAGATAAATGGCAGTTCCAGCACATGCCGTGCCTTCAGCCAGAAATTATGATTATCGATGGCTTTTACCAAAATGGATTTTACGCCAACGCCATTGGCGCCCAAGGTGTCGGTATAAATTTGGTCACCAACCAAAGCACTCTGCTCCGGCTGCATCCCAAACAGTTCCAGACATTCTTTGATTCCCTTGGAGAAGGGTTTTTTCGCGTAGGTAATGCAGGGTATGCCGTATTCACGGCAAAAGATCTTGACCCGGTCACGCTTGCTGTTGGACACCACACACAGCTTGACGCCCATGCGCACCATGCACCGCAGCCAGATTTCCATATCCGCCGTGGGTACATTGGTGGTATAAGGCACGATGGTATTGTCAAAGTCCAGCATCAGCAGTTTGATACCATGCTGCTCCAGAAATGCCGGTGTCAGCTCGGTCAGGCTGTCTGTTATGAAGGTAGGCAGCGGACAAAACGGCATAATTTCACCTTTACTTTCATAGAGTATGGATAGATTATATCACGAGGGGCGGTGTTTGTCCATGGGAATATCCCGATATCTTGCCATGACAGCGGCAGAAATGGCAACATTTTCCGTGATAGAAGGCTGGTCTGCCGCCTATATGGCGTGTCATTTTTCACCGTACACTACCGGTCTTTCCAACATTCCCACTTCCCTGCCCCGGGACAGTATGCTGATTCTGAATGATCGCACACCATTACATGGCCATGATCCACAGCAGATCGCCGAACAGCTTCGGCTATTATGGGAGCTGGTGCATTTCGATTGTTTGCTCTTGGATTTTGAACGACCGGGTATCGGCGAATACATGGATCTGTGCCAAGTGCTGATTCAGGGACTTCCCTGCCCCGTTGGTGTTTCGGCGCTGTATGCGAAAGGTTCGAACTGCGCCGTGTTTCTCCCGCCTGCGCCATTGGATCAGCTTTTGGAGGAATATATCGCACCCTGGAAAGGCCGGGAGATCTGGTTGGATATAGCCATCGAAGCCGCCTGTATTACCATAACAGAAAGCGGCAGCAGCATGAGATCCGTACCGTTTTCCCTGCCGCCGGAGAATGCTTTCACAGACGAAGCGCTCCATTGCCGCTACCGGGCAGAAACCGGAGCGGATGCCGTTCTCTTTCACCTCTGGCGGGATGTGCAGCAAATCGAAATGCTGCTCGACCATGCCCAATCCCTTGGCGTGACCAAATGTGTCGGCCTATACCAAGAGCTCTGCGCGGATAAATGATCGTTTATGCGGGCAGTGCCCGCTGACAATGCGTGCACAGTGCGCTGCTATTCGTAACTTCCCTGGCCCGCTCGGTATCGATAATCACAGCAAAAACGATACCGGGCAAGGGGAGCGATGCGAGCGCCGCCAGTGGCGGAGAAAGTGAGCTGAGCGAGTGGCAGCGGTCGACAGATGCCAAGGCGCTTCGCCGCCGAAGGCAGATGTCGGGCACCGCAACAGGGTAAGGCAGTAGCGAATAGTAGCAGTCTTGGTGCGAAATGGGAGCGGCGGCTCGCCGCTAAACGATCATTTATAGCAGTATCGATACCGAGCGGCTTAGGGAAGTAACAACTATGACAGCAGCAGGCCATGGACGCAAAAAAGCACCCTGCCGTTCGGCAAGGTGCTTTTGAGCATAACAAGATGAGGGATATTAGTAGAACTTCCTCTTGTTCTTACGGGCAGCCTCGGACTTCTGCTTACGCTTCAAGCTGGGGCTGACATAATGCTCGCGCTTCTTAACTTCAGCGATAACGCCCTCCTTGGCACAGCTCCGCTTAAAACGACGCAGAGCGCTCTCCAGAGATTCGTTCTCCTTTACGCGAATTTCAGACATGGTTTTCCCTCCCTCCGATGGCATCCGGCTGTTTCCAGGATGCGTTCAGGGCCTATCATTAGGCTAGAGTATTATAATCTGTGTTGACCCAATTGTCAAGCATGAATTCGGTGAATTTCACGGCTTTGTGTAAAAATTCCTCAAAATCACTTCACGATCAGGTTGACCAGCTTATTTTTGACCACGATAGTCTTGCGGATTTCGCCGGGTGTCTTGGCGAGGAAAGCTGCAATTTTCTCGTTGTCCAACACGTTCTTGACAACGGTATCGTTATCCAGATCCGCATCCATCACAACTGTACCGCGCATCTTACCGTTGACCTGCACAGCGATGGTGACTTCCGCATCCTTGCACTTTGCCTCATCGTATACGGGCCAAGGCTCGTAGGCGATGGTATTGTCATGGCCCAGAGTCTGCCAGATTTCTTCGCCCACATGGGGGATGATGCAGGAGATCATCTTGATGAAGCCTTCCGCATATTCCTTGGGGCAGGTTCCGTTCTTGTAAACTTCGTCCACAAAGGCCATCATCTGGGCAATGGCGGTATTGAAGCCCAAAGCCTCAAAATCGGAGGTGACCTTCTTGACGGTCTGGTGGTAGATCTTGGTCAGCTTGCCGTCGTCGGTCTCGGTGATGTTCTCAGCCTCGGTGAAGAAGTTCCAGACACGGTTGATGAACTTTCTTGCACCCTTGACACCGTCGGAAGACCAAGGCTTGGAAACCTCCAGCGGGCCCATGAACATCTCATACAGGCGCAGGGTATCGGCACCGTACTCACGGACGATATCGGAAGGATTGACCACGAATTCGGGGAAACGCTTGCCCATCTTGATGCCGTTCTCGCCCAGGATCATACCCTGATGGACCAGCTTCTTGAAAGGTTCTTTCACAGGACACAGGCCGTTATCGTACAGGAAACGGTTCCAGATACGGGAGTAGATCAGATGGCCAACCGCATGCTCGGGGCCGCCAATGTACAGGTCAACGGGCATCCAATGCTCCAAAAGCTTGGGATCGCAGAAGGCCTTGTCGTTGTTGGGATCGATATAGCGCATGAAGTACCAGGAAGAACCGGCAGATCCGGGCATGGTAGAGGTTTCACGCAGACCCTTGATGCCGTTCTGGTCGTAATGCTTCCACTGTTCGGCATTCTCCAGAGGAGCCTTGCCGCCACGGCCCTTGTAGTCTTCCAGCACGGGCAGCACCAGAGGCAGCTCGCTATCCGGCAGGAACACGGTTTCGCCCTTTTCTGTATAGACACAGGGAACAGGCTCGCCCCAGTAGCGCTGACGGGCAAAGATCCACTCACGGAAGTGGTAGTTGTTCTTGCGGCGTGCAACGCCCATAGCTTCCAGCTTGACGGTGATGGCTTCCTTAGCCTCTTCCACGGTCATGCCGGTAAACTCCTCAGAGTTGATCAGTTTGCAGCCCTTGCCCAGGTAATCCTGCTTTTCAAAGGCGCATTCGGATACATCCCGGCCCTCGATGACCTGGATCATGGGGATCTTGTGAGCCACAGCGTACTCAAAGTCACGCTGGTCGTGGCTGGGAACTGCCATAACAGCGCCGGTACCGTAATTGCCCAGAACGAAGTCGCCGATGAACACGGGAACTTCCTTGCCGTTGACGGGGTTGATAGCATAGACGCCCTTCAAGGGACAGCCGGTCTTGGTCTTGGAAGCATCGGTACGGTCGATCTCGCTCTTCTTGGCGGCTTCGGCGATGTAAGCCTTTACTTCCTCAATGTTCTCTACACGGTCCAGCAGGCTCTCGGTGATCTTGCCGTCGGGAGCCAGAACCATGAAGGTAATACCGTAGATGGTTTCGATACAGGTGGTGTAGATGGAGAATTGACCGCCGCCAACCAGCTTGAAGTCCACTTCCACGCCGGTGGACTTGCCGATCCAGTTGCGCTGGATCTCCTTGGTGGATTCGGGCCAATCGATCTCGTCCAGACCTTCCAGCAGCTTTTCAGCAAAGGCAGGCTGGTCGATGACCCACTGCATCATCATCTTCTTGACAACGGGGTAGCCGCCGCGCTCGGACTTGCCGTCGATGACTTCGTCGTTGGCAAGGACCGTACCCAGCTCTTCACACCAGTTGACAGGCATTTCAATGCGCTTGGCATAGCCTGCCTCCCACAGCTTTTTGAAGATCCACTGGGTCCATTTATAGAACTCGGGATCGGAGGTTGCCAGCACCTTGGACCAGTCATAGTCAAAGCCCAGCTCCTTCAGCTGACCGGAGAAGGTCTCAATGTTCTTCTGGGTAAAACCGTTGGGATGGTTGCCGGTATCTACCGCATACTGCTCCGCGGGCAGACCGAAGGAGTCATAACCCATGGGGTGCAGAACGTTGTAGCCCTGCATCCGCTTCATGCGGGACATGATATCGGTAGCGGTATAGCCTTCAGGATGGCCTGCATGCAGACCCACACCGCTAGGGTAAGGGAACATATCCAGTCCATAATACTTCAGGTTACTGAAATCCCACACATCGGTGGCAAAGGTCTTATTCTCTTCCCAATATTTATGCCACTTGGCTTCCACAACGGAATGCTCATAAATTGCCATATTTTCTCACCTCATATGTGCGTTGAAAGTTCAAAATCAATTGGGCATGACGATGTCCTGCAGGTCGACCTGCTCGGCATCGGCCCACAGGCGCTCCAGGTCATAAAATTTCCGGGCCTCGTCAGTAAAGACATGGATCACAACACTGCCGTAGTCCAGCAGTTCCCAGCTGTTGCCTCTGTGGCCTTCACGGCCCAGCATCGGCTCACCCAGCTGATCCATGGAGTATTCGGCGTAATCGCACAGGGTCTTGACGTGGGTATTGGAGGTGCCGGTGCAGATCAGAAAATAATCAGCCAGAGAGCTGACCTTGTCGATCTTCAGCAGCTTGATATCCATACCTTTCTTTTCGTCCAGTGCTTTTGTTACGGTAAGAGCTACCTCTTTCGCGCTTCTCATAATATCTTCCTTTCAGCGGTTGTTCTTTAGATAAAGTAGGGCATCCCGGGATTCCGGTGAAACTTCCCTTCCCTGCTCATTGAGCATTGCAAGCGTCATTTCCAGCCCCAGTTCCAATGCCTGTGTAATGTCTGTATAAGCAAGCCGGCGGAGCTTCTCCACCCCGGGGAAATCCCGGTTCGGCTCCATATAGTCTGCCACATAGATGATCTTTTCAAGCAGATTCATGTCCGGTTTTCCGGTGGTATGGCAACAAATAGCATCTACCACCGCCTGATTCTCACCAAAGATCCGCTGGGCCACCAAACTGCCTGTTAGGGCATGGAGTGTCTTAGGATTCTTTGTGGAAAAATCATCCAGTATCGTATCATAGGCACGGCATAATGTCAATTGTAATGGGCCATCCAGCGCCTTAGTAATATCATGGAGCAACGCCGCCCGGGCAGCATCCGTTTCACTGACACCGTACTGCCTTGCCAGTTCCACTGCCGCATCCCGGCAACCCAGAACATGCTTGATCCGGTTTGGTTTCAACAGGCTGACGACCACCTGCTCCAATTTTTCTTCCGGCAAGCCGCTGTAGTTGGCGCCTGTGCCGTAAAGTCCATTTTGATAAATAAATTCTTCCACTTTTTGGGGAATAAATTCCGATGCGCAGCGAAATACCAACATTCTTCTAAGCTGTGTCGAGGAAATATCCGTAATGGGATTGTCCAGAAGAATTACTTCGCCACCCAGAGTCTCGATCTCTGTTTTGGCCTGCAGTGTCGCCGGTTGCGCTTCCATGCCGCCACGGCAAAAGACAGCCAATGCTGCATCCTTTAAAATTTGCTTCGGTTCTCGCCAATCAAGGAACCCGGGAAGCATGTCATCCCCCAACAGAAGGTATAGCTTTGCTTTTGGGTACATAGCACGGACTTGAATAACCGTTTCATAGGTATAGCTGGGTCCCTCTCTTTCCAAAGCTATGGCGGATGTTTCAATGCTGCAATCCGGTAACAAACCCAGACGAACCATTTCCAATCTCTGCTCTGGGGAAGCAGACCCCTCCGGGAGCTGCTTATGGGGCGCGATCTTATCCGGGATCATAAGGACTTTGTCCAAGTTCAGAGCCTCACGGGCATACTGCGCCCCGCGAAAATGCCCCACATGTACTGGATTAAAGGTACCGCCGTAAATACCGATCCGCTCCATAAGACACGCCTCCTGCCCCGGATGTTTGTATTATTTTCTTTCTTCCTTACGAAGCTGCCGCTCCCGATCCCGCTCGATGGCCTTTTCAATGGCCTGCTGGCGGAAATACTCGTTACGCTGCTGGCGTTGCTGCTTTGCCGCTTCCCGACGGGCCTTTGCGCCCTTACGAACGGGATTGGACTTTGCCACAGAAATTGCTTTCCGCTTGGCGCGACCGGTCTGGTTGCGCTGCTCCTGCAGCTTTTCGCTGAAACGATAGATCACAAATTTGGTGCCGATGACAGCCACGCCGTCAGCGCCGGTGGCTTCGCAGATAGCATCACTGGCTTCTCTGGGAGAAAGCAGTGCGCCTTCCAACACCTTACCCTTTACCAATTCTCTGGCGATCAGCTGATTCTCCACATCGGCGATCAGTGTATCTGTAATGCCGCTTTTGCCCACGATCAAGGTGGTGTCCAGATTGGTAGCCTGGGCCCGCAGCTCTGCGCGCTCTTTACTTGTCAGCATAACCTGCCTCCTTTAACTTATCATAAAAAACCTTCAATGCATTGCCCCGGTGGGATACTTCATTCTTATCCTCGGGGGCCATTTCTGCCGTAGACATACCGGCAGGGGGATAGTAGAAAATAGGATCATAGCCGAAGCCGTTTTCGCCACGAGGCTCCCGGAGCAGCTCGCCGTGGATCTCGCCACGGGCTTGGATGGTCTGACCTTCCGGGGTGACCATGGTGATAACGCAGACGAACTGGGCCTGCCGCTGACCGTCGGGCACATGCTCTGTGTTCTTCAGCAGAAGCTGCAGCCGTCCCCAATCGTCCAGAGATTCATCGAAACCGTAACGGGCAGAGTAGATACCCGGCTCTCCGTTCAGTGCGTCCACCGCGATGCCGGAGTCATCGGCCAGCGCCGGCAGGCCGGTAGCCTTCATCACCGCTTCTGCCTTCAGATAGGAATTTTCCTCGAAGGTGGTTCCGGTCTCTTCCACATCGATATCCACACCAAGTTCACTCTGCAGCACCAATTCCATATTGAACTGCTCTGTGATCTTGCTGATCTCCACTAATTTGTGCTTGTTCTTGCTTGCCAGTACGACTTTCATTGCAGCAGCGCCTCCACGAATGCTCTTGCCTCAAAGGGCATCAGATCGTCGGCCTGTTCGCCAACGCCTACGAATTTCACCGGGATCTGCAAAGCGTCCGCCACGGCGATGACGATACCGCCCTTGGCAGTGCCGTCCAGCTTGGTCAGCGCAATGGCTGTGACACCTGCGATCTCCTTAAACTGCTTTGCTTGAATGAGGCCATTCTGGCCGGTAGTACCGTCCAGCACCAGCAGCACTTCCTTGGCGGCATCCGGCAGTTCCCGCTCCACGATGCGGCTGATCTTATTCAGCTCGTTCATCAGATTGGTCTTATTGTGCAGGCGGCCTGCGGTGTCGATGAGGATCACATCCACATTTCTTGCCTTGGCGGCCTGGATGCCGTCAAAGACCACGGATGCGGGGTCAGCGCCTTCATGCTGGCGCACGATATCCGCGCCGCTTCTGCCGGCCCAGATCTCCAACTGATCGGCGGCGGCAGCACGGAAGGTATCGCCTGCAATCAGCAGAACCTTCTTTCCCTCTTTTACAAAGCGAGTGGCGATCTTGCCGATGGTGGTGGTCTTGCCGACACCGTTGACACCGATCACCAGAACCACGGCAGGGTTGGTGGAAAGGTTCAGTTCCGGCTGACCCACCTGCAACATCTGGGTCAGAATGTCCTTCAGTGCTTCCTTGGCCTCCTCGGTTGTTTTCAAATGCTGTTCCCGGACAGCCTTGCGCAGCCGGTCTGTTGCTTTCAGCGCCGTATCCACGCCCAGGTCGGCCAGGATCAAGCTTTCTTCCAGCTCATCATAAAAATCGTCGTCGATCTCACTGAAGCCGGAAAATACACCGCCCAGAGTATTGCTCAGGGCTTCTCTGGTTTTGGTGAGGCCGGCTTTGATCTTATCAAAAAATCCCATTGATTACTCCTTATTCAATGATACCCAAATATTCTTCCATCTGGTTCAGATCCAGACGCAGCAGCTTACTGATACCCTGCTCCTGCATGGTCACGCCGTAGAGCACATCGGATGCTTCCATGGTGCCGCGGCGGTGGGTAATGACAATAAACTGAGTCTTGGAGCTGAGTCCCCGCAGGTAAGTAGCAAACCGCTCAACATTCCGGTCATCCAGTGCCGCATCGATCTCGTCGAGCATGCAGAACGGTGTCGGCCGCACCTTCAA
>JAZOLX010000116.1:0-4819 GCA_045653485.1 Faecousia sp. | reverse complement strand
CCACTCTGAAGGACGATGCCAAGGGCGATCCTCTGATCACCAAGGACGCTCTGGTCGCCATCGGCGTTATGACCGACGAGCAGTACGAGGATCTGAAGGACATGACCCAGAAGATCACCAAGATCGTTGCTGACGATCTGGCTGATAAGGGCATGGAGCTGTACGACATCAAGTTCGAGTTCGGCTACGCTCCCGACGGCAAGGTCATGCTCATCGACGAAGTTGCTTCCGGCAACATGCGTGTTTACAAGAACGGCGAGTACATTGATCCCATGACTCTGAACGGTCTGTTCTTCGCCTAATTTATTTGTTCCGAGTACCAAAGATAATTTTCGGCTGTCAGCAGTCCTTTTGCATCAACTCAGCACCAAAAGAACTTGAAATACACAAAGTATTCCTGCGTTCTTTTGACTTGTCTTGCTGCAAAATTCCGTGCTGACAGTCCCGAAAATGATCATTTGGAACTCTCCACCCGCGAAAATTAACAATCGCAGGAATCATTGATAAGGAGTAACAAATGGGAGGATTTTTTGGAATTGCATCCCGCTGCGACTGCATGACGGATGTGTTCTTTGGCGTTGACTACCATTCCCATCTCGGTACCCGCCGGGGTGGTATGGCCGCCTATGACAAAGAGATCGGCCTGCAAAGAAAGATCCACAACATCGAAAACTCTCCGTTTAGGACGAAGTTCGAGCATATTTTTGACGAGATGCAGGGTACCTCTGCCATCGGCTGTATCAGTGACTCTGATCCGCAGCCTATGCTGATCCGCTCCAAGCTGGGTACCTATGCCATTACCACGATCGGTATCATCAATAACTATAAAGCGTTGATTGACGACTGTCTGAATCACAACGGTGTCTATTTTGACGCCATGACCGGTGGTAAGGTCAATTCTACCGAGTTGGTGGCAGCGTTGATCAACCAGAAGGATACCTTTGTAGAGGGCATTCAGTACGCCCAAAGCGTCATCGAAGGTACCGCCAACATTCTGCTTCTCACCGACGAGGGCAAGCTGATCGCTGCCCGTGACAAGCTGGGCCGTATCCCGGTGCAGATTGGTAAGAACGAAGATGGCTACTGCGCTTCCTTTGAACAGTTTGCTTATACCAAGCTGGGCTTTGAACATGTGAAAGAGCTTGGCCCGGGAGAGATCGTGGAGCTGACCGCTGATTCTATGACACAGCTGGCTGCCCCCGGTGAGGAAATGCGCATGTGTGCATTCCTGTGGAGCTACTACGGCTATCCCACCTCTAACTATGAAGGTGTGAATGTGGAAGCTATGCGCTACCGCAACGGTGCTTATATCGCAGAACGGGATATGGAGCAGGGGCGGAACATGCAGATCGATTATGTTGGCGGTGTTCCCGATTCCGGCACACCTCATGCCATCGGATATGCCAACCGCACCGGCAGACCCTTTGCCCGGGCATTTATTAAGTATACGCCAACTTGGGCCCGGTCCTTCACCCCTGCAAAACAGTCCGACCGGAACAAGATCGCCAAAATGAAGCAGATCCCCGTTCACGAGTTGATTCAGGACAAGCACCTGCTGTTTGTGGATGATTCCATCGTTCGGGGTACACAGCTTCAGGAAACCGTTGATTTTCTGTATGAAAACGGCGCGGCCTCTGTCCATATGCGCTCTGCCTGCCCGCCGATCATGTATGGCTGTAAATATTTGAACTTCTCCCGCTCTACCAGTGATATGGATCTGATCACCAGAAGGACCATCGTGGAACTGGAAGGAGAAGAAGGACTTAACTACATCGAAGAGTATGCCGACGGCAACTCCGAGCGTGGCAAGAAAATGCGTAAAACCATTTGCGAAAAATTCCACTTTGCATCGCTTGGTTTCCAGACCATTGATGGCGTGATCAATGCCATTGGCATGGATAAGTGCAAGCTTTGTACCTACTGTTGGAACGGAAAGGAATAAGTTGTTATGGAACATAAGAACTCTAGATCCGAAGCCTATGCTGCTGCCGGTGTGGATATTACCGCAGGCTACAAGGCTGTTGAATTGATGAAAAAGCATGTGGCCCGCACCCGCAATGCAGGCTGCCTGGACGATGTGGGCGGCTTTGGCGGTTGCTTTGGTCTGCCCGTAGCCGGTATGGAAGAGCCTGTTCTGGTTTACGGTACTGACGGCTGCGGCACCAAGGTCAAGCTGGCAATCCTGATGGACAAGCATGATACCATGGGTATCGATGCCGTTGCTATGTGCGTTAACGATATCATCTGCTGTGGCGCAAAGCCCCTGTTCTTCCTGGACTACATTGCCTGCGGCAAGAATGTCCCTGAGAAGATCGCAGCCATCGTTTCCGGTGTCTGCGAAGGCTGTGTTCAGTCCGGCGCTGCCCTCATTGGCGGTGAAACTGCGGAGCATCCCGGCATGATGCCCGTGGAAGACTACGACCTGGCCGGCTTTGCCGTGGGTATCGTAGATAAGAAGAAGATCCTGGACAATACCCGTATGGCTGCCGGCGATGTGATCCTGGCTCTGCCCTCTACCGGCATCCACTCCAACGGCTTCAGCCTGTGCCGTAAGGTCTTCAATATCGATAACAATGACCCCAAGCTGTACGAAGCTTGTGAGGAACTGGGCGGCAAGACCATTGCCGAAACCTTGCTGACCCCCACCCGTATTTACGTCAAGCCTGTGCTGGCTCTGCTGGAGCAGGTGGATGTAAAGGGTATCAGCCATATCACCGGTGGCGGCTTCTACGAAAATATTCCGAGAAGCATTCCCAAGGGCCTGGGCGCTGTCATCGACAGAAGCGCAGTTAAGGTGCTGCCCATCTTCGATCTGATCGCCAAGACCGGCAATGTCAGCGAGCGCGACATGTTCAACACCTACAACATGGGCGTTGGCATGAGCATCGTGGTTCCTGCCGATCAGGTGGAAAAGGCCATCGAAGTTTTGAAGGCCAACGGTGAAGATGCCTATGTCATTGGCAAGATCGTCGAGTCTGACGAGGAAATCGTAATTCAGTAATTTCAGAGAACTGCCTGTGCCTTGAGGGCACAGGCGGTTCGTCGTGTTTGAAAGGCGGGAGTTCATGTCGAAAAAGAGAATTGCCGTGCTGGTTTCCGGCGGCGGCACCAACCTGCAGGCGCTGATCGATGCTCAAGATAGGGGAGAACTGGGCGGCGGTGAGATTGTTGCTGTTATCTCCTCCAAGGCAGGTGCCTATGCTCTGGAGCGGGCAAAGAATGCCGGGATCGAAGGCTATGTGCTGCCGAGAAAGGAATTTGATTCCAATCAGGCCATGACCGTAGCGCTGGTAAAAATGCTGAAAGATCTTCAAATCGATCTGGTGGTGCTGGCTGGCTGCATGATCATCTTTACCCAGGAACTGGTGGATGCCTACCCCAATGCCATTATGAATGTCCACCCGGCATTGATTCCGTCTTTCTGTGGCGAAGGCTTCTATGGACTCCATGTCCATGAAAAGGCTTTGTCATACGGTGTAAAACTTTCCGGCGCAACTGTCCACTTCGTCAGTGCGGAGTGCGACGGCGGCCCCATTATTGCCCAGAAGGCGGTAGAGGTCCTGCCGGATGATACCCCCGAAGTGCTGCAAAAGCGCATTATGGAACAAGCGGAATGGAAATTACTGCCCGAAGCGGTGCGGCTGTTCTGTGAGGACAGAATTACCGTGGAAGGCCGAACAGTGATTATCAGATAGGAGATAGAAAAATGAATGTTTATGAGATCGGCTCTTTGAGCGAAAAGCTTTCTACCAATGCTTATCCCGGCCGTGGCATCGTGCTGGGTGTTTCTCCCGACGGTAAGAACGCCGTGGCTGCCTACTTCATTATGGGCCGCAGCGTCAACTCCCGTAACCGTGTGTTCTCTCTGGAGCCGGACGGCATCCGCACTGAGGCTCACGACCCCAGCTTGATGAAAGATCCTCATTTGATCATTTACCATCCCGTTCGGGAAGCCGGCTGCGGCCTCATCGTTACCAACGGTGACCAGACCGACACCATTTGGGAATTCCTTGCCCGTGGTGAAAGCTGGGAAGCCGCCCTACGCACCCGCATGTTTGAAGATGACGGCCCCAACTGGACGCCCCGTATCTCCGGTCTGCAGAACAACCATGACGGCAGCTACAAGATGTCCATTCTGAAGTCCGCTGACGCTGAGGGCACTGCCTGCGCACGGTTCTTCTATGAGTATTCCGCCATCGCTGGTCTGGGCCACTTTATCCACACTTATGTGTGCGACGGTAACCCCGTAATTCCCACCTTCCAGGGCGAGCCTGAGCGCGTTGCACTGGAAAATGATATTGATTCTTTCACTGAAATGCTGTGGGAGAATCTGAACGAAGACAACAAGATATCTCTGTTTGTACGCTACACCGATCTGGCTACCGGTGACTACGAGCAGCGGATCATCAATAAGCACGAATAAGGAGAAGCGACATGAAAGAATTTGAACTGAAATATGGTTGCAACCCCAACCAGAAGCCTGCAAAGCTGTACATGCACGACGGCAGCGAGCTGCCCTTCACCATTCTGAACGGCCGCCCCGGCTACATCAACTTTATGGATGCCCTGAACTCCTGGCAGCTGGTCAAGGAATTGAAGGAAGCCACCGGTATGGCCTGCGCTACCTCTTTCAAGCATGTTTCTCCCACCTCCGCCGCTGTAGGCAAGCCTCTGCCTTTGGAGCTGAAGAAGGCTTGCTTTGTTGAAGACCTGGAAGGCCTGGATGAAAATCCTCTGGCATGTGCCTATGTCCGCGCCCGTGGCACTGACCGCCTTTGCTCCTTTGGCGACTGGGTTGCTCTGTCTGATATCTGCGACG
>JAZOLX010000115.1:0-2021 GCA_045653485.1 Faecousia sp. | reverse complement strand
CAACGATATATACGACGAACACAGGCGTTTGACCGGCCGCGTCCATAAAAGAGGAACGGCTTGGAAGCCGGGAGAGTACGGTCTCGTGGTCTGCGTCTGGGTCTATGACGGAAAAGGGAGACTCTTTATGACCCGCCGGGCACCCCAAAAAAGTTTTGCCGGCACATGGGAAAATTCCGGTGGTGCCGCACTGACGGGAGAAAACAGCCTGCAGGCTATTACACGGGAGTTGTTTGAGGAAACCGGCATTCGGGCCGAAGCGGAGGAATTTGAACTGCTGGACACGGACCGGGATAAGAACATGTTCTATGATTTTTACTGCCTGCGAAAGGCATTTCCCCTGGAGCAAGTGAAGTTGCTGCCGGGAGAAACCGACGATGCCAAATGGGTCACTTTCTCCCAAGTCCATGAAATGATCAAGACGGGACAGATCTGCCAGATCATCGCGGAGCAGTTTTTGCGGCAGGAGCCGATGCTCCTGGCAAGGCAAACTGCACAAGATTGATTTGTATTTTTTGGAAGGGAAAAGCGGAATTTTTTCTTGCAATTGAACGGCCCTCCGAGTTATAATGAAAAAAAGCGTTTTTCAGCTGCCCCGGCGAACGCTTTGCGCCGGGGATACTGGAAAGCGCTTTTTCATTTTAACATCAGGAGGTAACACTATGATCGGAATCGCAAGTTTGCCCATTCGCCGGGGAAACGTGCCGCTGCGCGTAGCCAAAGGCCATTTTGCCACCAACCACAGCCATATCAATTATTATATTGATATTACTTACCAAAAGACCCGCCTCAGTGAGGCCCAGACGGTGGCAAAATACTTGGTGAAGAATTTTAAGAACACCACCATGGTGGATACCATTTTGTGTCTGGACGGTACTGCGGTTATCGGCACCTGTCTGGCCCAGGAGCTGACAGCCAGCGGCTTCCGCAGTATCAATACCCACAACACCATTTATGTGGTGGAGCCGGAATTCAATGCTAACAGTCAGATGATCTTCCGGGATAATATTCAGCCTATGATCCGAGGCAAGCACGTTCTGGTGCTGATGGCTTCGGTGACCACCGGCTTTACCGCCAAGCGCAGTTTGGAAGCTATCGGCTATTACGGCGGTGAAGTGGCAGGTGTTGCTTCATTGTACAGCGCTGTAGATAATGTGGCGGACTTCCCTGTATATTCTGTGTACAGCGTCAATGATCTTCCGGATTATGAAAGCTACGACTATCGAGAGTGTCCCTACTGCAAGGCGGGCAAGAAGATCGATGCCCTGGTCAACAGCTTCGGCTATTCGGAGCTATGATGCGTAATTATTTCCGGTGTACCGGAATCATATATCAACATATTTAGGAGGCAATTCAAATGGCAAACCGTTTTGTATCCAACCCCATTTCTTATCATGGCAAGGGCGCGATCCAGGAGATCCCCGGCATCGTTGCCGCAAAGGGCTTTCAGAAGGCTTTTATCGCCTCTGACCCCGATCTGGTGAAGTTCGGTGTGACCAAGAAGGTCACCGATCTGCTGGATGCTGCAGGCATGGCCTACGAGATCTACTCCGATATCAAGCCCAATCCCACCATTCAGAACGTCCAGTCCGGTGTGGCCGCATACAAGGCATCCGGCGCTGACTACATGATCACCATCGGCGGCGGTTCCTCCATGGATACCGGCAAGGCCATCGGTATCATCATCAATAACCCTGAGTTTGAGGATGTCCGCTCTCTGGAAGGCGTGGCTCCCACCAAGAATCCCACCGTTTACACCATCGCTGTTCCCACCACTGCCGGTACCGCAGCGGAAGCTACCATCAACTATGTTATCACCGATGTGGAGCGTAAGCGTAAGTTCGTCTGCGGTGACGTTAACGACATTCCCAATGTGGCTGTGGTCGATCCCGATATGATGTCCACCATGCCCAAGGGCCTGACCGCTGCTACCGGTATGGACGCACTGACCCACGCAATTGAAGGTTACACCACTAAGTCGGAGGCCAAGCGGTCTTAGGAAGACAACATGTTTCCCCAAC
>JAZOLX010000114.1:0-11881 GCA_045653485.1 Faecousia sp. | reverse complement strand
AAATTGAGGTATCCAAAATGGAAACTCTTTACTTGCCCGCCCAGCATCCCCAAACCGCACAGACCGCGGCAGAAATCATCAAGGCCGGTGGCCTTGTGGCGCTGCCCACCGCAACGGTATATGGCTTAGGTGCCAACGGATTGGATCCGGATGCTGTCAAAAAAATATTTGCGGCCAAGGGCCGTCCCCAGGACAATCCGCTGATTCTCCATATTTGCGGTGCCGAGCAGATGGAAGATTTATGCCACAACATTCCACCTGCCGCCTATGCCTTAGCCGAGGCCTTCTGGCCCGGCCCACTGACCATGGTGCTGCCTGCTAAGGATATCGTTCCCCTGTCCACCCGGGCAAATCTTCCCAGTGTGGCTGTACGGTGTCCCGACTGTGAGATTACAAGAGAGATCATTCGTCTTTCCGGTGTACCCATCGCAGCGCCCTCTGCCAACATTTCCGGCAAGCCTTCCACCACCACCGCCGAGCATGTGCGTCATGACCATGAGGGGCGCATCGATTGCATCGTAGACGGCGGCCCCTGCCGGGTAGGTGTGGAGAGCACGATCGTTGATCTTACAGAAGATACCCCCCGGCTGCTGCGTCCCGGTGGAATTGGCCCGGAACAGCTTTACGCAGTCATTGGCGACATTATCATTGATAAGGCCGTTACCGCGTCTGTGGATAAGGATGCGGTGGTCAAGGCCCCCGGCATGAAGTACCGCCACTATGCCCCGGATTGCAAAGTGCTGATCGTGGAAAAGGATCTGCCTGCCGCTGTTTCCTATGTGAAAAAGCACTGGGTACCCGGAAACCGTGTTCTTTGCTTCGATGAGGAGTTGGAAGCCTTTGCGCCCTTTGCGCCACTGGCCTATGGCCGGGAGCGTGACCCTGACACTCTGATGGCAGGTCTTTTTGCCGCCCTGCGGGAGCTGGATGATCCCGCCATTGGTACGGTCTTTGCCCGGTGTCCCAGAGGAAGCGGAAAAGCCCTGGCTGTGCAGAACCGCCTTGCCAAAGCCGCAGGATTCCACTATGTCAATCCCAGAAAGAGAAGCTTTATCATCGGCATCACCGGCGGTACCGGTTGCGGAAAAACCACCGCGCTGCATGCCATCCGCAAACTGGGCGGTACCGTCATTGATTGTGATGAAGTATATCACCGGCTGCTAAAATATGATGAAGCAATGCTTTCCCGCATAGAGCAGCGTTTCCCGGGCACAGTAGAAGATGGCGTTCTGAATCGGAAGAAGCTGGGCAGCATCGTTTTTGCTGATGCCAACGCCCTACAAGACCTGAATCGCATTACTCACAGCGCCGTGAAAGAAGAAGTCCTGCAGATGTTGCCCGCTTTTCCCTCTCTCGTAGCCATTGATGCCATCGGTCTGTTTGAAGGCGGTCTGGCGGAGCTTTGCGACACCACCATTGCCGTCACCGCACCGGAAGAAGACCGGATCGCCCGGCTGATGGCAAGAGAAGGCATTACGCAGGAATATGCCGCCAGCCGCATCGCCGCCCAGAAAAGCAACGATTACTTTGCTGAACTGTGCGAACACACCTTGGAAAACAATGATAATTTGGATGCATTCGCAACCAAATGTCTTGCTTTTTTCATGGAACTGGCTATAATAGAATAAAATCTATAATTAAAGGAGAACGATCCTATGACTACTGAAGAACTGCGCAAGAGCCTGCTGGCTGAGCGCAAGAACGGCTATACCAAGCTGACACCTGAGCAGCGCGAGGAAATGGAAGCCTACTGCAAGCGCTACATGGCCTTTATGGATGCCTGCAAGACCGAGCGGGAAGCTACCGCATGGACCGTAGAAACCGTAGAAAAGCACGGTTTTAAGGAGCTGAAGCGGGGTATGGAGCTGAAGCCCGGCGATAAGGTCTACTACAACAACCGGGGCAAGAGCATTCTGCTGGCTGTCATCGGCAGCGAATCTCTGAACTGGGGCGCTAACATCTGCGCCGCCCATGTGGATTCTCCCCGTATGGATCTGAAACCCAATCCCCTGTACGAAACCGACGAGATCGCCTACTTCAAGACCCACTACTACGGCGGCATCAAGAAGTACCAGTGGACCGCTGTGCCTCTGGCGCTCCATGGCGTTGTTTACCGCAAGGACAACACCGTTGTCACTGTGACCATCGGTGAAGATGAGAACGATCCCATCTTCTATGTTTCCGATCTGCTGATCCACCTCAGCGCCGACCAGATGCAGAAGCCTCTGGCAAAGGGCATCGAGGGTGAGCAGCTGAATGTGATCCTTGGCACTGAGCCTCTGGAGGGCGAAGGCGCTGATCTGGTAAAGCTGCATGTGATGAAGCTGCTGAACGAAAAGTACGGCATCATCGAAGAGGACTTCCGCTCCGCTGAGCTGACCATCGTACCTGCCGGCAAGTGCCGTGAGGTTGGTCTGGACCGCAGCCTGTTGGGCGCTTACGGTCACGACGACCGGGTCTGCGCTTTTGCAGAGATCGAGCCTCTGCTGGAAATGGGCACCCCCACCCACACCGCTGTGTGCATTCTGGCTGACAAGGAAGAGATCGGCTCCGTTGGTATCTCCGGTATGCAGAGCCAGGCCTTTGAATACTTCATGGGCATTCTCTGCGAGAGCCAGAACGTCCGTCTGGACGAGTGCTTCAGCCACTCCTTCTGCCTCAGCGCTGACGTTTCCAACGCCTTTGATCCCAACTTTGCAGAGACCTGCGACCGCCGCAACAACAGCTTCTTGAACTACGGTGTTTCCATCTGCAAGGACACGGGTTGTCGTGGCAAGGGCGGCGCAAGCGACGCTTCCGCAGAGGTTATGGGCCATATCCGCACCACACTGGACAACGCTGGTGTTCTGTGGCAGATGGCTACTCTGGGTAAGGTTGACCAGGGCGGCGGCGGTACTGTGGCTGCCTACATGGCCAACCGCAACATCGACACCGTGGATGCCGGTGTGCCCGTTCTGAGCATGCACGCACCCATGGAGCTGGTCAGCAAGCTGGATTGCTATATGACCATGCTGGCCTGCAAGGCTGTTTACGAAGCATAAGAAAAAGCCGCCCAAACGGGCGGCTTTTTGCGGCGAGCCGCCACTCCCTTTTCGCACCAGAACTTCTACTGATCGTTTTTGCCTTGCTTTGCCCGGTATCGTTCCTGCGAGGGTAAATGATCGTTTAGCGCACTGTCCAAAGCCTTCCCCCCTTGGGGGAAGGTGGCCGAGCGATAGCGAGGTCGGATGAGGGGTGTGGCAGGGTTTTGACCCCCTCATCAGTCAAAAATCAAATATTTTTGACAGCTTCCCCCCAAGGGGAAGCCTTTGGGTGCAGCGGTAACTTGCGCCGCTAAACGATCATTTACCACTGCTTTACTTTTTCTGAAAATGGTGCTATAATACATCGGAAAAGGAGGCGAAGCCATGCGCCAATATCTTCACGAACTGAAAAACTTTTTCCGCAAGGGCGATATGGTGCTGCTGCTTCTGTGCCTCATCACCAACACCTTCGGTGTCATTATGATCTCCAGCGCCACCAATCACCGTGGCAATCTGCGTTACATCATCATTCAGATCGCCGCTGCATTGCTGGGTATTCTGTGCTATATGCTTGTGTCCTCTCTGGATGCGGACTTTATGGCTGAGCACCGGGTGGCTCTGGCTGTCTTTAATACATTTCTGCTGCTGCTGTTGATCCCCTTCGGCACGGACTTGGGAAGCGGCAACAAGAGTTGGCTGGACTTTCCCTTCCTGCCCATTGATATTCAGCCTGCGGAAATTTGCAAAATCACTTACATCATTATCATGGCCTCGGTCATGGCCCAGTATCAGAGCAGCATATCCTCGTGGAAAGCCATTATTGCCATGGGATTCCACGCGGCGCTGCTGGTAGGCACCAACTTTGTCATCTCCAGTGATGCCGGCGTTTGCCTGATCTTCGTTTTCATTTTTATTGGTATGGCCTTTTCCGGCGGTGTCAGCCTGCTTTGGTTTTTGGCAGCAGGCGGTGCGATTGCAACCGTCTGGCCCTTTATCTGGAACGAATTCCTTGACAAGTATCAGCGCGAGCGCTTTGAGGTTCTTTGGAATCCGAACGTGGACCCTGATGGTATCGGTGTTCGTTACCACTCGGTGCGTTCTCTGAGAAGCTTGACCGGCGGTGGTTGGAGCGGACAAGGCCTGTATAACGGCATCCGTACACAAAACGGTGAGCTTCCCTCCCAGCATACAGACTTTATCTTCTCTACCGTCGGTGAGGAGCTGGGTTTTCTGGGATGCATTCTGGTGCTACTTCTGGAACTGGCCATCATTATCCGCTGCATTCAGGTAGGCAAGCGCAGCCCCGATTTTCTGCGGCGTATGGTCTGCTTTGGCGCTGCCGCTGCGTTGATGTTCCAGGTGTTCATCAATGTGGGTATGTGCCTGGGTCTGACTCCTGTTATCGGTCTGACGCTCCCCTTTATCAGCTACGGCGGCAGTTCTCTGGTTACGCTGTACACCATGCTGGGTCTGGTCTCCGGCGTCCACGCCCGACCGTCGCCTCAAAGCCACGAACGGTATATTCGACCGTATCGCAGATAATTTTGCAGCCGCCTTCGGGCGGCTGTTATTATGCACAATATGCGTTTCGCCACTTGCTTTTTGCCGGTTTGCCCTTATAATATAATTATGAAAATATGCGCCAAGGAGGCCAATAAAATGAGAGAATTCATGGACAAGGATTTTATCCTCCAGACCGAAACCGCCAAGCATCTGTACCACGATTACGCCTGCAAGATGCCCCTGGCTGACTACCACTGCCACTTAAGCCCCAAGGAGATCTACGAGGACCGCCGGTTCGACAACATCGTGGAAGTATGGCTGGGCGGCAGAAATTCCGACGGCAGCTACTTCGGTGACCACTACAAGTGGCGCATGATGCGCTCCCACGGCATCGACGAAGAGTACATCACCGGCTCCAAGGATCCCTATGAGCGGTTCGTGAAGCTGGCTGAGGCTCTGGAAATGGCCATCGGCAACCCCATGTACCACTGGTGCCATCTGGAGCTGCAGCAGTTCTTTGGCGTATATGAGCCGCTGACCGTAGAAAGCGCCCCCCGGATCTGGGAACACTGCAACAAGCTTCTTCAGGAAGATCCCGACATGACCGCCCGTGGCATGATCCGCAAGGCCAATGTCGCCTTCATCGGCACCACCGATGACCCCATCGACACACTGGAATGGCACGAAAAGATCGCTGCCGATCCCACCATGAAAGCCATCGTCGGCCCCTCCTACCGTCCCAACAAGGCCATCAACATCCATAAGGGCGGCTGGCAGGCATACATGGCTCAGCTTGCAAAGAGCGTCGGCAAGGAAAGCCTTGCCACTATGCAGGATGTGCTGGATGCACTGGTGGAGCGTCTGGAGCATTTCAAGGCCCACGGCTGTAAGGCCAGTGACCACGGTCTTGACTACATTCCCTTTGTTGACTACACCGTAGAACAGGCTGACGCCGTTTATCAGAAGGCCCTCCGTGGTGAAAAGCTGACCGTAGAAGAGATCGACGGCTACCAGACCGTGATCATGGTAACTCTGGGTAAGGCTTACCACCGTCTGGGCATTGCCATGCAGCTGCACTACTCCTGCCTGCGCAACAACAACGAACGGGTATTCCGGCTCATGGGTCCCGATACCGGCGTAGACGCCATTGCCCAGAACACCTGCGGCGGTAATATCGCTCAGTTCTTGTCCGCTCTGGATCTGGAGGGTCAGTGCCCCAGAACGATCCTTTATTCTCTGAATCCTGCCGACAATGCTCAGCTGGGCACCATCATCGGCTGCTTCCAGGACAGCTCCATCCCCGGCAAGATCCAGCACGGCTCCGCATGGTGGTTCAATGACACCAAGTCCGGCATGGAAGATCAGATGAAGTCTCTGGCCAACTTGGGCTTGTTGGGCAACTTCATCGGCATGCTCACCGACTCCCGCAGCTTCCTGAGCTACACCCGCCACGACTACTTCCGCAGAATTCTGTGCAACCTCATCGGCAACTGGGTGGAAAACGGCGAGTATCCCAACCACGATGCTTCCCTTAAGAAGATCGTCGAGGGCATTAGCTTCAATAACGCAAAGCGGTACTTTGATCTGTAATTAAACAGAACAATGCCCTCGTTCCAAACAGGAACGAGGGCATTTGTTATTTCACTGAAAGGTATGCTTCAAAATACCGCTTGCCGAATTCCCGGCAGGCTTCGGAATCGAAGTGCAGGCCGTCCGGCTTCATGCTTAAGTTTTGGGAAGAAGCGATGGCGCAGTGAGGAATTTCCTGCGCAAGCTGCCGCAAAATGGCATTGAGCTTTCTTTCTCTGCCTTGGGTATTGACCTTCTCCGTCAGTTGCCACGGCAGTTCGCCCAAGATCACAGGCACATCCTCCGCGCCCAGATCTTTACGCAGTTGCGCGATGATCGTCAAACACCGCTCCCGGTAGGCTTCCACGGTTTCGTCGCTGAGGCAATCGCTTTCTCCTTGATGCCAGAGGATGGCTTTCAGCTGGGAAGTCCGCTGGGCAAGCTTCGTCTGCATCACCGCATGGTCATACAGAAGCTGCCCGGGCATCCACTGGCTGATCTCCGTGCCGCCGTCGGCACAGGGGATCAATCCTACCGGACACCCAAAGTGACGGGCATAGGAATCTGCAAAGCTGGCCGCTAAACTGATACCGCTGCGGTACCGGCCCTCAAAGATCCCCCGGTCCGGGTTCACTGGCTCGCACATAGGCTGCCAGCGGCCCATACGAAGCATATAGCACAGGAGATTGCGGATGGGCTTCACCTGTCCCAGATCGCCACGGCCCGCCATGTTGGATTGACCCAGCATCAAAATACTGCCGACGGTATTTTCGTCCATATGGACTCCGTCCCGGAACATACGCAATCACCTCTTGTGTAGATTTTAGAAGGGGAACAGTTCCTTCTCCAGTTCGGGTGTCAGCTGGGTGCCGTACTCGCTGAGGCCGAAGGCTTCTGAAAAGTGGATATTCTTGCCGGCTTCACCGTAACGTTCGATCAGCTTCTCACGGTACAGAGATGCCAGATAGGCTTCGTCATACTCGGTATGGCTCAGGAAGGACTCGGTGAGGATCTTCTCATCATCCGGAGCGCTGTTGCGGTCGATGGGAGTTCCCTTCAACCATTCCAGGCGCTTAGAAGGATCGGCAGGCACCAGATGATCCTGGCACTTGCTGTAGGGCAGCCACTCATAGACCTGGGACACATGACAATCAAACATATCAAACTTCTTATCGATGACCTCGTCGATGCCAACGACCATATCCACCTTGAAGGGCGGCACCTGGAAGTGATCCCAGCAGTACATGATGACGGGCATCTTACGCATAGCGGGAACTTCGGGGCAGAAGCCGGGAACGATCAGCAGGTAGGATGCGTCCTGGACCAGAATGGCAGCATTCCGGTGGTCGGCATGGTAGTCATTGGTGCGGTGAGAGAACAGGAGGTCGGGCTGGAACTCACGGATCTCCCGAATCAGGCGCTTGCGGTTTTCCATGGTGGCCTCGAGGGTGCAGTCATCCACATCCCACACATCGTATTCGATGCCGGCGATCTTGGCTGCTTCCTGAGTCTCCAGATAACGGCGGGCAGCGGTTTCCTTGGGGGTCATCACATGGTGGCCGTAGCAGCCGTTACATAGGGACAGGAACTTGACCTTGTGGCCTGCAGCGGCGTACTTCAGAGCGATACCACCGTAGCTGAAATCACAATCGTCGGGGTGAGCACCCACGACCATAACACGAAGCTGTCTCTCCATAGTTGTTACTTCCTTTCTGAATGAAGCAAGATAAATGTAATAGAACAAAATAGGAAATCTACGGTTTTTGGCCTTGGGCCATACTGCCGTTACCAAGGAAAGTATAGCACATTCCATTTTGAAAGGCAACCGACAAAATCTATCTATTTACAGATGCAAAATATCCCGCTTGTTCATAGACAAGCGGGACATTCATACAGTAAGGATTATGCTTCCCAAAGGCCGTAGGTTTCCAGCATCCATTTGGCTGTGTCATACATCAGTTTTTCTATGTGCTGCTGCATGAAAAGCTGAGGTTCCAAAAGGTGTGTGCTACCGGAAAATTGCCGTCTGTCTCCCAGCCAGTACCGGGCCGGCCGTAAAGAGGAGTTACATTCTAAGGTGAAATACCCTTTGTACCCCACGTCGATCAGGGCGCCGATCACTTCATCGTGATTCAGTGTGCCCAAGAATGGCGCAACATGCTCATCCTTAGTTCCCCGGTTGTCATTATAATGGATGGCGTAAAGCTCGTCGCCCAAGGCCATAATATCGTCGTATTGATTGCCCTCGCAGTTTGCGTGACCCGTATCCCAGCAGCCATGGAACAGGGGATGATCCACATATTGGATAAATTCACGCATATCCTTACCGGAATTGATAAAATACCGGTCGCCCATATTGGCCTTGGTGCTGTTTTCGCATAGTACGTTGACACCACAGCGCTCCATAGCCGGAAACAGCCGTTGACAAAAAGCCAGATTCTGTTCAAACCACTGCTCTTTGGTGATACCCTTGGCAACACCGCTGTGCACAACGGTGTTTTGAATCCCCAGCATCTGGCAGATCTCAATGGAACGAACAGTTGCTTCCACCAGAAAATCTACGTGGTCCTTGTCCTCCGACAGGGGATTTCCGCCCTGAGAATGGGCCTGCACAAACTGCATACCAAGGCCTTCGGCATGGTCCTTCAGCTTCTGCACCGCATCCTGCCAGCCAGAACGCATATAGACGCAATCCGGTGTAAAGGTATACATATTCAGATCGATATATTGAAATCCTGCCCTGTGCAGTTGTGTGATCTGCTCCTCATGCGAATCACAATACAATTCAAAGTCACAGGTCGTTGTTGCCAGTTTCATATAATTTCCTCCGCTTTCTTCTCATCAATCATCAAGATAGCCGCTACGTGTTATCGCATTTGCAATATCCATTCTGAATTGTCTTCGGGCATCAAGCTGAAATATGTCTGACCAGAGCCCAGATGGGGCCGTCATCCTTGCAAAATTCGTGGGTCCCCTCGAAGGCTTGAAAGGTAAGCCACTCCGTTCCCACGTCTTTGCATAGGACCTTTAAGGTTTCAAAGGCCTGTATACCCGATGCCACATCGAACATAGCATCTTGTGTTCCAATTTCGATGCATAGTTTGCGGGGATAGATCAAGCAGGCGATCTGTGCATCGTCAAATTCCTCCGCGGAGCGGAACCATGTCCAATCACTCTTTGGATATTGGTCTCTGGTATTAAAGAAGGAACAGGAAATGGCCGATTGGATCCTCGTGTCCAGCGCTGTCATAAAGAGCGTGTAAAAACCGCCGTAGGACAATCCCACCATTCCAAAATTTGAAACATTGTCCTGTGCCTCAAAGTAGTCTAAAATACGTGTTAAACCATACAGTTCTACCGCAGTGATGGAGCTTCCCAACCGTTTCAAGCGCACATCCACATCTACCCGGTCGAAGGGCACATCGTATTTTTTATCCCATAACAGCAGTTGGGGCGCAAAGGCGTGGACGCCGTGGGCGATGACCCGCTCCAGCATGTGGTTGTAATTGGTCGTATCTCCGTATACGCCCGAAATACTCTCCGGTGTTCCCAAGCCGCCATGCTGCACCAAAACAAGGGGTTTTTTCTCCGTTCCATGCATCCTGAAATACAATCCGGTCATTTCCAATCCATCGAGAATTTCAAAACGCATTCGGTAGATAGAATATCCTGCCTCATCAGAGAGTTTTTCCTCTTTTACGGCAGGCAGTCCCTCCGTATGGTGGTCGGCTAGCGGCCAGCCCAGCATTTTCCGAAAATCGACTCTGTAAGTATCCGGATCGGCAAAAATGTTCTTGCAGTAGTCTGCTCTCTTCGCTGCAGATGCCTGCTGCCTTGCCAAGATCAAGCGCTCCAATCCGTCAATATATTCCTGTTTGAATTCCTTTGTGGTTTTCCATTCTTCCCGGTAATTCATAAAGTATCTCCTGTCTTACTTTTACGTTGCCCATACTATTACAGTTTAAGTTGCTCCATGATTTGATCAGATATTTGCTCCATACCACGAATAGTCGGATGTCCCGTGAACTTATCTATATCGTGGAGGGTCACGCATTCCACGCCCAACCGCTGCGAAGCATTTTGGATGCACGTTATAACCTCTTGCTTGATATCGCAATTGGCAATAAACACAATTCTGGCATTCGGGTGATTCTGCTTTAACTGCGCCATAAAATAGCAAATGGCAGGTAAGACGCAGAAAAGGTCACTTTCCTGCCAATCGGAAAACATCTCCGCTCCCAGGGGCGCATTGGACCAACTGTCGTTCGTACCGCCAAAAACAAAAATCGTATCAATTTTGTTGTTATCAAAAAAACCGGACTCCAAAAGCTTTCGATATCTGCATATAAAGGAAGAAGTGGTTGCGCAATCCCCCGCATATCCTGTATGACCTAAGGTGGATCCGGACCAACTATTATTGTGAATCAGGGTTGCGTCAGTATTTTTTATAAGCCGGCCCCACCAAGTCTCTGTGGGAAGCATTTTCGTAACCGGCTGATCCGGACTCCGTCCCTCCGTGCAATAATAAAATGGGTAATCCTCGGGAATATAATCCTTGTGGGTGGAATAGCTGTCTCCAAATATCATAAAATTCTTTATCATAGCTGTCACATCCTTTTGTATTTCCGTTGCAGAAAGGGCTCCGTAACTTGTAACGAGGTTAGTCAATTTTTTTATATCACACTCCCTATATGGTGTCAAGTCCCGGGAAATCAAAGAAAGCACACCAAATGGTGTGCTTTCCTTTTTTAGTTCCCCCTGTTGGACTTGAGGGGTGGCCTGCGGATTAACAGTCCGTCTTGCGTTTGCGGTGCCCGGCAAAAGCTACGCCTGTCAAAGCAGGCTTACTTTTCGCCGACCGCGGCACATGCTGCGCCCTCGCTTTTTCTGCCCCCGGCAGCGCTCGGGCTCGCAGCTACCGACTTCGCCCGCTCAGTCGGTAAAACGAAAAACCGCAAATAAACAAGCTGCAGTACAATCCCACGGGAAACAAAAAAAGAACAGATACCCGATTGGGTATCTGTTCTTTTTGGCTCCCCCTGTTGGACTTGCTTTTCTGCGGAAAAGCCACGGCGGTTGCAACAGTCCACCGGACTGTTGCCAAGAGCCGCCTTTCAAGTCCAACAGAGAATTGGGATCAAATTGCCAATAAAAACACCACCCATTTGGGTGGTGTTTTTATTGGCTCCCCCTGTTGGACTTGAACCAACGACCTGCGGATTAACAGTCCGTCGCTCTACCGACTGAGCTAAGGGGGAATATTTGTGTTCGCGTTACCTATTTTCACGGCCAGTCACCCGGCAACTATCGTCGGCGTACGTGTGCTTAACTTCTGTGTTCGGGATGGGAACAGGTGGACCCACACGACAATCAACACGAACTCTTGTGGACGGCTTTAACCGTCTTATATATCAAAAGCCGATTGGCTTCTAATAGCTTTTGGATTATAGCACCTCTGGGCTACTTTGTCAACACTTTTTTTAAAAAGTGGTGCAGCTTCAGGGACTCGAACCCGGGACCCACTGATTAAGAGTCAGTTGCTCTACCAACTGAGCTAAAGCTGCATATCCGTAGGGGTGCTCTGCACCCTCAAAACTGAACATCATCACTACTTACGCAATCTAGGGTCTGGTCAACACTGAGCCTGCTTTAGATCAAGCTTTCGGCTTATTAGTATCAGTCAGCTAAATACATTACTGCACTTACACCTCTGACCTATCAACGACATAGTCTACGTCGAGCCTCAGTGGAGATCTTATCTCAGGGAGAGTTTCACGCTTAGATGC
>JAZOLX010000113.1:0-2262 GCA_045653485.1 Faecousia sp. | reverse complement strand
AAACCGCCCCGACTATTTCCGGTAAAAGGAGATAGCGAGGCGGTTTTCTGATGTGGGGGAATTTTTTCTTCTCTTTATAGAAAAGTCGGATTTTTCCCCCTTATGTGTTACAGGTTAAATGCGGCAGCGTACTTCTCGGTTGCGCTTCTCATCTGCTGGAGATCAGCCTTGACGTAGAAGTTTAGAGTTGTGCTTGCATCTGCATGGCCTAGGATTTGCTGTACGCTCTTAATGTCTGCACCTTGGGCAAGGAGTAGGGTTGCGCAAGAGTGGCGCAGATCGTGAGGGGAGAGATCGGGAAGGCCGTTGTTCTTCATGAAGCGTTTCACACGGCGGGTGACTGCATTGGGGTCTCTGGGAGAGAACAGGCCGGTTTCGCCGGGGAAGATAAATGCTTCTTTTAGAAGTGTGTTTGGATTTTCAGCTTGGGTTTGCTTTTTCAACTGTTGGAGTAGCTGCAAAGTGCTGGGCATGAGCGGGATGGTGCGGATGCTTGTACTGGTCTTTGGTGTTCCTACAACGATTCCCGTTTTTGCCGTGTAAGCCACACCACGCTCAACATGGAGAACGCCGTTTTTTTCGTCAATATCCCGCCATTGCAAACGAGACCATCCCAAATTTTGTGTAAACCTTCATTGTGGTGTAGAATAGAAGCACCACAATGGAGGTTTTTCTTATGAGTAGAAAGGATCGCAGTCCAGAAGAGCAGGCCCGGCGAGCAAAAATCCGTGAGTTGCTGCAAGCGAGCAATATCAGCAGCATGGATGACATCCAAAATCTCTTCAAAGAAACCATCGCAGAATTCATGGAAAACGGGCTGGAATCCGAATTAGACGAGGAACTCGGATATAGCAAATATGACTACAGGAACAAAGACACAGATAACAGCCGGAACGGTCACAGCAGCAAAACTCTGCGCACCAGCTTCGGCGATGTAGATGTATCTGTGCCTCGGGATCGTAAAGGCGAGTTTGAGCCGCAGCTTCTAAAAAAGAATCAGACCAGCATCAGTCAGGATATCGAAGAAAAGATTCTTTCCATGTACGCTAAAGGAATGAGTACCGGAGATATCGAAATCCATATCCGGGATATTTATGGCATTGAGGTCTCAGACACAACAGTAAGCCGGGTTACGGACAAGATCCTTCCCGTCGTAAAAGAATGGCAGCAGCGGCCTCTGGAGAGCGTTTATGCGGTGGTATTTCTGGATGCCATTCACTACCATGTCCGGAGCGAAGGCCAGATTGTGAAGAAGGCCGTCTACATCGCCATAGGAATCAACCTGGACGGCAAAAAAGATGTTCTCGGCATGTGGGTTGGCGAAAACGAAAGTGCCAAGTTCTGGGCTACCATCCTTAACGGACTGAGAAACCGCGGTGTACAGGATATTTTTATCGCCTGTACAGATAACCTGACGGGATTCTCTGCAGCGATTGAGGCTGTATATCCCAGAACGGAGATCCAAAACTGCATCATTCACCAACTCAGAAATTCCAGCAAATATGTAAGCTACAAGGATTTGAAGGCCCTTATGGCTGATTTGAAAGAAGTTTATGCTGCTGTTGATGAAACTGCCGCCTTGGATGCCCTGGATCGGTTCGCAGACCGTTGGGACAAGAAATATCCCAAAATCGCTCAGTCCTGGAGGGACAACTGGCCGAAACTGAGCACCTACTTCAAGTTTCCCCAAGAGATTCGCCGGCTGATTTACACCACAAACACCATTGAGGGGTTTAACCGCCAGCTTCGCAAAGTAACCAAAGCAAAAACCGTGTTCCCCACAGATGACAGTCTGCTGAAAATGCTGTATCTGGCCATGATGGACATTACGAAAAAATGGACTGGCCGGCGTCAGGACTGGAGCATGATCCATGCTCAAATGGCGGTATATTTCGAGGACAGAATGCCCGATTGACAGAGAACTGCACGCACCTCAAGGGTTAAATGAACAGCGGCTTCCCAGCCGCTGCCCTTGACATGCGCACTTTTCTCTGCCTATATTGAATTCAAGGGGTGGCGGACAAGCCACCACCCCAATAAATAATTTTTGCTCTATTTTCACCGCTCTGCGGTGTTTACACAGAATTTGGGATACACCCGCAACCGCGGCATCGCCGTCCCCGCATAAGTCAATCGAGTAGGAGGGGCGTAAGCCCCGTCCTCTCACACCACCGTGCGTACGGTTCCGTACACGGCGGTTCAATCGCATAAGTGCAACGACTCGTATCGGGCGAGGATACTGAAGTATCCCGCCTGTGCGAG
>JAZOLX010000112.1:0-20619 GCA_045653485.1 Faecousia sp. | reverse complement strand
TAGGGCAATAAAACACCAACCCGCCGGGAGGCGCCGCTCCCGCGCGTTGATTGTTTTGCATTACTTTTCGTTTTTGTAGATTTCCTTGAAGTACTTGTAAGTATCCACCTTCAGCTCGCCACAGGCAGCTTCGTCACAGGCAACGATGCCGTCCTTGTGCAGCTGCAGGGCGCTGATGGTCCATGCGTGGTCAACGCCGCCCTCTACGCAGTGGCGCAGGGCACGGGCCTTGTTGTGTCCGCTAATCAGCAGCAGAACCTGCTTGGAATCACAGACAGTACCGACACCAACGGACAGAGCGGTCTTGGGAACCTTGTTGGGATCGTTATCGAAGAAGCGGGAGTTAACGATCAGGGTATCCTCGGTCAGGGCCCGGACACCGGTACGGGAGACCAGAGAGGTGAAGGGCTCGTTGAAAGCAATGTGGCCATCCACACCGCTGCCGCCAAGGAACAGATCGATGCCGCCGTAGGAAGCGATCTTGTCCTCGTAGCGCTGGCACTCAGCTTCCAGATCCTCGGCCATACCGTTGAGAATGTTGATATTTTCTGCGGGAATATCGATATGGTTGAACAGATTGTCGTGCATGAAGTACCAATAGCTCTGGTCATGCTCCCTGGGAAGACCTACATACTCGTCCATATTGAAGGTCACTACGTTCTTGAAGCTCAGGGTACCGGCCTTGTTCATGGCAACCAGCCGTCTGTACACGCCCAGAGGAGAGGAACCGGTAGGCAGACCCAGAACAAAGGGACGGTCTTCCTTATGGTTGTTGATGGCATCGGCAATGTGCTGGGCAGCCCATGCACACATGTCTTCGTAATCGTTCTTGATAATCAGCTTCATGTTTATCACACTCCAGATTGGATTTGGGAAAGGGGTACCTAGACCCCTAACAAACTTATTATACATATTTGTATTCGGTTTGTCTATACGGTTATCCTATTTTTGTAAATGCTTCCAAATTGTAAGGCAGATAGCCCTTGCTTTTTTCTGCCGTTGTGTTACCATATCCATATCGAGGACCGAAAGCATCTTTCCAGTGTTACAACGAAAAGGTAGAGGCATATGGACGGCAAAATATTTAATATTCAGAAATTTTGTGTCAATGACGGTCCGGGAATCCGGACGACCGTTTTTTTAAAGGGTTGTCCCTTGCACTGCATCTGGTGCCATAATCCGGAAAGCCAGAGCAGGGAAAACCAGATACTGTTTTATGAAAGCAGATGCACCCACTGCGGAAAGTGCAGGGATCTGACGGCGGATGATCCGGATTTCTTTTGCCCCAATGAGGCTAAGGAGATCTGCGGAAGAACCGTTTCCTCCGATGAAGTGGTCGCCGAGGTGCTGAAGGATCTTTTGTTTTACGAAAACTCCGGCGGAGGCGTTACACTGTCCGGTGGGGAACCTCTTTTCCAGTTTGCCTTTGCTTTGGAACTGCTAGAAAAGTGCAAGATCCATAAACTGCACACGGCCATTGAAACCTGCGGCTTTGCACCCAAAAATCAAATTGCGCAAATTGCACAGTACACAGATCTATTCCTGTTTGATTTTAAAGAGGCGGATCCCCGGCGCCATAAGGCCTATACAGGGGTCGACAATGGTCTGATTCTGGAAAATCTGTTTGCATTAAATGAAATGAAAAAGAATATTATTCTGCGCTGTCCGATCATTCCCGGATATAATGACAGGCAGGAACACTATGATCGGATATGCGAGCTGGCCAATACCCTTCCATCGGTGATTGGCATAGAGATCGAGCCATACCATGCGCTGGGAGAGCATAAGTATGTTGCGCTGGAAAAGGAACAGCCCCAATGTGCTGTGCTGACCGAGGAACAGATCCAGCAGATCCTTGCCTACATGAAAGAGCGAACATCCGTATCTGTGAAACAAGCATAAACACCCGGCAGGGAACGGATCGAACCGTTCCCTGCCGTTTTTACGGATATTGGATCAGATCTTTGATCACTTCTCCGGCGATCATAAGGCCTGCCACCGACGGTACAAAAGCCACACTGCCGGGTAAGCTTCTTCTGCCTTCCGGCAGTTCCTCGGTGCTGGACTCAGAGGAAACGATGGGGTCTTCCGTGGAAAACAGGACCTTTACTCCCTTGAAACCACGCTTGGCGCACTCCTTGCGCATGACCCTTGCCAAAGGGCAAACGGAGGTTTTGGAAATGTCGGTGATCTGAAATTTCGTGGCATCCAGCTTGTTGCCTGTACCCAGGCAGCAGAGGATGGGTGTCCCAACAGTCTTTGCTTGGGCAATGAGGGCCAGCTTGGCGGTGACGGTATCAATGGCATCGACGATATAGTCATACTGGGCAAAGTCAAACATGTCTGCCGTATCCGGGCCGTAGAAAGTTTTATGGACCGTAACGGCGATCTCCGGATTGATATCCAGCACCCGCAGTTTTGCGGCTTCTGCCTTGTCCATGCCGATGGTGGAGTGGAGGGCAAAGAGCTGGCGGTTGATATTTGTCGGACTGATGGTGTCGTGGTCGATGAGATCCAGAGCGCCGATACCGCTTCGGGCCAGTGCTTCCACTACATAGCCGCCTACACCTCCCAGACCGAATACGGCAACCCGGGACTGCTTCAGTTTTTCCATGGCATCACTGCCCAATAATAATGCGGTTCTGGAAAAGGGATCCACGGTGATACCTCCTTAATCTAAGTATTGATCAATAAATTTCTGTAGTACCGGATAATCGGTTACCAGTTGCTTAGCATTGCTACTGAGGGTTTGGTACATATCTTTTACATATCCCACTGTCACCGGATTTCTGGTGGCTGCCAGCGTGTTCAGGTTACGGATATACACATCTACCAAAGCGGCAGCATCCTGATCCTGCTGTGCTTCGTCAATGCGCCATTTGGCATACAGAGAAATTTGCTTATCTGCAGGGTCTAAGCTGGTAACAGGATTCCCACTGTATTGTGGATTATCATACCAACCCTCAAAAATATACCCCCGAAGCCGGATATCCGGCAGAGGATCCTCCGAATCCAAACCATAAACAACACCGGCTGTATTTGTAAGGCAGTCGATCATGCGCGCAGTCCTTACAGGTGATGTGATCTCATCAAAATAGAAAAATTTTGCAATGTCGACAGTCGGTGCCCAGCCTTCCACAAACAGATCTGCGCCGCAGTTATTCTGGGTGGCATAGCCTTCATCTATTCTCCAATACGCAAAATATCGGATCAGGAAAGGCAGAATGTCCCGATACAGGCCATTTTGATAGCAGAATCCTAAAAAACCATTGGCAGACTGATTTGCCAAAATGCCATTATTATCTGTTTGCAGGAGGTATTTGCCTGCCAGATATCCGATTGCATAAAAGTCTGTTTCAACGGCATCGGGAAAGACCTTTGCCAGCTTGACAAAATCCGCGGCATCTTTAATATCATTTGCCCTAAGGTAGCCGGTTCCGTGATACGCGGCGATGTAGTAATAGAAATCTGTGAAAAATGCCTCCATCAGCGCTTCTTTGGAGGGATACACATGCTTCGTGCTGTTCGTATTCATGTAATACTGGATTCCGGAAGCGGCATCGTTGGCTAAAACATTGCGGTACAGAGCTTCCAATTTCGCAGATGTTTTGAGCAGCGATTTGACGGTTGCCGGAAGCTTTTGATACTGCCTGTACAGTGACAGAATTTCGCTTTCGTAGTAAAGCTCCAGCCCGCTGGGGAGGGCGGCAATGCTTTTATCAAAGGCATTTGCGGTTTCCGCAACACCACCGGAAGATATCTGTTCTAAGGAGATACTGCCGTGGGACGGTACATACCGGATATGATAGATTCCGCTTTGAGTAATTTCAATCCATTGTCCATGCAACCGAATACAATCGGCGGCACCATAGACCGCTGTCAGATGGTCGCCGGTGATCCTTTCGGAAGTCCGGGTGTTTTCGATATAAAACTGTGTTCCGGCCTCCAAAAACGATGAAGCACAATAGCTGTGCAGGCCATTCTGCCCAAGATAATCCGTGATATCAGAATGGTTGTCGGTATATTCGTCGGCAGCAAACCAGGCAAATTCATCAAACAGCAATGAATCGGTGGTAAGGCGCATATCCTCCATGGTGACATCTTTCTGCTGGTCATCTTCGAAATGGATTTGATACGAATCCCCAACAGTTGGTGCGAGTACTTTTGTGATGTGGATCTCGTCTTTGCATAATTCCACGGCGTAGCGTGCATCGTAGTCCATGACAAACTCGCCATTTTCACCCCGGTGGTAGTCATACACATTCCACTCGAGATGTTCTGCCAGATCATCATAATCATACGTAACGTCATTCGGGTTGTCCACCACAGTAAACCGGTCACCCGATTGCAGAGGCTCATAACCGTATAGATAGGTCGTATCTGCATTCTGGTCCGGTACAGGGCGCATGGGGTACTGCTGACCGTTGATCTCAATCACGATCCCCGGATATTCCTCATTGCGCATGGATAATGTCAACCCGCTTGGGGTAGCGGTCAGGGACACACGGGCTTTTTTTGTGGAGTTGCGTATCTTGCCGGAGATGTCGAGATTGTCCTCACTGGAAAATGTGTATGCATATTCGTGGCCTGCGGCATCCTGTATTGTGACCACATCTCCTTTTGTCACACATAGATCTTCCAATGACCAAAGAATGTGTGAGGCATCCTGATTTACCAGCATAAGGGGACTAGGGTTGTCGTTGATGCAAAGGAACAGCTCGGCAGCAGACTCCGGTACCGCAACGGTATCCACGCTGTTTCTGTTTTCATCCAGATATACGCCGCAATCGCTGCACTCATAATGGGCAATGCTTCCGCATTGAAAGAAGCTGGCGGGTACGGCCTGCTGTAAAGGCCCCCAATTATGAGCGCATGGCTTTTTCCCAAGGCCATGGGCGCAGCCGCTCAGTGCAAATAGAAATATCCATAAAAACGCAAAAGAAAAGAGTGCCTTGGTCTGTGGCTTTTTCATGTGTATGACCATTCCTTTGTCTGAGGAAATAATGCAGAAGATTGGGTTATATGTCCGCTGAACGCCAAACACGCACATTATATCACTTGTTGATGAAAAATGTAAACCGTCTGTAGGGAATATTCGACAGTTTTTTTGTGTTATGGTTCGTAAAAAACGGAATATACTGTTTTATATGATCCGTAGCGGGGTGCAATTCTATGAAAAAGACGATTCCTTATTGGCAGACGGTTGGGCTTATTTTCACATCGGTAATGGGGACGTTACTGCATTTTTTGTTCGATTGGACGGGAGGAAATGGGGCAGTGGCACTCTTCTCAGCGGTGAATGAATCGATCTGGGAGCATTTAAAGCTGCTGCTTTATCCGATGATCCTGTTTGCATTGGTGGAGTATCTTTTCTGGGGAAAGGCTTTGGAATCTTTCTGGTGTGTCAAGCTTATAGGGATCCTTACCGGGCTTATGCTGATCCCGGTGGTGTACTACACCTATACCGGCATTCTGGGCATCAATGCGGATTGGTTCAATATCACGATCTTCTTTCTGGCCGCCGGGGTGGTGTATCGGTTGGAAGCCGGACTCTTTCAAAGGGCATTTCTGTGTCCGTTGAATTCCAAGCTGGCATTTGTGCTGCTTTGTCTGATGGTGGTGGTATTCACCGTCTTCACATTTGCACCACCCCGTATTCCTTTGTTTCAAGACCCGATGACAGGCGGCTATGGATTCTGAAGCAGCCGTTCAAATGGAATAACAGCACCGTTTCTTTCCGTGAAAATTCACGAAAAGAAACGGTGCTTCCTTGTGGTGGTGAGTGCGGTCAGTTAAGACTGCTGCGCGGTGGGTGTTTTACTGAGCTCCAGAGGGACATCTACACCCGGTGCGGTTGTGACGGTGTAGGTGATGGTTATGGGTTCATTGGGCCGGAGCAAAAACTGATCCATAAAGCCGAGGGTCATACCGTTGTAGGTTTTGCTCTGAATGTTTTGGCCGTTGGTTGCGGTAAAGTTATCCACACTGCCCCCTGCAGGTGCAAAGAAGTAGGCAACCGTGCGCATTGCGCCGCCTAAGCCACCGGAAATATAGCTGTCTGCGGCGTTGATCTCTTCCTCCGTTATGTTGTTGGAAAAGGTTACCGTAATGGGATATGTGTAGGAACCATCCGCATTTTGGGTACGCTCTCCGATCTCAGTGTCCATCAGTAGGAACCAACCCATCTTGCTGGCAGAAACCACGTTTACGTAGATACCGGCCTCCGGATTCTGGGGATCCTTGTTCAATCCGCCGTTCCAACCCATATCGACTATGAAAGCCTGTTCTTTCTCGTCCTTCATCCACAGCATCAGCGTCCGGTCTTCAATGCTGTCTTTCATGACAGGAAGATATTCCATCAGATCAGAAGAAATATTACCAGTCAGTTTTTTCATGGTTTTTTCGGCGGCTTCTGCAAAGAGCTGGTCAGAGACAACGGATTTATCCGGGTGGGGATGATTACGGTCGTAATATTTAAAGTAGATATCGTGGATTAGTACTTTTGTTGCGTTTTCCCCGTTTAACACCAAGCCGTCAAACAATTCGATCTCCTCTCCCATTGCAGCCAAAATTCTCTGCACGATATGGGGTGTTATCGAGATCACACCGGACAGTGGCTCTTTGTGTCTTTCCTCATAGGAGGAAGCCCAAATATGTCCAACCCGCTCGAAATCCGGGCACAGATCCGCATCCCGGGGCGTACGGATACCGCTTAAGTAGTGAAACAACGCAGACTCTTCCTTGGTGATCTGGATGTCCTTTGGTGTCCAGGTTGTCAAGAACTTAGTCACCGTTTTAAAATCACCCAATGTCAGAATGCCATCCTCAATTCGAAGGGTACTCATGAAACCGGGGAAACCACCGGAGGCACGGATTTCGGAAGGATTTTGGACAGCGATCAAATAGGTCCGGTCCCCCTGTGCGCCAAGCATAGCCTTGAGCATAGAAAGGATCTCAGGATTTTCATGATAAGTGTCTAACAGTTTATTTGCTGTTTCCAGAGATTCGGTAATTTTTCCCTCGCTGTCCAAAAGGCTGATATCTATAGCATTTGCGGCTTCCAACAGTTTTTCCAGTTTCGGTATGACAGACTCCAGAAAATCAATATAATCGCATAGCAACCGCGTATCAAAGCCGTCACCCACGCTGAGCGCAGAAAGGGGACGTGTTTCCAGCAGATCAATGGCGGGCAATAAGATTTCCGGAATTGCCATGTCTGCGGCATTTAACAACTCGTATATGCTTTCTGCTTGGGGAATGAGATTGATCAGAAACGGCATCTTTTCCATAAATGCCCGAACAGAGGAAATGTCGCTGTGGACAGTATTGAGTTTTTCCCTTGCATCTTCCAGATTGTTCTGCTTGATATCTTGCAAGGCTGATACCAAATTGCCTTTGATAGCCTTGGCGATACCCAGCAGATCAGGTATCCGGAGTTCGTTTTTTGTATCTTGCGATGCGTCCGGCGCAGTGGGATCTGTATTGGTGTTATGATTGGGTGAATGATCGGATATCAATTGAACGCACAAAAAAATAAGAAAAATGATTGCAAGCAGTACAGAAACTGCAATCAATATTTTCTTAGTACTGATAGATGGTAACTTTTTCATAGTGTTGCTCCTTTTTCGCCCCGGATAATTTGAAGATCAATTTTCATAATCAGGCAACTGAAAGATCATGATCCGTTCCCGGATACCGTTCCCTTCAAACAGATCGTCACATTCTATCTCGTCGTAAAACTCCAGTTCGTCCACTGTCATCAGATAGGAAATGTACTCGTCTGAGGGATAATAAAAAAACAAAAAAACTTCCCGTGGATGCGCATAATAAGATTCTATGATTCTAGCCATCACTTTGTGAAGGATCTCCACGGAAAAGGGGTTAAAGAAATAGCATCGGTTGACATCCGGTGGCACTTCATATTCTTCAGCTCTGGTCAGTACAAAGTCTGCCTTTGCTTTAGAAACGGCTGCCTTTTGATTTTCCAGCGCGCTGCTATAAATTCGGTCATCGTATTCAATCCCTATGGTTTTTGCTTTTGCTCGATAGGACAGGAAAAAACCGACACGCCCTTTCCCACAACCATAGTCTAAAACCACATCGCCTTTACCGAAGAATCCACTGCTTGCCAAACGTTCCAAAACACTATAGGGCGTAGGTTCATATGGGTAACGATACTCATCAGAGTTCGTATCATCCCGACCGGCTGTTTTTATCTGCAGGAGTTTATCCCATGCGTTCTCGTTATCTGTCATTGTCCGCCTCAAACAATTATTATAATTTCATATACAATAAAGGATATGGCATACCCTTAGTCCTGTTGACTTCTTGTGAATAGCGATTATCTTCATTGCTCGTAATTTTTATTCCGTTTGCAACCATTCTAACATGCGTTCTGATAATAGGCAATTGCGCAACTGCAGAAAATGTATAAATGATTTGTAAATTAAGAAAATGGACGGGCGGTAGGGAATAGGCTATAGCCATGGAGGTGAGGCTATGACCGCCGCACTATGGCTGGCATTAAGCAGCCTGTTTTATTCGCTGCAGCTGCAAACGGGCAGTTTTCCCAAACCACTGACCGAGGAAGAGGAACGTCACTATCTTTCCCTTTGCGCTCAGGGTGATCTGGACGCACGCAATATTTTGATCGAGCGTAATCTCCGTCTGGTTGCCCACATTATGAAGAAGTACTATGCGCTAACCGCAGATCAAGAGGATTTGATTTCCATCGGTACTATTGGGCTCATCAAAGGCATCACCACTTTCGATGCTTCCAAGGGTGCCAGACTGGCTACCTATGCTGCCCGATGTGTAGAGAATGAGATCCTCATGTACTTTCGCAGTCAGAAAAAATCCAGTCAAGATGTGTCCCTTTCCGATTATATTGAGACTGGTGCCGATGGGGCGGCTCTGTCGCTGATGGATGTGGTCAGCGAAGATGAGGACCTTTTAGAGCAGGTAACCACGCGGGATCAAGTGTGCCGGGTGATGAAATCTATAGAAGAGGATCTGAGCGATCAGGAGAAGCAGGTCATTCGTCTGCGCTATGGCCTGTTTGGGGAAAAGGTTCACCGTCAGCGAGAGGTAGCCCAAGTCACAGGAATCAGCAGAAGTTACGTATCGAGAATTGAAAAACGGGCGCTGGAGAAGCTGCGAAAGCGTCTGGAAGATTGAACGCGTATGCACGTAATCATGGATTTATAAGAAATAGGGATGAGCAATGCTCATCCCTCAATTCTTTGTATATTCTAAATATCATTCATAGGGCAAGCAAAAATGGCAATACGGTAAATTGCGTAAACCAGAAACGGGAGTTGTTTTAGAATTTCATTGTTTCAATATTTTCCTTAAATACAATAGACGGAATTATTTTGCAGTCATTCTTGCTTGGAAGCTCATTGCAGTAAAGATATTTGAACAGAAAACGCAACGCGTTAGCAGCCTGAAGTTTTGGTTTCTGAAATACCAAAGCCGTACAGATTTTCTTTTGCAGCATTGCTTCCAATTCTTCTCCCTCGTCATAACCAATGACAATAGGCCTTTTGTCAAAGTTCTCTCGCTCCAAGATCTGACAAATTGGCAAAGCTCCCGTTGCGGAATTACAGAAGATTGCATCCGGCAGAGGCGATGTTCGCAAAAGATTTTCTGCATGCAAATACTTGGTTTCCGAAGCATCGTCATGGAAAAATGTATTCACAATGCGAATGTCCGGATATTCCTCCGCAATCAGATCAAGAAATCCCTCTGTACGCTTCCGAAGGGCATAGACAGTGGACAGACCGCTGAAAAAACTGACAGTGCCTTTGCCTCCCAGAAGCTTGGCTGTCAGCTCGCCGCAGATACGTCCCGCCTGATAGTGGTCCTCCCCGCAAAAAAACAGCCGCTTGCTGGTAGGTGAATCGGAGTTGAACGTGGCGACGGCAATCCCTTTGTCGATTGCCTGCGCGATGAAGTGGTTAATTTCAGGGCCACTGGCATTGATGAGCAGACCGTCGTATTGTTCAATATCGATTTGCTCTATTACTGCCAGAAAATCTTTGGGGTCCAACGTGCCGGTTCTGACAACATCAAACTGCAGGCCATAATTGGATAATTCGCTGACCGCGATATCAAAACCTTTCGTAAAGTGAATGGAATAATCCTCAGGATTCGTATGATAGATGGCTAAAATCCGAATACCGTTACGAATTCGCAATGCCCGTGCAAAGTCATTGCGCTGATAATTCAGTTCCTTTGCAATCTGGAGAATCTTTTCCTTGGTCTGATCATTAATACGGCCTCGATTGTTGAGTGCGCGGTCCACTGTTCCGATGGACACGCCTGCTGCTTCTGCGATACTTTTCATGGTAACGGCGTCACCATTGCCTGCAGTTATCTTGCTCATCAGGTAGACACTTCCTTATAAAAAATCCGCTACGGGAATCGGAGTCTATTGGTTTCTATATTATAACAATCCCGGAAAGGCCAGTCAATGAGAAATATTCACGGGGATAATTGAATATTAACAAGAAGAAAGGACTTGCTTTTTTATTTGTGTGTGATTATAATCATAGATGAGTAAACGTTTACGCAAATGATAGTGCAAATAACTACGAATGAATCGTCTTTACAAAGAAAAAGCGAAGAAACAGATAAATGCGCACTAAAAAGCGGCTTATTTTTTTAATTGTTTTGCGTAAACGTACACGCAAAACGAGAAAAATGCAACGCAATGGGGTGAAACGATGTATCCGAAAATTTATTTGGCAATCGATAACTGTTTGTTTTATAAAAGATGGACAAAACCAGACCAGTGGGCAGAAAGGGTTTCATCTCTTGGTTTGCGCTACGTTGAGGCGAGTGCAGATACTGAATTGGATCCTCTTTATATGGGCGAACGTTATTTGCATACTTGGGTGGAGCAAGTTCGAGCTGCAGAGCGGAAGCACGATATCAAAGTCTGCAATTTATACTCCGGCCACGGTACCTACACCACACTTGGCCTTACACATACGGATGAATCCGTTCGCAGCCACATGATCAAAGATTGGTTTTTTCCAATGGTTGAAATTGCGGGGGAATTAAAATGCGGCACGGGCTTTTTTGCCCATGCATTCAATCATAGTGTTTTGCAAAGTTGCGGTGAATACGAACAATACATCGATATTCTTGCAGATGCTTTGTCACAAATCAATCAATATGCCCACAGTGTTGGATGCAATCAACTGGCCATTGAGCAGATGTATACACCCCATCAGTATCCATGGCGAATCAAGGATACAAGAAATTTAATAGCCGATGTCTCTCGCAGGAGCGGGCATAGCTTCTATTTTACAGAGGATGTAGGTCATCATCATCCGAAATTTATTCGACCAACAAAGGAAATGCTCGCCCGGGGCGAAAACGTCTGGCTGGGGTCTGACAACGCGTTTCGCTTGTATAAAGAAAAGGGCGTTGCTTCATGGGATGCCATTGAAGCGGATATGGACCGGAATCCGCAACTGTTCACCAGTGAAACAGATTGCGATTGCTATGAAATCATTCGGCAACTGGGGTGCTACAGCCCAATCATCCATTTGCAGCAAACCAATGGCAGGCAATCTTCTCATCTGCCGTTTACGCCTGACGAGAACAAAAAGGGGATTATCACAGGTGAAAAGATATTAAGATCGCTGAAAGAATCCTATGATCAACCGGTAGATATAACGATGCCCGAACGTGTTTCGGATATCTATCTGACACTGGAACTATTCTCCGGTACTACATCCATTATGGCCGATGTGTTGGACGACTGCAGGACGAGTGTTGCTTACTGGCGTCAATTTATTCCTAAAGACGGAATGCCTCTGGATGAACTGGTATCTGGGTTAGATCGATAATATTATATCGATGCGGATGCATTGCGGTAAATAATCGGTGAAACACATTGGTAAAAGCCAATGAAATAAATATTCAATAAGGAGGACATGATTATGGACAAAACGAAGAAAGTGTATCTGGGCAATGACACTGCGGGCTACTATTTGAAAAGCAAATGCATTGAATACCTTGAGGGAAAGGGAATTCCTTATGTAGACTGCGGAGCAGAAGATGATCCGGACATTGAAGCAACGCGGTATCCTTTCTTCGCAGCCAAGGTGGCATCAGCGGTGCAGCGTGGCGAAGCCCGCTGCGGTATCCTGATTTGCGGAAGTGGTATCGGCATCAGCATGGCCGCCAATAAGTTTAAGGGAATTCGCGCGGCGTTGGTCAGCAGTACCTATCTGGCCCGGATGACCCGCAGACACAATAATTCAAACATTCTGTGTCTGGGCGGTAAGATCATTGGCGAATGGGAGGCAATTGATATTCTGGACACCTTCCTCAATACAGAGTATGATGCCGGATTCCATGAAGGCTCGCTGCAACTGCTGGAGGAAATGGAAGCACTGATGATGAATGATGCTGTATGGCAGGAAGAACCCAGAAAGATATCGACAGGTCCTCTGGCGGATGCGGAAATATTTGACCGCAGCTTAGGTTAAAACAGAAAACAGGGATGAGCATTGCTCATCCCTGTTTTTTCAGAGGTTAGATTGGTAGAAATCATCCACATGATATCTCAAAACAGAAATTGCACCATCAGCATGTAGCTTACAGTTCCCACACCGATGCTAAGCAGTGTGTTTCGTTTCCAGATATGCAGCAGCGCAACAATGGCACAGCCTAATAGCTCTGGAATCCCGAAGGGCGCGCGGAGAAACGAAACATCCTTCATGCAGTATACTACCAGCATGCCCATAATGGCAAAGGGGAGGACCTTTCCCAGATAAGTAATGATGGCCGGTGTCTTGCGTCCTTTGCCAAAAATCAGAAAGGGCGCGAACCGTAAACCAGCGGTAACCAATGCCGCTATGGCCACCATAGACAAAACATAGGTATTATTCATGTCCGGCCCCCTTTCCTGTTTTGCGCTGCAGGATCAACAGACCTGCAATGGCAGCCATGGAGGGAATCAAGAACAGCTCGCTGCCAAAAATCATCAGACATACAATTGTGCAAATAACACCCGTCATGGCAGGTGCATGGTTTTTGGTTGATAGCCACTGCTCCACGAACATGGTCACGAACAGCGCGGTCAGCACGAAAGAAACACCGGTAAAGTCCACCGGCAGCAGATATCCGGCCAGATTTCCCAATGTGCAGCCAATGATCCAATAGCACTGGTCAAACAGAGATACCCAAAAACAGTAGGCGGTTTTATCGACACCCTCTGGAAGTTTTGCCTGTGTCACCAGAGAATAGGTCTCATCCGTCAGGGTAAAGATCATGTACGGCTTTTTGCGGCCAGCGTTTTTGTAGGTATCTATCAGGGAAATGCCGTAGAACAGGTGGCGGGCATTTACAAGCAATGTGGCGATCGCGTTGCTCAATAAGGATGCTCCGGAGGTAAGTAAGCTGACCAGCAGGTATTGCCCGGAGCCTGCATAGACACAAACGCTCATCAGCAGCGCCCAGCCGGGGCCGTAGCCTGCTTCACTTAACAATATGCCGAATCCGGCGCCCAGGAACAGATATCCGGTCAAAACCGGCACGGTATCCAGAAAAACTCTCTTCAGTAGGGAACGTTTCATTTTCTCATCTCTTTACTTATACTGCGACCGTATCGTCTGCGATTGCCGCGACACGGATACTCTTTGCTTTGGAAAGACCCTCAAAAAAACGGATGGGCCACTTTTTGCCGGAGGCAAATTGCACCCGGAAGGATAGCTTATGTCCGTCGGCGATGGTTTCTGCCCGCAGACCGCTGATTTGGCCCTTGTACTTATCTGCCAATGTATGAACGGTATCCAGCGTGGCGGCAATATCGCCTGTTTCCAGGGTATAGTCCTGCATGGTTTTGGGCTTAATGAGCTTGTTCTGAAAAATCTCAAAAAGGGTGAGGGTAATGAAGATAAACACCATACCCACCAGTGCCACCGCATAGTAACCGCCGCCGGCAGCAATGCCCAGACAAGCCACGCTCCAAAGGCTGGCCGCCGTTGTCAGGCCCTTGACGTTGATACCCTCCCGCAGGATGGTACCGGCACCCAGAAAACCGACACCGGTGATCACCTGAGCAGCCAGACGTGCAGGATCGGGAGAAGCACCGTAAGCGCGGTATTCGGCAAAGATCAATTGTCCTGTGATCATCACCGCACAGGCACCCAGTGCCACCAGTATGTGAGTTCGCATACCCGCAGGGCGGTGGGTGTATTCACGCTCTGTGCCGATGACCAGACCCACCAGCATGGCGCACAGCAGACGCATGGCAATGCCGCCCCAATCCAGAGTCGGGGGCGCCGCAACCGTAGTAACAGCAGTTAAGAATGTCATACCGAACCCTCCCAATAGAATATTGGTATATTATATGATTTGACGCAAGGGTTGTCAACTGATTTTGGAGTCTGTGGCGCAGGGCCGTAGCACACGGGACCATGACATCCCGAGGGTGTTGCTTGGGGATCTGCCGCCCATTCATCGAAAACCATAAAAAGCGCCGAGTCGGTTGACTCGGCGCTTTTTATGTTAGCGTGTAAATCAAGCGTCCTCTTCGAGAGTTGCTTCCATTTCCTTCTGGATGTCAGCATCATAAGAAAGAATGGGAGCTACATCCTTACCGGCGATCTTGCGGTCTACGTAGTTCTTGGTGACCTTAAGTACCAGGGGGAACAGTGCCAGAACACCGATCAGGTTGGGGATCATCATTAAACCGTTGAAGGTATCGGACAGATCCCATGCCAGACCGCCTTCCATAACGGCGCCGGAAACGATCATAGCAACGAAGATCACTCTGTAAACCTTGACACCCTTTGTGCCGAAGAGATACTCAACTGCCTTGGAGCCGTACTGGGACCAGCCAAGAACAGTGGTAAAGGCGAAGAACAGCATGGCGATGGCCACGAACCAAGTGCCGGGCACACCGAAATACAGGCCGAAAGCCTGGGATACCAGCGTATCACCATTGACACCGGGCACCGGTGCGCCGGTATACAGGTCGATAAAGCCGGTGGAAAGAACCACAACAGCGGTCATGGTGCAGACTACGAAGGTATCAAAGAATACTTCAAAGATGCCCCACATACCCTGCTTGACAGGCTCCTTAACATTGGAGGAGGAGTGCACGATAACGGAAGAACCGAGGCCGGCCTCGTTGGAGAACACGCCTCTTTTGAAGCCTTGGGTCATGGTTTTCTTGATCAAAATGCCTACGCCACCGCCCAGGAATGCAGCAGGGGAAAAGGCAAACTTGAAGATGGCGGCAAACATAGCGCCCACTTTATTGATGTTGATACCGAAGATGACGAGAGAGCCGATTACATAGATAACTGCCATGAAAGGGACAACAATTTCCGCTACCTTTGCGATTCTCTGCAGACCGCCAATGATGATCAAAGCAGCAATAATCAGTAAAACAATGCCAAGGATCAGGTGAATGATATCGATCTGCGTACCGGGGATGACACCCAGAGTCACACTGGAGAAGAAACCTGCATCCATATTCAGCACGATCTTGTTGATCTGGGCCATGTTACCGATGCCGAAGGAAGCCAGAATGGCAAAGCAGGAGAAGAGAACGGCCAATACATTGGCAATGGGCTTCAGCCACTTTTTGCCGTAGCGCTTGCCCAGACCGTCCTTCAGATAGTACATGGGGCCGCCGGACCACTCGCCGTCCTTATTTCTGCGGCGGAAGTAAATGCCCAGCAGGTTTTCGGAGAAGTTGGTCATCATGCCGAAGAAGGCGGCTATCCACATCCAGAACACGGCGCCGGGGCCACCGGTGACGATGGCGGAAGCAACGCCGGCGATATTACCGGTACCGATGGTAGCAGCCAGAGCTGCGCACAGGGCCTGGAACTGGGAAATGGCTTTTCTGTCGTTATTATGGGTGGCCTTGCTGTCTTTCTTAAAAATGCTGGCGATGGTGTTTTTCCACCAGTGGCCCACATGGCTGACCTGGAAGATCTTTGTGCCGATGGTCAGCAGCACACCTGTGCCGATGAGCAGGATCAGGCCGGGAAGACCCCAGACCGCACCGTTGACGGCACCGTTGATCTCGGCAATTTTTTCGATAAACTTGTCCATAAGAAATACCTCCGAAATAGATCCTAAAAGAATAAGCGGGTCACGCATACAGCATGACCCGCAAAAAAGCATAGAATCCTAAAAAGAAATCTTTGTCCTTTTGCCTGAGAGTTTGGCGCTGTAGCGCTTGCACCTTCGGCCCCCAATTCAATGGGTGTCTCCAAAGCTCTGTCTGCATTCGGTCCTCATCCTTACGGACACCTGAGAGCGTTACTCCTTCGGCTGCACTTTGCAATTTCCCGAAATGCTTCAACCAGAATTATTCAGTTCATGACGAGATTATACGACAGGACTTTCTGTTTTGCAAGTCCTTTTTACAAAAATTTCAAATTTTTAGAATTTAACGGTTAACAGAGGGTCGTTCAGACAGCATCTGCTGCCGCCGTCGGTTCTTTGTAAATAACAAGCCCCAGCCAAACACCGATGGCTGGGGCAATCACGATCATGCCAAGCATGGAAAGCACCATAGGCGCGAAGAGGGAAAATGCCTTCTGGAATTCTTTGCCAACACCAAGCCGGTTACCCAACAGATAATCCACGGCACCCATAAAAGAAAATAGCAAAATGACGACCGTGATAGCGCCCATAGTGCGACCTCTTTAAAACCACTATCAGTCAAGATCCATTTGGTTTTAAAACCAGCCTGTTCGATCAGTTCCCTTGCTTCTTCATAGAAACAATCGATAAAGTTTTTGTTGTGACAATCTGAAGAGATGACCACACCGAAACCGCAGCGGTTGAATTCCTTTAAAAAGTCCATTTGCGGATATGGGGAAGTGCGGTAACCCTGGGCAATGGCGCCTGTGTTGACTTCAAAGAAAGGAATTTTTCCTTTGAGAGAATGGATCGCCTCGAAACCGGCATGGATATATTCCTTTGCAGAGGTGTCTATAAAGTTGCCTTTTTCGTTGTTCTTGGTATTCAGGTCAAAATGACCGATAATATCAAAATTTCCTTTTTCGGGCAGCCGGGCCACGGTTTCAAAATACTTCTTGGAAAAGCCCAGACCATCCCCACCAAAATTCTGCTGCAGATAGGTAAGCATCTCCTTAAGGTTGGTGTCAAATCCTAAAACCTCACCGTCGAAATCAAGATAATGCACAGATCCGATCAAATAATCAAAGCCATCAGTGGGGACTTCGGAAAACATTTCATATTCCATTCCGCAGAATACATCAATGATGCCACTGTACTTCGCCCTTAACGAACGGACCTCCGCCTGATAGCGGGGCATGTCTTCTATCGTCATCTGGTCCGGATAGGAGGAAAAATGCATGTAGGAATGCTCGGAAAAACCGATAGAGGCAAAGCCTCTTTCAATGGCCTGCAGAAGCAGTGCTTCCGGTGTATCCCTTCCGTCGCCATAGGTGGTATGTATATGTAAATTCTGTTTGTTTTCCATCATAACACAGCTTTCTTTTTCTGGTTGGTCATTCCGTCGCAACGAGATTACTCAAATCGTTTTCACCTGCGGAAAGCACCCATTCCTGTCCGGCATAGCGCAGGACAGCTTCTGTCTGTGGCGGGATAACAATTTTAAAGTTTACAGCTCCGGCCTCTTTTCGGTAATGTACCGCTACTGTTCCGTTGGGCGTGGGCATGCTGCCGGACATCCGGTTAAACTTGGACATTGCCTGTGGCTCGATCACAAGGGAGCGGTACCCTGCGGTATTGGGTCTCTGGCGAATACCCAGCAGATACTCAAAGAAATAGGCTACTACTGCACCGAACATGGGATGATTGTGGGAACGGCTGCGGGCGCTGTCCCAATACTCGTGGAAGGTCGTGGCACCGTTTTGCTGCCAATGGGCAAAACCATACTCTCCGTCCTGTGTCAGAAGATCTACAGCCAGTTCGCTATCGCCCCGCTCAAATAAGACCCGGGTCACAATATCCGTGGCAAAAATACCGGTATCGTAATGGCCGATTCTTTGATAATAATCCACCATATTTGCATACGTTCTCTGGTTGCCCAGGCCCAGATCCAGGGCAAAGGCGTTGGCACCTTGGACATTCATAACAAAGTTGTTGTCTAAGGTGTTGAAATAAGCTGCCTGTATTGCTTTTTTGCGCTCGGTTGCTTTTTCCTTGAATTTGGGGATATCTTCCTCTTTTCCAATGATGCCGGCGATCTCACAAAGCTGGTTTAAGGACTTGACCATAAAGTAGGTGTTGACCAAAGGCGCGGGAACAAGAAGCTGCTGATCGTGCAGTGAGACATCTTGTTCACGGTAAAGAATGATCGGCCCGCACCAATCGCCCAGACACCATTCTCCGGCTTTGTCACTGGTAACAAGACCGAATTCGGAATGCGCTTCCAGATAATCGATATACCGGCACATGTTGTTGTAGTATTTGGCGAGAATCTGGGGATCTCCATAATGTTTGTATAACTGGTAGGGAACCTCGACAATCGCGCAACCCCAGCCTCCGGGACCACCGCCGCTGCGGATATAGGGTGCCGTGTACTGGATATGCCCGCTTAAAACATCCTGACCGTCTGCAATGTCCTGCAGCCACTTTTCATAGAAAGCCTTGCCGTCCATGCTGGACAATACAGCATGACAGGTGAGCTGGCCGTCACCGGTGTATCCTCTGCGTTCTGCGTGGGGGCAATCAGAGGGATGTCCAGCGTGCATATTGCAGAGCATCGTGTTTAAAAAAGTTTTATAGATCCAATTGATCGTTTCATTATCACATTCAAAGGTAGAGGAAACGGGTACATCGGCGTGGACTACCTTGACACATGTGGGTCTTGCCTTGCCGACTACCTGAAAGCAACGGAATCCATACCATGTAAATTCCGGCTGAACAAGCCGTTTTTCTCCATCCGATACAAATGTAAAGACCTGCTGATGGGCGTGCTCGGGGTCTATCTTTCCATCCGGCAAAAGTTCTTCGGAGAAATAAACAGTAACGGTTTCTCCTGCTTCCGCCTCTACTTCTAACACAGGGTAGCCGGTGGTGTTTTGCCCGCAATCATATACGATTCCTTCGCACCCCGTTCCTGTTTTCTGTAAAGGAAGCTGTGCAATCAAGGCATCAGGGGGGCAATCTGTAACGAAGTATTCGGTGTTTGGTTCTTCTGTTAACACAGCATGATCCCAATCACGATCCTCAAAATCGGCATCAAAACAGCAACGCCAGCCGCTGAAATTCTGTTTTTCGTGATTGGTAAACAGGTAACTGTCAATGTAGCTGCTTCCGATACGGCAGTGCTCATTGGATACAAAATGCTGTGTGCCGTTATCGGATTCCAGAGAAATGCAGTAGATGGCTTTCGGCAGTCCAAAAACCCGTTTTTCAAATGTATACCAGCCGCCGCCGTAATGAATGGCAATGACATTGTCGCCTGAATGGACAAATGGCGTGATGTCAAATTGGGGGACATAGATCCGATATCCCGATAAAACCTCGTCTACTGGATCGCAGCCCGGTTCATATTCGGATGAAAGGGGCAAAAAGGTATCAGGATTGATGCAATGACCGTTGATATAGCACTTAAAAAATCCAAAACCGATTACATTCAGCATTGCTTTATGGGCACTGTCAACATGGAAATGCCCACGTAAAACGGAGAACGATTCCACTGTGCGCTGGGCGGCACCCACCCACTTTGCGGATTGAAAAAAGTACGCTTGATTCATATTATCCGACACCCCTTTACAGCGACAGTTTGATAATTATTACTTTACCGAAAAAATATGCCAATGTCAAATATCTGATGAGGTAAAATTGGCAGGCAAACAATAAAAAAGGACAGAGGACCATGCCATTGAGTTGGTATGCCTGTCATTCTGAGGCCTTTAGGCCGAAGAATCTCCGGTCGGGCATTCTCTGTTAATCCTTTCTCCACTGCACCTTCTCAGAATGACGTTCTTAACAGAATGATATTGCCCGGGTGGGTGGCTGTCTCTTTTAGCTACGGGAGGATTTGATATGCATTAAATAGAGGTAACCATCAGTATTTGCACTGGTGGCAGGAACTGTCCACCGGACAGTTCCATGTAAATGGGTTCGAGTCCTCTCATACCTTACAGAGATAAGAAAAAACAGCCACCTAACGGTGACTGTTTTTTCTTATCTGGTTGCGGGAGGAGGACTCGAACCTCCGTCCTGTTGCGGTGCGCGGCATCTTCGTCGCCGACGGGGCGGCTTCCTCATCTGCCGACCGCTGCCACTCGCTCAGCTCCCTTTTTCCGCCGTCGGCGGCGGTCGCATCGCTCCCCTCCGGGAACCCTCCGGCCGGAGATTGAAACCACCTCTATAACCAAAGAAAACACCACCCAAACGGGTGGCGTTTTCTTTGGTTGCGGGAGGAGGACTCGAACCTCCGTCCTGTTGCGGTGCCCGATATCTTCCTCGGCGGCGGTGCGCCTTCGTCAGCTATCGACCGCTGCCACTCGCTCGCCTCCCTCCCCCTGCCACCGGCAGCGGTCGGCTCGCTCCCCTCCGGGAACCCTTCGGTCGGAGATTCGAAGCCCTTTCTTGCCACTTAAAAAAGGAAAAGCCATCCCAACGGGATGGCTT
>JAZOLX010000111.1:0-11944 GCA_045653485.1 Faecousia sp. | reverse complement strand
TACGGCATGCGAAACTTCAATAATTTTAGAAAACGAATCTTGTTCTGTAATACATAAAATCGTGCCGGAGCAAATGCTCCGACACGATCTAACAATTGTTCTATTTTGACTCTACCCCAACTATTGACATAGAACCTTTTTATTTTCCCAATTCCACGGTGCGGTAATAGGCCTCCTCCACCGCGTTCATAGCCGCGGCCCGGAAACCGCCCTGTTCCAAGGCCCGCACACCGGCAATGGTGGAGCCGCCGGGGGAGCAGACCGCGTCCTTCATCTGGCCGGGATGCTGACCGCTTTCCAGCGCCAGCGCCGCCGTACCCAGCAACATCTGGGCCGCATACACCATAGCCTTGGCTCTGGGCAATCCGCAGGCCACACCGCCGTCAGCCAGTGCTTCCATAAACAAGCAAGCAAAGGCCGGGCCGCAGCCGCTGACCGCACTGCCCGCATCTATGAACTTCTCGGGCAGCGGATCCAGCCGTCCAGCGAAGCGCATAAAGTCGCAAAAGGCCGCCACAGCTTCTTCGGCTGTATTTTCCGTGTGATCGTACAGTACCATACCCTGTCCTACCGCCACCGGGGTGTTGGGCATAATACGGATCACGGGATACTCTGCCCCCGCCATCCGCTGAATATCCGCCATAGCCACACCTGCGGCCATGGAAACCAATACAAAATCATCGCTTCTGGCTGTCAAAACCTGCTTTAATTCTTCCAGCAGCGCCCCCAGCATCTGGGGCTTCACGCCCAGAATGATAAAGCCGCAATTTTGGGCGATCTCCTCTGCCGTCACCGCCTTGCAGCCAAGTGCCATCGCCAGTTCTTCTGCTTTTGGCGCGAACTTATCCGCCACGAAAAGCATATCCTTTGCCACTGCCCGGGCAGCAGCCTTCGCCAAAGCACCGCCCATATTGCCGGTGCCGATAAATCCAACACTGTTGTTCATAAAATTTCTCCTTATCAGCGAATCTGGCCGCTGCCGTGAATCACATACTTATAGCAGCACAGCTCCTCCAGACCCATAGGGCCTCTGGCGTGAAGTTTCTGGGTGGAAATACCCATCTCGCAGCCAAGGCCGAACTCGCCGCCGTCGGTAAACCGGGTAGAGCAGTTGACATACACCGCCGCGCTGTCCACGGTACGGGTAAAGAACTCCGCAGCCGCCGCGTCTTCCGCAATGATGGCTTCGCTGTGTCCTGTGGAGTGAGCAGCGATGTGCGCTACCGCCTGTTCCTTGCTGTCCACCACTGCCACAGCCAGAATGTAATCCAAAAATTCCGTATCGAAATCCGTCTCCGAAGCGGCGGTTCCGGGAATGATTTTTCCCGCCCGGTCATCCACCCGAAGCTGCACCTTACTGCCGATACGTGCATTCAGCTTCGGCAAAAATTCTTCCGCAATCGCGCTGTGCACCAGACAGACCTCCGCGGCGTTGCAAACCGAGGGGCGGCTGGTCTTGGCGTTTTCGATAATATTCAGTGCCTTCTCCTGATCGGCACTGGCATCCACATAGATGTGGCAGATGCCGGTACCTGTCTGGATGCAGGGCACTTTCGCGTTTTCCGTACAGGCCTTAATGAGGCCCGCGCCGCCACGGGGGATCAGCAGGTCTACCAGACCCACAGCGGTCATCAGCTCTGTGGCGCTTTGCCGGGTGGTATCCTGCACCAGCTGCACCAGTTCCTGCGGCAGACCCACTGCCGCCAGACCCTTCTGCATGGCGGTGACAATGGCGTTGGAGGAACGGAAGGCCTCCTTGCCGCCTCGAAGCACACAGCCGTTGCCGGATTTCAATGCCAGTGCCGCCGCGTCGGAAGTCACATTGGGCCGGCTTTCATATATGATAGCCACCACACCCATGGGAACACCCACCTTGTCAATGACCATGCCGTTGGGGCGCTCTACACGGCTGCGTACCCGTCCCACCGGGTCGGGTAGCTGCACCACTTGACGGATGCCCTCAGCCATGCCCTTGATCCGGCTTTCATTCAGCGCAAGCCGATCCAGCATCACCGGCTGGATGTGGCCCGCTGCCGCTTCCATATCCAAGGCATTGGCTGCCAGAATGGCAGCGGTGTCCGCTTCCAAAGCATCGGCCATGGCAAGCAATGCCTGATTCTTCGTTTCCGTATCGGCTACCGCCAGCACAGGTGCCGCAGCCTTGGCAGCCAGCAAAATCTCTCTTGTGGTCATACAGGCACACCCTTTCCTACAAATTTCGTTCCCACGGCCTTGCCGTCGAACAGGTCATAGAGCCGCTCCGGATATTCACCGTTGGTGATAACCATATCCACACCGGCTTCCGTGGCGATCTGGGCGGCCTTCAGCTTGGTGGCCATACCGCCGGTACCCAAGCTGGAGCCTGCACCACCGGCCAGAGCCAATATTTCCGGTGTGATATCCTTTACCAGCGGGATCAGCTCCGCATCGGGATTCTTTTTGGGGTCAGCGGTGTACAGGCCCTCAATATCGGAAAGAAGCACCAGAAGATCCGCTTCCACCAGCTTGGCTACGATGGCGGACAGGCTGTCATTTTCGCCGATGGTGGTCTGAATGCCGATCTCATCGGTAGCCACTGCATCATTCTCGTTGATAACGGGCAAAACGTGCCATTCCAGCAGACGGGTCAAAGTGTCGTGGACATGAATACTGCGCCGGGGATCATAGATATCCTCTGCCGTCAGCAAAATCTGCGCCACTGCGTGGCTGTACTGAGAAAAGAGCTTGTCGTATGTATACATCAGCTCGCACTGGCCCACCGCTGCAGCGGCCTGCTTACCGGGCATATCCTGAGGCCGTCCGGGCAGACCCAGCTTGCCCACACCCATACCGATGGCGCCGGAGGACACCAGCACCACCTGATGCCCCGCGTTTTTAATGTCGCTGAGCACCTTACACAGCAGCTCCACCCGGCGGATATTCAGCCGTCCACCCGCATGGGCCAGCGTAGAAGTACCCACTTTCACAACCACACGCATACTATAACCTCCTCAAAGGGTGTACATTTGTATATATACGGTAGATTCTACTACAGTTTCCCAGAAGAATCAAGAGAAAAAACCATTCCTTGCTCACATAAATGATCGTTTAGCACACCTTTCAAAGCCTTCCCCCTCGGGGGAAGGTGGCCGAGCGATAGCGAGGTCGGATGAGGGGTGTAACAGGTTTTTGCCCCCTCATCAGTCAAAAATCAAAGATTTTTGACAGCTTCCCCCCAAGGGGAAGCCTTTTAGGTGCGGTGGTGATTGGTAAGATAAACGATCATTTACCATAGCCAATATCTTATGCCATACACAACGGGCGGAAGGTTTTTCCTTCCGCCCGTTGTACTTTTATTCGATTGCTGTCAGAACTTCCCTGCTGATATCCTCAATGGTGCGCATAGCGCCGTCTCTGACACAGCTTACGGTTTTCCAACCCAGCTTCTGGGCGCAGTACTCTGCGGCCTTCCGGGAACGGTCCAAGTAAGCAAGATCCTTCTCATGGATGTCCTTCTTACTCTCATCGCCCTGATAACGGCCCGTCATCAGCTTTTGGCTCACCGTGGGGTCTACCCGCAGATAGACCACCGTGTCCGGTGTGGGAATTCCCACCAGCCGGTACTCAAAATCAAAGAGCCACTGCAAATAGCTGTCCCACTGATCCTCCGGCAGCTTGGAGCACTGATGCACCGCGTTGGAGGTAGTGTAGCGGTCCGCTACCACGATACCGCCCTCATTGTAAAAGCTTTCCCAACCCTTTTTGAAGCTGGCGTACCGGTCCACCGCGTAGAAGGTAGAAGCGGCATAGGCGTTGACCGCCTTGGGATCGGTGCCGAACTCTCCAGCCAGATACATCTTGATCAGTGCGGAGGAATTGCTGTCATAGTCCGGAAAGGAGACTTTTTTTACTTTGTAGCCCTGTTGTTCCAGTGTCTGGCACAGCAGCTTGGCCTGCGTAGCCTTACCGCTTCCGTCCAGGCCCTCAATGACGATCAGTTTTCCCTGCATTGCGTTTCTCCTGTTACCACTGAATCTGTGCAGGCCACACGCCCACGGGGTTATCTTGGAATACTTCCTTCAGCCGGGTATGGACCGCTTCCTTGGTGACACCCTTTTTCAAGATCACCTGCAGGAATCCACCGCCACCGGCACCGCAGACCAGCCGTCCGTCGATCAGGTCCTCAACATTGAGATACGTCTGTTCCAGTACGGATTCCAGTGTCCGGCGGATGGTTTTCTCACTGTTAAAACAGACAGTGATGATACTGACCAGCATATCCATCTCCTCTTACACTCCTTGTTCAGCAGGGGTTTCCTCTTCCTCCCGGATTTCTTTCAGCATCTCCTGCAGAAGATGTTCGTTCTCCTGCTGCTTCTCAAAGCCTTCCGTGCTTTCCTTGCTGAACAGGATCCGAATAGTCATCAGGATCAGCTTGATATCCAATAGGATGGAATAGTTTTCAATGTACATCAGGTCCAGACGCAGCTTATCGTAGGGAGTTGTGTTATATTTTCCGTAGATCTGGGCATAGCCGGTAAGACCGCCTTTGACCTTCAGCCGGTATATGAATTCCGGAACTTCTTCCCCGTATTTCTGCACATGCTCCAACCGTTCCGGACGGGGACCCACAATGCTCATGTCACCCTTCAGGATATTCAATATCTGAGGCAGCTCATCCACACGGCAGGCCCGGATCACATTGCCCACCTTGGTAATTCTGGGATCTTTGCCAGTGGCGGGAATGGAGAAACCGCCTTTTTCCGCATCCACGATCATACTGCGGAATTTCAGAATGTCAAATTCCTTTCCGCCAATGGTGGCCCGCTTCTGCTTATAGAATACAGGGCCGCCGTCTTCCAGCTTGATGGCAATGGCGATTACCACCATAATGGGAGCTGCAATGATCATAGCGATCAGACACAGCACGATATCCAGCGTCCGCTTCAGAATCCGCTGAGTAATGGTAATGCCAAACCCCTTTGTCAGCAGCAGGGGCGTATCAAAGGTGGTAATGTTCTCACCGCCGCGTACAATGATATCGGTGACCTTTGGCACCACGTAGGTACGGATGTTGTTCTTGTAGCAGAACTTCACCAGATCGTTACGGATCTGGGCAGGCACATCATTGATGATCACCGCATCAAACTTGACGATCTCCTGACAGACGGCCTCAAAACCCTTTTCCACAGAGATCAGCTTATTGATCTGGTACTTATCCCTTCTGGTGTCCATCTTCAGCTTCAGGGTCACCGCATTATCGGTTCCAAATACCAAGATCATATTATAGGGTTTGTACAGATGCCGGAAGCTGGCAGCATACAAAAACACAAAGAAAATAACCAGCAAAATATCAACGCCCATGAGCACCAGCATCGGCAGGACGCTTACCATCTTGTTGGCGATGAGGCAAAGCTGGAAATAGGTAATAAAGTTTGTGGCAAAGAGACCGATCCATTGGGCCATTGCCAAGTCAAACCGGCGCAGGTTGCCGAATTGAAAGCCATCCATATTCATAATGAACAGGCCGCTCAGCAGGGCATACACGCCCATCAGTACGATCTTGCCTCTTCCAAAAAAGGGGTAGAATCCAGCATTATCGTAGCCATGCCGAAAGACAATGAAATATACCAAAGAGATGGCTATGATCTCCAAAAGGCTTTCGAGTCTCCGTACAACGCCTTTCGTATTACCGCTTAACGTTCTTCTTTCTTTCATTTCTATAAATACTCCAATTCGTTTTTTTAGAAAACGCGAATATCCAGACACAAAGATATCTGCTGCGCACAGATACCCATTTGTATTATAGGACAAAACAAACAATTTTGCAACTACTAATATCCGCCACTTTGGGCAAACACGCCCTGCATTCCGCCAAACAATCTTTTCCCGCAGTAAAACGCACCCCGTAAGCGGGGTGCGTTTTCGAATATCTTATTTTGCGCCGGCAGCGATCAGCTTGTCTACCTCGTCCAGATTGAATACTTCCCGGACCCGCTTGTAGATATCGGTATAAGCGCCGCTTCTCTTGTAGCGCCAGCCGGTACCGTAAGGCTGGCTGCCGTCATAGCGGATGGTGCAATCGGGACGCACCTCCAAAATCTTTTCCCAGCTTGCCCACTGGATCTTGGACTTCACCGCGCAGAGCTGTTCCAGAGGCAGCTCGTACAGAGCAGAGATATCCGATACCTTTGTATAGCTGAGGTTGATGTTTGCCAGGCTGGTACAACCCTTCAAAGCAGAAATATCTTTGATGTTGCCGCAGTAGGCCAGTTCCAGAAATACCAGCTTGGTATGGTCGGCAAAGGGAGACAGATCGCTGATGGGGCTGCCGGAAAGGATCACGATCTCCAGATCCGGCATGTAAGAGATAAAGCTGATATCGGTCAGTTCTTCGTTGTGGCCCATGTCGATGTACTTGGTCTTGGTGCAGTACTTGAAAGGTTCGCAGTTGGTATCATCCACGTGGTACACGGCTCGAATGGTGTCGGTATCGGTCAACCAGCTGCGGGTCCATACATGGATACGCCACACCACTTCGGTACGGGGATAGTCCTCCCGGACCTTTGCCAGCACTTCGTTGTCGAAGCCGCAATCATCCAGCAGCAGGTACGTGCAGCCTTGCAGAATATCCAGTGCGCTGCGCAGCTCTTCCTCGCCCTCGTTGCCGATAGTCTGCTTCACAAATTCGATCCGCTCGTCGGTGGTAGCGACCTTCTTACCAAACAGGTCAAAGGTGTAGTGGAATACGATACCGGGGGCAGCTTCCTGCAGGATTTTCACATCCGCCTTGGACAGACAGCTCTGACCGGCTGCATCCATCAGCTCCACCTTTTGGATATTGGGGAACAGTGCCAGCCTACCGGCAACCTCAGCAACTCTTTCCTGTTCCAGTACAGACAGGTTCAGCTCGGTGGTTTCTGCGGTCAGCTCCTGACCCAGAAGGATCATGGTGTAGTTCCATGTAACATCCGGGTACAGTCCCTGCAGCGCCACGATCTCCTGGGCAGAATAGTTGGTTCTGGGCAAGGTAACCGTTTCCAGCTTCGGCAGATATGCCAGATTCTGGGCCAGCGTATCATAATCGCACAGACCGGGGTCCAGAGACAGGGCAGTTTCCGTATTGGAAACCGTGACAGTACCCAACTTTACGGTATAGGTCACCTCTACGTTGGGGTGCTTGCGCATATAGGCCATAATGGCTTCATAGCAGGTACTTCCGGTCAGATCCAGTTTTTTCAAAGCGGGATACTGCTCCAGCAGTTCGATGGTATCTTCCGTAACCACTGCCGATAACTGCTCCACGGGAGGTTCTGTTTCCACAGGTGCGGTAGTGGTCGTCTCCGCAGGTGTATTCTGGCAGCCTGCCAGCAGCACAAATACCAGTGCCAGCACACACAGCAGCATTCTTCTCAATTTCATGGCATAATGCCTCCAATTCGACATACTATGGCATGATTATACAATAATCCCATGCAACAAGCAAGGAAAATTTCCGGTCTTTCATCGGTTAATGTTGGAAATCATACAATAAACGATCATTTACCATAACAGGAGCGACCGCATACACAAAAAATACGGTGGGCAAAACCCACCGTACTTTATCACTTAAATCGGTAACCGGCAAAGAGCAGGCGCTCCAATGCGGTGTTGGCTTCTTCGTCGGTAAAGAGCGATGTAAACCGCTTATCCACCGCCAGCGCTTCCAGACTCAGGGCCAACTGGCCTTTATCCGCCAGATCACTAAAGCCGTCGCTGGATCTGCTGCCGGACAGGCACCGTTTAGCCTGGGCCATATCCGTCACGGGACGGATCCGGACACCTAGCTTTTCCGCCTTTTCTCGATTGGCTGCCAGTGCCGCCAGAAATTTTTCTTCCATATTACTTCTCCAGAATGACCGGGCCGTTGTTATCTGCTAAAGTCTGACGGATAAATGCCGCAGCATCCTCAGCAGACAAAGATACCTGCTCGCCGGTGCGCATATTCTTAACGGAGCACATGTTCTGGGCAATTTCATCCTCACCCAGCAGCACCGCAAAGGGAACACCCAGCTTGTCGGCATAGCTCATCTTCTGCTTGAACTTCTTCTGCTCACCGTAAAGCTGTACCCTCACACCGCCGCTGCGAAGAGCCTCTGCCAGTGCAATGGCAGGGGCGGGATCGGCGGTCATAGGCAGCACCAGTGCATCGGCAGGAGCGGAAGGCAGCTCGGGATTCAGCAATCCCTGCTCATCCAGCACATAGAACAGGCGGGTCAGACCAATGGAAATACCCACACCGGGAAGGGCCTTGTCAATATAGTAGCCTGCCAGATTGTCATAACGGCCACCGGAACAAACGGAGCCGATCTCCGGATGATCCAGCAGTGTGGTCTCATAAACGGTGCCGGTATAGTAATCCAAACCTCTGGCAATAGTCAGATCCACGGCAAAGTTGGCCTCCGGCACGCCGAAAGCGGCCAGATTCGCAGTAACGGCCTTCAATTCCTCCAGGCCCTTGTCGAAGATCTCGTTCTTGCCGGCGTAGCCTTCCAGCGCGGCGATGACTTCCGCGTTGGTACCGGTGATGGAGATGAATTTCAGAATCTCATCCGCCTGTGCGTCGGTCAGGCCGCACTCCTCGCCCATCAGAATGTCCTTGACCTTCTGGGGGCCGATCTTATCCAGCTTGTCCACGGTGCGCATGATGTCGCCGCTCTTTTCACTCAGCTCCAGCATGGCATAGAAGCCGTTCAAAACCTTGCGGTTATTGACCCGGATCTGGAACCGCTCCAGACCGAAGCCCTTAAATACCTTATAAATAATAGCAGGGATCTCTGCCTCGTTGAGGATGTCCAGCTTGCCGTCGCCGATGATGTCGATGTCAGCCTGGTAGAATTCCCGGAAGCGGCCGCGCTGCGCCCGCTCACCACGGTAGACCTTGCTGATCTGATACCGGCGGAAGGGGAAAGCCAGATCGTTGTAGTGCAGCGCCACATACTTGGCAAGAGGCACCGTCAGATCAAAACGCAGAGCCAGATCGCTGTCGCCCTTCTGGAAGCGGTAGATCTGCTTCTCGGTCTCTCCGCCGCCCTTGGCCAGTAAGATCTGGGCATCCTCGATAGCGGGGGTGTCCAGCGGGGCAAAGCCGTAGAGAGAATAGGTGTCGCGCAAAATCTGCATCATGCGCTCCAGCTTCGCCTGCTTGGCAGGCAGTAATTCCATAAAACCGGACAACGTCCGGGGTTTGATGATTTCCATGTTATTCTATCCTTTCAAAAAAGATATGAGATATTAGATATGAGATACAAGATTGGGCTTATCCCAAATATCTCGTATCTCGCATCTCATATCTTGTATCTAAAATAATTAGTATCTGGGTTTGCTGCGCAGCATTTCGCGCCAATCCAGATCGCCCCGCTGCAGACCCATGATGAACATCTCGGCGCTAGCCAAATTGGTGGCGATGGGCACATTGTGCTTGTCACAATGTCGGATGGTCTCGATCATCTGGCTGTCATCCCAGGGATCGGTGTTGTTGGGATCAGCGAAGAGCAGCACCAGATCGATCTCGTTATAGGCAATACGGGCGTAGATCTGCTGATGGCCGCCCTGCTTATGGCTGAGCAGCAATGTCAGGGGCAAACCCGTGTGATCAGCGATGAGCCGGCCGGTGGTGGCGGTGGCAAAGAGGTTATGCTTTACCAGAACGCTTTTATAGGCAGTGCAAAATTGCACCATCAATTCTTTTTTCTTGTCGTGAGCCAGAAACGCGATATTCACAGCAATCTCTCCTTATAGCCTGAGCAATATAATTATAATGTAATACTCACATTCAATCCTTGAATCCGTTTCGCGATCCGCTTGCAGGCAGCGGCCGCGCCCTTCTTAGTGTGCCTTAAAACAGGCTTGCCGAAAGCGGCAGCCAAGGTCACATTATGATCTTCCGGTACGATGCCCATTAAAGGAAGGCCCGCCCGATCCATAATATCGTCAATCGTCAATGCCATGGCAGAGACCATTTTCGGATTGATCCGGTTGACGATGAGTCGCACGTCCTGCTTTCCCATCAGCTCCAGCACTTCCCCGGCCCGGGCGGCATCCCGCACCGCGGCAGGATCGGAGCCTGTGACCAGCAGCACCCGGTCAGCAAATTGAGCAGCCAGCTGAAATCCTGCATCGATACCGGCTGGCGCATCCAGAAAAATGTACTGGTATTGCTTCCGCGCCTTTGTCAGCATGGCCCGGAAAGCATCCTTATCGATGCTCTCGGCAGCGCAGTTCATAGGGGCGGTGAGAAAATGCAGCTTGGGGTATTCCGGATGGACAGCCGCCTGTTCCAGAGAATAACCACCCTGAGATACATCTATAAAGGACAGGGCGCTGATCTGAGACATGCCCAGTGAGATATCCAGATTCCGCAGGCCGATATCGCAATCGATGCACAACACATCCAACCCGGCACTTGCCAGCGCCGTTGCCACCCCTGCGCAAACAGAAGTTTTGCCCGTTCCGCCCTTACCGGACAGAACCGCAAGCAGTTCTCCCACGAAACCACCCCTTTCCTCACAATTCAGAATCATTATAAAGGAATATCGCACAAAAGTAAAGAGTATATCCCTTGCTTTTTTACAAAAATTCATCGAAATATACAAAAAGAACATATTCGGTCAATATTTTTTATCTGTCCATCCCCACCGCCGGTCCATTCATAAATTATTTACGGAAATTCCCATTTTCCCTCTTGCCTTTTTTCGTGCCTTGTGCTATTCTATATTAGCACTCAGCCAAAGCGAGTGCTAACTATGTAGATACAAGTGGCGCAACGCCACGGTCTAAATAATGAGTTGGAGGATCTGTTATGAAACTGAAACCCATGGCAGACAATGTTCTGCTGAAGCAGCATGAAGCCGCTGAGACCACCACTTCCGGCATCATTCTGGCTACTACCAACAAGGAAAAGCCCGCTATCTACGAGATCGTATCCGTCGGCCCCGGCACCAAGGACGTGACCATGACCGTCGCTGTGGGTGACAAGGTCGTTGTTGGCAAGTTCACCGGCAACGACATCAAGCTGGACGGCGTGGATTACAAGTTCGTCAAGCAAGACGACATTCTGGCTGTCGTCACCGACTAATCGAGGAGGAACACAATCATGGCAAAAATGATCGTTTACGGCGAAGAAGCCCGTAAGAAGCTGCAGTCCGGTATCGACCAGCTGGCCAATACCGTTAAGGTTACCCTGGGCCCCAAGGGCCGCAATGTTGTGCTGGGCAAGAAGTTCGGCGCTCCCCTGATCACCAACGACGGCGTGACCATCGCCAAGGAAGTGGAGCTGGAAGACGCTTTTGAGAACATGGGCGCTCAGCTAATCCGCGAGGTCGCTACCAAGACCAACGATGTTGCCGGTGACGGCACCACCACCGCTACCCTGCTGGCACAGGCCATCACCCGTGAAGGTCTGAAGAACCTGTCCGCAGGTGCCAACCCCATGGTCATGCGCAAGGGCATCGACAAGGCTGTTGCCGCTGCCGTTGCTGCCATCAAGGCTAACTCCGTTCCCGTTTCCGATTCCGCTGCCATCGCAAGAGTCGGCGCCGTTTCCTCCGGTGACGAAGCCATCGGCGCTCTGATCGCTGAGGCTATGGAAAAGGTCGGCACCGAGGGTGTCATCACCATCGAAGAGAGCAAGACCGCCGAGACCGGTCTGGATGTGGTCGAGGGTATGCAGTTCGACCGCGGCTATATCTCCCCCTATATGGTCACCGATACCGACAAGATGGAAGCCGTTCTGGACGACGCTTACCTGCTGATCACCGATAAGAAGATCGCCTCCATTCAGGAGATCCTGCCCATTCTGGAGCCCGTTGTCAAGTCCGGCAAGAAGATGATCATCATCGCTGAGGATGACGAGGGCGACGCTCTGCCTACTCTGCTGGTCAACTGTCTGCGCGGCAACTTCATCTGCGTCTGCGTCAAGGTCCCC
>JAZOLX010000110.1:0-2048 GCA_045653485.1 Faecousia sp. | reverse complement strand
TGGCCCAGAGCATTGGAGTCTGCCGGATTGAAAACGCCCAAGGAAAACAAGTAATTCAGAAAGGACGAATCTGAAATGAAAATCACGAAAAAAATTCTTAGTATGCTTCTTGCACTGGTAATGGTGCTGGGTCTGCTGCCTGCCACCGCCTTTGCAACCAGTGCCGAGGAAGATGTTGTATATCTTTCCATCAGCTTTGACTCTGGCTACATTGATGATAAAAACGGCAATACCATTGCCTATGTTCCCGTTCCTATGTCCAAGATCGAAGCTGTTGATCTTGCTGAATATGGCCTGGACAATATGCTCTTTGATGCAGACGGCGATGGTGATTACGAAACCACCGCTCTGCAGCTGCTGATCTATGCCCACGAGGAACTTTACGGTGGCGAGTGGGGCGATGTCAATTTTGATGCCCTGCCCGGAAGCTCCTATTTCCGGGGCGGCATCTTCGGCTTTACCGAAAATCTGGTATACTTCCTCAACGGTGATTTTCCCGTAGATGATTCTCAGCAAAGCGATTATATGACTGTCGGCGCTACCTCCGACCGGATCGTACTGGAAGCAGGAGATTTCTTGGATGTTGCCAGCTTCGGCTGCTACAACTTCCTGTGGGATCAGGCAGGCGGTTTCCATTTATTTGCTGACGAAAACGACAACTACACCCACGATTACGCCGCAAATGCCGGTGAAGCGCTGTCTGTGAAGTTGAAGCACTCCTTCTGCGATCTGATGTACGGCCAATCCTGGGTGAAGGATGCTGCCGACTATGAGGTTTTCTACGGTGCAACTTTCGGTGAGGCAGAAGGTTCTGTGACCACCGATGATAGCGGCTGTGCGGAAATTACTTTCCCCAAAACTGGTACTTATTATGTTTGGTGTGAAGGTGGTATCGGCATAGACGACGGTTTTACCCATACTACCTGCGACCATTACCTGGAAACCGGCGAACCTTGTATCGTATCTTCTCCCGCTTTTGCCAAGGTAACAGTCTCCGGCGCAGCCGCTCCGGAAGCACCCCGCCAGCCCCAAAGCGTTACCGCTGTGCTCAATGCCACTATGGCACAGCAGGCAGCTACCGTTACAGCGCCTGCATTTGGCACCAATTTCGGCGAGTGGACCGTGTTCGGCCTTGCCCGTGGTAATTATTATGACAAGGACAGCCAGTATTTTGCAGACTACTACGACCGCATTGTGGAATATGTCAACACCACAGCAGCAAAGGTTGATATGAGTGGTGCGCTGGATAAAAACAAGTCCACCGATAATTCCCGGCTGATTATGGCATTGGCTGCTATCGGTAAGGATGCTACCTCTGTGGGCAACTGGGATCTTGTGGAAGCCTACAGTGCAAACGGTATCAACTGGATCCGGAAACAGGGTATGAACGGCACTATTTGGACGCTGATTGCTCTGGATTGCGGTAACTACGCAACCTCCGATCCCACTATCCGTCAGCAGTGTGTGGATGCCATCATTTCCGCACAGCATAATGACGGCGGTTGGTCTTTGGTCACCGCCAAGACACAGCCTTCCAATGTGGATATTACCGGTATGACCCTGTCCGCTCTGTACCCCTATCGGGATCAGCCTGCGGTAGCCGCAGCTTGTGAAACTGCGTTTAACTGGCTGTCCGAGAGCCAGCTGGACAATGGTGGTTTCCCTTACGGCAGGGGCGAAACCTCCGAAAGCTGCGTATGGGCCATCGTTGCAGCTACCACATGGGGCATCAACCCGGATACCGACCCCCGTTTCATCAAGAACGGCAATTCCGCTATCGACAATCTGCTGACCTACTATCTGGAAGATGAAGCTAAATTTGAGCATGGCAGGGGCGCAGGCGCCAATGCTATGGCTACTGACCAGGCTACCTATGCTTTGGTTGCTTATGATCGCTTGGTGGGCGGCAAGAAAGCACTGTACGATTATTCCGATGTAACCTTTGAGGAAGATACCGTTGTTCTGGGTAAACCTACCGCAACACTGGGTCTTCCTGCACAGATCACTGACGACATTGGCAAGACTTTCAACGCGGTTATTACCCTGGA
>JAZOLX010000109.1:0-6053 GCA_045653485.1 Faecousia sp. | reverse complement strand
GCCTCGGTCTCATCATTATCGATAGCGATGATACCGTTGGAACCCTTCATAATGGGGGTATCCAAAGTGGTTTGGGGGAAACCCATCATGGGGCCACCGGCCTTGATGAGAACATTCTCACCGCAGATGCCGCCGCAGGCTTCTACCAGAGCGGAAGCAGGGGTACCCACACGAACAACAAAGTTCTGGGGACTCCGGATGTACTTACCGGTGACAGTGGTCACACGCTCAATCAGAGGCATACCGGTCTTAATGGCATCGGCAATGGCCTTGACAGTGGAAACATTGCTGACACATGCGCCTACATCCGCAGGCAGCTTACCGCTGGGAACGCTACGGCCCAGAGCACGCTTGATGAGCATTTTCTCACCGCCCTGGGGATACTGAGTAGCAACCTCCAGTACCTCAATACCTTCGATATCAGCGGTCTTTTCACGCAACAGTTCGATGGCATCGGGCTTGTTTTCTTCAATAACGATGATACCCTTGGGGGCATTCACGGTCTTCATTTCTGCCAGCAAGCCAAAGATAATATCGTCGGCATACTCCAGCAGCACACGGTGGTCAGCGGTCAGCATCGGCTCGCACTCGCAGGCGTTGACCAGTACAGCGTCGATGGGCTTGCCGGGATTCAGCTTGACATAGGTGGGGAAGCCTGCCCCGCCCATACCCACGATGCCGGCGTTCTTGACGATCTCGATGATCTCGGCAGGTGTCAGTTCTTCCAGAGGCTTATTCGGCTTGACGGATTCGTCCAGCGCATCCTTGCCGTCATTGGCAATGACAATGCTCAGGCAGGTGCCGCGACTTGCGTGGGGCCTTTCCTCGATGGCGACCACAGTACCGCTGACAGAGGAATGAACGGGAGCGGAAATAAAGCCGGAGGCTTCACCGATCTTCTGACCCATTTTCACATAGTCACCTACGTTGACAATGGCATTGGCAGGTGCACCCAAGTGCATGGACAGGGGGATGACCACAGTTTCTGGTACAGGGAACTGTACCAGAGCCTTATGCTCGGTGGGTTCCTTACCTTCTACAGGATGAACACCGCCGTACCAGCCTTCCAGCCGCGTTTCACGGATGGCCTTCACATACTCGTTAATGACCTTAAAATTGATTTTGGAGTAGTCACGCAGCTGAACAGCCTGGGCGGTCAATTCGCTCAGACGACCCTGCTTTGCCAGCCGCTGCTGGATCTTCTCCCATGCGCACTCTTTATCGGGGCTGACCTCGCACTTGCCGTTCTTAGCGCCGCCGCACTGGCCGTTGAGCAAGCTCTTGGAGCAATCCACTACGGGGCAGATGCCGCCTGTCATGGAAAGATAGCACTGGGCACAGGCATCACAGGCCTTCTTTGTCAGAGCCATGCCGTGATGGCCGGTGTAATTCAGCGAATCGCAGGCTGCATAAACGGGTTTATCCAGCATTGTCGCAACAGTCTGGACACCCAGGCCGCAGGACAGTACCACCACATTTTCCGTACCTTCGGGCAGCTGCAGCGCCTTGCTTGTGTGATTCTGGTTGCACAGAAAATCCGTCTTGACCACGCCGGTAACGGTCTTGTCCAGACCGGAAGCCAGAGATGTGACTTTGTCGCACTCGGATTCTTCCAAAGTTTCAAAAGCCTTAAAGCACTTGTTGCAGGCGATTACAAACAGGTTGTCCTTAGATTCCAGTAGGTCCGCCAGCTCTTCCCAAGACTTAAGTGCATATTTGGTGTAGTTTTCCAACTTCTTACCTTCCTTGTACATGCATTTTTATTCTACAACACAACATTATATCACAAATTCTGATAAATTTCCAGCTTTTCCTCTTGTTTAACGCTAAAAATATGATGTCTGATTCTTTTCTGTTTTGTGCAAAAAAACTATCTGCCTTAAAATACTATAGCTGTTTTTATTCTATCAAGTTTTCCTATCTAATATAATGACAGTAACCGATCAGCGATTCACCGAACTTGCCATACGGCGATAGGTATGGCGAATGCCACGAATAGCGATAGAATAAGCTTGAATGTTCTCCGGCAGGGACATGCCGCCATAGCCGGCATCCCCTAAGTGGTGAATATCCGTGCCGGTCATTTTGCACATCAGCGCAATTTGCCGGATCGTGGACACATCTGCACCTTCCTGAGAGGTTCCAATGGCGGTGATAGTCAGGCAACCTAAACTGTGTGCGTAGGTGACCAGACTGCGGACATATTCCATAGTAATACCGGGAACTGTTCCGGGAGCAGGCAGTAGAATGATATCAGCGCCGGCGTTTGCAAAAGCGGTGATATCGTCTTTGGTGATGATCTTTTCTGCGCCTTCGGTCAAAATCCCGGAAGCATGCATCTTTCCGGCGGCCAGAATCAGACGGTCCCCAAAGGCTTCCTTATACAGGCGTAAAGTTTGCTCGATGGCTTCGTTGGTCACACCGATGCCGGGGTTGCCGGTGAGCAAAATAAAGTTCACACCCATTTCCACAGCTTTTTTTGCATTTTCCAGAGTTGCCTTTCTGCCTCTGGTCATGGCCCACATATTTTCTTCCGGGTTCTCAGAAGATAGTACCTGCTCCACAGGTTCCAAATTGCTACCGATAGGCCGCCCCGTCAATTCTTTGAGCTTGCGGATCACATTCTCCGGTTCTGTTTTGGGTAACCCCTGAATTCGAGGGTTCTGCACATCAAACATATTCAGCAGCAAAATATCCGCTCCCATGGCAGCGGCAAACTCCGCGTTGGTAATATCACCCAGCATGGGCATGATGGCACCAATAGTCTCACAGGCAATGGTGCGTCCCTCACTTCCGGCAATGGCGCCCAGCAGTTCCTGTCGGGTCATTTTTTGAAAATCCGAGCTTTGACAATCCAGTATTCTTTTCATGGAATCCCCTCCTTTTTTGATAGTATACCACATAAAAACACATGTGTCATTTACTAAAACAAAAAGAGATGAAATGTACAAGTGTTTTAGAAAAAACTGTGCAACATGCTAAAAATTTGCCATGTTTTAAGGGCTTCATTGACTTGTACAGGGAATTTTGATATGCTATACGCATATAAAAGCCGGATTGTGGCTCTTTTTGAATTGGAAAGGAAGTTGTTTCAAATGGGATTTTTCAAAAAGCTGTTTGGTAAGAAAGTTGACAGCGTCTACGCACCTATGGCGGGTAAGGCTGTGCCAATCACAGAAGTACCCGACCCCACGTTTGCAGAGGGCATGCTGGGCAACGGCATTGCTATCGAGCCTGCGGAAGGTAAGGTCTATGCTCCCTGTGACGCAACTGTCGATATGATGTTCACCACTGGCCATGCTGTGAGTCTGGTGGCCGATTGTGGCGCAGAGATCTTGATCCATGTGGGTCTGGAGACAGTTGGTCTGGAGGGTAAGCCCTTTACTGTCCATGCTGCCAACGGCGATAAGGTCAAGAAGGGCCAGCTGCTGATCGAGGTGGACCTGGAAGCAGTTAAGGCTGCGGGATTGAATACCATTACCCCCATGCTGATCTGCAATACCGATGACTATCCTACTTTCAATACTTTCGTTGGTAAAAACGTAACCAACGCGGACGTTGTGATTGAACTGGCAAAGTAAGGAGCTGCTTATGAAAAAAGGTGTTGGTTTGCCGGTATTTCCCGGCGTAGCCATTGGCCCTGCTGTTGTTTACCGCAAGGCGCAGCGTGTACTGCCGGTTTCTTCCGGCGATCCTACTGTGGAAAAGGCAAAGTTTGAAGCTGCCTTGGAAACTGCCCGGCAGCAGTTGACCGCTTTGTATGAAAAGGCAAAGGTTGAGATTGGCGAGGAGCAGGCGGCCATTGTGGAAGTGCAGCTTTTGATGCTGGACGATCTGGATTATCTGGATGGCGTCAATATGGCCATTGAGGATGGCGCAGCTGCGGCAATCGCAGCATTGGACACCGGCGAGGAATTTGCTCAGGTGTTTGCTGCCATGGACGATGAGTACATGAATGCCAGAAGTGCCGATATTCGGGATATGTCCCGTCGAATCTACGATATTCTCTGCGGAAACACCGGTTTCCAGCTTCCCGAGGGTTCTTTCCTGCTGGTGGCGGAAGATCTGGCTCCCAGTGAGACCATCCAGCTGCCCAGAGAGCGGATCTTGGCCTTTGTGACCCGTCAGGGTTCTTCCTCCAGCCATACCGCCATTCTGGCACGGACACTGAACATTCCCTCTCTTGTACAGTCCGATATTACCTTTGAGGCTGCCGAAGGCTGCAAGGTTTTGGCAGTTGATGGCTTTACGGGTACATGGTATGCCGATCCAGACGAGGAAACTTTGGCTATATTGCAGGCAAAACAGAAGGAAGCTGCCGCTGCCCGGAATGCGCTGGAAGCTTACCGTGGCAAGGAAAGTGTTACCCGCTCCGGTAAGAAGGTGCTGCTGGTTGCCAATATCGGCTGCCCCGAGGATGCGGTGGATGCCATTAAGGCAGATGCCGAAGGCGTTGGCCTGATGCGCAGCGAGTTTTTGTATCTGGGAAGAGATTCCCTCCCCACCGAGGAAGAACTCTATGAAGCCTACAAGAAAGTTGCCGAGATCATGGGTCACCGGCCCGTGGTGATCCGCACACTGGACATCGGCGCTGACAAGCAGGTCAGCTATCTGGGACTTGAGAAGGAAGAAAATCCTGCTCTGGGCCTGCGTGGTCTGCGTATCTGCCTGACCAACGAGGAAATCTTCCGTCCCCAGCTTCGTGCTATTTACCGTGCGTCCGCTTACGGCAACCTGCATGTGATGTTCCCCATGGTCGCTTCCGTTTGGGAACTGAAGGCTGCCAAGGCTCTGTGCGCCAAGATCCGCAAGGAACTGGAAGAGGAAGGCTATCCCACCAAGGATGTACCCATCGGTGTTATGGTAGAAACCCCCGCTGCTGCTGTGTTGGCTCATGAGTTGGCCAAGGAGGCTGCATTTTTCTCCGTGGGCACCAACGATCTGACCCAGTATACCCTGGCGGTAGACCGTCAGAACGCAAAGCTGGGTGATTTCTACGATCCCTACCACCCTGCACTGCTGGCGCTGATGGCTCATATCGCCAAGGCTGCCAACGATAACGGTATTTGGGCCGGCATCTGCGGTGAGCTGGGCGCTGACCCCAAGATGCAGGAGAAGTTCATCGAAATGGGCTACACAGAACTGAGTATGGCCGCAGGCCGTATTTTGGAGTCCCGCAAGCTGGTCTGTGAATCTGAAGTATAAAAACCACGAAAGTGAGGAGATAACCAATGAAAGAAATTAAGTATGTGATCACCGATCCCCTGGGCATGCACGCCCGTCCCGCAGGTATGCTGGTAAAGGCTGTTGCTCCCTACGCATCCAAGATCACCGTTACCGCTCCCACCGGCACCGCTGACGCAAAGCGTTTGATGGCACTGATGCGCCTGGCTGCCAAGCAGGGCATGGAGCTGACCGTTACCATCGAAGGCACCGACGAAGAGAAGGCTGCCGTCGAGCTGCAGGCTTTCTTCGAAGCCAACCTGTAATTTATTGGCCAAAAGACTGCCGTGGGCCGGTAGTCTGAAATATAGGCAAAAAGAGATTTTAAGGAGGAAAAATTTCTATGATGAAAAAGCTGCAAAAGCTGGGCTCTGCTCTGATGCTGCCCGTGGCAGTTCTGCCCATCTGTGGTATCCTGATGGGCCTGGGCTATGCTCTGGCTCCTGCATTCATGGGCGCTGCCGGCGCTACTGAGGGTTTCGCATATGTCCTCGGTGCATTCCTGATCAAGGCAGGCGCTGCCCTGATCGATAACATGTGCTGGCTGTTCGCTATCGGTGTTGCTGTTGGTCTGGCTAAGGACAACAACGGCACTGCCGGCCTGGCCGGCCTGGTTTCTTTCCTGATGGTCAAGACTCTGGTTGCTACCGATGTTGTCAACCTGATCCTGCCCTTCATGACTGAAAACGCAAACAACGTTGCTGCTTACGGCAAGGTTGCAAGCAATACCTTTATTGGCATTCTGTGCGGCATCGTTGGCGGTGCTTGCTACAACAAGTACAAGGATACCAAGCTGCCTGACTTCCTGGCATTCTTCTCCGGCAAGCGCT
>JAZOLX010000108.1:0-8639 GCA_045653485.1 Faecousia sp. | reverse complement strand
CTGTGTGGCGCCGTGTCTTGGCTGGATGCTAAGGCTACCCAGGAGCTGGATCCCGCAGGTCCTTGCCAGCCCATCCTGAAGGAAGGCTGCCAGGACGAGCGCCTGGGCCGTTACGACTCCATGGACGCAGCTGTCAACAAGTATTCTCAGGGCGCTGTCGAGCGCATCACCCTGTACTCTCTGTTCCAGGATCCCATGACCTCCTGTGGCTGCTTCGAGTGTATCTGTGGTGTTGAGCCCGTCTCCATGGGCGTTGTCATCACCTGCCGTGAGCACGCCGGCATCACGCCTCTGGGCATGAGCTTCTCCGACATGGCTTCCATGACCGGCGGCGGTGTTCAGACTCCCGGCTTCATGGGTCACGGCAAGCACTTCATCTCTTCCAAGAAGTTCATCGCTGCTGAAGGCGGCCCTGGCCGTATCGTCTGGATGCCCAAGATGCTGAAGGATCAGATGCGTGAGCGCCTGGATGCTACCGTTCTGGAGATGTACGGTGTTGAGAACTTCACCGACATGATCGCAGACGAGACCATCTGCACCGAGGACCCCGAGCAGCTGCTGGAGTACCTGGGCAATGTTGGCCACCCCGTTCTGGGCATGGATCCCTTCGATATGTAATTTCCTTACTTATAAAAAAGAGGTTAGGCGAAAGCCTAACCTCTTTTTTTCGTTTAGAAATCGGGGATAAATGTCTTATCTGCGGCGGAAGCTTCCTGGGTGAAGCCTTCCAGGTCGTTGAGGTACATCCAACTGAGAACGCTGTCGTATTCTTCTTCCGTAATGGGTCGATCAAAAGGCGCGGGCAAACCACCCATTGGCGTGTATTGGCGCATGAGGCTCACCAGAACTTCCCCTGGCGCAAAGGTCTCACCGATCCAATCCAGCACCTTGAGAGAATTTTCGGTGCAGCCGGGCAGGATCAGATGGCGGATAATCGTACCCTTGACCACTTTTTCACCCTGCCATTGTACCGGGCCGGTCTGCCGGACCATTTCTTCGATAGCGGATGCGGCGACTCCAAAATAGTCAGATGCACCGGATAAGGCCGCAGCCAGCCGATTATCGGCATATTTCATATCCGGCAGATAAATATCCACGAAACCATCTAGCTGCGCAATGGTTTCCGGGCGCTCATAGCCGCTGCAGTTATAAACAACTGGTACGGGCAGCTTGGGCGACAGGGCGGGGATGATGGTAGGAAGAAACTGGGTGGGGGTCACAAGATCAATGTTCTCCGCGCCTTGTGCAATAAGATCTTCCATCATCTGCCGCAAGCCGGTGCTGTCAGTGGTGATACCTGTTGGGCCACCACTGATGGCGGCATTTTGGCAGTATTTACAGCCAAGGGTGCAGCCGCCAAAGAAGATAGCGCCACTTCCTCCACTACCAGCTAAGGCAGGTTCTTCCCATTTATGGAGCATGGTTTTGGCAACCAATGCAGTATCCGGGCAGCCGCAGAACCCCACTTCTCCGGCTGTTCTGTCCACGCCGCACTGCCGTGGACAAAGCTTGCAGTTTACATAACTCATAAAACAAACCTTTATTGTAGTACTTTTGTTTTCATAGCATCCAGCCATAGCTGCCAGCGGTTATGCTGGTCCTTTTGCGTAATACTGACAGTGGCGTGGGTGACGGCGTTATCCTGCCGGATGAGAACATGGAGAATTCCATAGCTGCTGTAGACCCTTACCTCGTCGAAACCGGTCAGGGGTGCTTCCGATTCTTCGTATCGTTTGCCACGATAGCGAAGTCGTTCGTAAATATAATAGTCTTGAAATAGGCCCTTAGCCCAAAGCTTGCCCACGGTTTCATGATGCTCGATGCGCAAAATGCAATGGTAAGAGCCGGAATCAGTGGAAACGGTAGCTTCCTGCCGCCATTCGTAGTTCTCCGACAGGGCCGTGGAATAGTGGATCACCGTATTGTAATCGAGAAAGTTATCGCTGCGGTCGATTTCTGCTTCCGGGAAAATATCTTCCAGTACCGCGAAAGGAGGATCCTGGGAATATTCTGTTAATGGAATGCCCTTGTAGGTTATGGAAAGGGAATTCAGCCATGAAATCAAAAAAACCAGTACACATACAAGGGGCAGAAGCTTGATACACCGAACAAAGACGGCTTTTTCCTTCCAGTTCTTTGGTTGTTCCAGAGCATCTCCGCTGCGCAGGCGCTTTTGGTAGCGTGAAAGCCGGATAATCGCGGCAATGCTACTGCCGATCAGCCAAAAACCATAGCCAATCAAACTCAGCAGAAACGTCAATCCGATAACCGTACCGGAGCGGAAAAAGCTGAACAGCTCATGGGAGATCAAGGCGTAGATCAAAAAATTCAGAACGGTGGAGATGATGGCGCCGCGCTGCTGCTTTTTTAACGCGCCTATTGCCATTGCATGAACTGCCGGGTCCGTATGCAGCGGTCTTATATCATCGCCGGTAGACCGGTAGATATAGAAATGACCATAACGCACCAAATATTCCCAGCCACATTTTTTGCTGAATTCCTGTTCCTCCTCATCGGGGCCATCAGAAGAAGTCGAGAAGAAACCTTTCTTTTCCTTAATGGGAGCAAGGCGATATTGATGCTTTTTGGGTGTGGTTTTCCGGAATGTGAAGATACCCAAGAATGTGCCGTCGGCTTCCAGAATAAGACCTTGGGCAGCCATATCCTCTAGCCAAGTTTGGATTCCTTCTACATCGTAGGCAAAGCAGGGGCAAAGGCGGTAAGCATAACGAATGTTCTCATCGGACATAGCGGCAGCCTCCTTCCGCATCAGCCACGCACTGGCGCAGCCGGTTCAATTCTTCGTCGTAGGCTCTGCGGCCTTTATCGGTGATCTGATAAGTGCGCTTGCGGCCCTCTACCTCAACCTCTTTGATATATTTTTCTTTTTCAAATTTACCGATGACGGTATACAAGGTGGCGGGGCCCATTTGCAGACGGCCTTGGGTGCGCTCTTCGATAAATTGTGCCGCATCAATGCCGCACATAGGGCCATGGCAAAATGCCATCAGCACATAAAACATGGATTCTGTTAAAATATCCATGGCTTTTTTGGGCATAGGGCATCCTCCTTCTATATCGTTATATGATATCGTTTAATGATATTGTAAAGGTTGCCAGTTTCTTTGTCAAGAAGATTCTTTACCGGGACTAGGTTTTGTGGTATGATAAGAAAAAATGATACTGAGGCGGTACTATGAAGATTTGTAGAGCAGAGCAGTGGCATATCCCCGGTATGATTGAACTTCTAAAACAGGTGGGGCAGGTCCATCATCTGGGCCGGCCAGATATTTTCCGTGCCGGGGCACAGAAATATAATGAAGCAGATCTGCAAAAACTTTTGCTGGATGGAAACCGTCCAATTTTCATTGCGGAAGCAGACGGAAAGGTAATTGGATACGGCTTCTGCATCTTGAAGATCACGAAAGGTGATCCGGTGCTGGCGGACAATACGACTCTTTACATTGATGATCTGTGCGTGGATGAAAATTGCCGGGGTAAGCATATCGGAAAAGCGATTTATGCCCACATCGTCCAATATGCCAAGGATCTTGGCTGCGATAGTGTGACACTGAATGTGTGGGCATTCAACGAACGTGCAAAGGGTTTTTATGAATCCTTGGGGATGAAACCTCAAAAGATCGGTATGGAAATGCGTTTGGAGGAAAACTGATGCTGGAAAAAGGCAAAATATATGAAGCGGTGATCTCTGATTATACCGCGGAGGGACAGGGTGTTGCTAAAATTGACGGCTGCGCTGTGTTTATTCCCAACGCCATTGTCGGGGAGCGGGTGCTGGTACACATTGAAAAGGCCCAAAAGACATGGGCGGCAGGTAAGATTACGGAGATTCTGGAAAAGTCCGCTCACCGGGTAAATCGGGAATGTCCGGTGGCTAAGCTGTGCGGTGGCTGTGACTTCTGGCATATGGATTACGAAGAAGAGACCCGTATGAAAGCAGAGCGGGTGCGGCAGGCCTTGAACCGCATCGGTGGAGAAAACTTAACCCAAATGCCCATTCTGGCGGCACCGGATTGCTATTGCTACCGCAATAAGGCCCAGTATCCGGTTTCCAGCAAAAAGGGCCGGGTCTTTGCTGGCTTCTTTAAGGCCGGTACCCATCAGGTGGTGGAAAACGATCGCTGCTTGATCCTGCCGGAGGAGACGGATAGAATTAAGAAAATTGTTATAGATTATGTAAACCACTATAGAATTTCCGCCTACGATGAGCAGGCGCATCATGGCTTGTTGCGGCACATTTATGTGCGGCGCGGTGCGGTCTCCAAGCAGGTGCTGGTGTGTCTGGTGGTCAACGGCAGAAAGCTGCCCCATCCGGAAGATCTCATTAAGCGGCTGCAGACAGTGCCCGGCTTTACCACCCTGGTGCTGTCCGTCAATACCAAAAAGGGCAATACCATTTTGGGTGACGAGTTTATCACCCTTTACGGCCCTGGCTATATCGAAGATACCCTGTGCGGTCTGTACTTCCGCCTGTCCGCCCGGTCTTTCTATCAGGTCAATCACTACCAGGCCCAGCGGCTGTATGAGGCGGCCATTTCTCAAGCAGAAATTACAAAAAATGATACTGTGCTGGATCTTTACTGCGGTGTCGGTACCATAACATTGTGCATGGCGAAGGCTGCCGGTAAGGTCATCGGCGTAGAGGTAATCCCACAGGCGGTTGAGGACGCTAAGGATAATGCTAAGCGTAACGGCATCGAAAACGCGGAATTCTTCTGCGGCGACGCAGGTGAAGCGGCCCTTGCGCTGGAGGCACAGGGCATCAAGGCCGATGTGGTAGTGGTAGATCCGCCCAGAAAAGGTCTCAACGCAGATGCCATTGAAGCTTTGGCTAGATTTGCGCCCCGGAGGATCGTCTATGTTTCCTGCGACCCGGCAACACTGGCAAGAGATGTTGCGTTGTTGAAAGAAAGAAGCTATGCCCTGAAAAATGCCATGGCCGCGGACTTGTTCCCAAGGTGTGCCCATGTAGAAACTATCTGCTTGTTAACAAGAGAATAAACCTTTGGATTTTTCATCCAGTAGCAAAGTCATTGAAAGGAAATCCGGCAATATGCAAATCAAAGAGATCAAGGAAAATAAGAAGCAATACCTTGCATTGCTGTTATTAGCAGATGAGCAGGAAGATATGATCGACCGGTATATCGATCAAGGTACAATGTATGTACTGGAAGATGACGGAATAAAATGTGAGTGTGTCGTCACAGATGAGGGAAACGGGGTTTTGGAGATCAAAAATATTGCTACGGAACCCGGATACCACGGAAAGGGTTATGCAAGAAGATTGATCGACTTTGTTGCCGAAACCCATGAGGGACAGTACGCTGTCTTGCAGGTTGGGACGGGAGACAGTCCGTTGACCGTGCCTTTTTACGAAAAATGCGGATTTGTTCGCTCCCACAGAATCAAAAACTTCTTCACAGACAAATATGACCATCCAATATTTGAATGCGGTGTGCAATTGGTGGACATGGTTTATTTGCAGAGGAAATTGGAAGGTAAAGTGGTTATAAAATGATAGATATGTCTGATTGGGTGAATCGTTTTTTGCGGGCATTGGATGACTATTTTGGACAGCGTGTATGGTTTGTCGGCCTGCAGGGAAGCTATAGCCGTGGAGAGGCAACAGAAACCAGCGATATTGACCCGGTTGTGATATTGGATGAACTATCTGCTGCGGATATTCAAACCTATCATGCTATGCTGGATACGTTACCACACCGGGAGCTGATCTGCGGATTTATTTCCGGAAAAGAGGAAATTTTAAACTGGGATACGGCAGACCTCTTTCAGTTTTACCATGACACAGAGCCAATGAAGGGAAGTCTGGATGAGCTGCTATCTTTGCTGGATGAGACAGCCGTGAAAAAAGCCATAAAAACAGGTGTATGCAATATCTTTCACGGCTGTGTTCATAATATGCTGCATAAACAAAGCGAAGGGACCCTAAGGGGATTATATAAATCCGCTTCGTTTGTTGTACAGGCCATTTGTTTCATGGAAACGGGGAAGTATATCCGCCGGCAGGTAGATTTATTGCAAATCGCTGCGCCAGAGGAACAACAGATCATTGAGATATTCATGGATTTGAAAGGCGGCGCAGCTGTTGATTTTATCAACATGTCTGAAACCCTGTTCGCATGGTCTAAAAAGTGGATCAGCAAGATTTCATAATAAAAGCCAACCGCAACCGCGGTTGGCTTTTGCCATAGATTTTCCCAGATATTAGGCTTCGTTAAAAAACAGCAGAGAATACCATGTGATCATATTACTGCCGTACTGAAAATCCAGACCATTTTCTTCCAGAGTAGAGATAATATTAATACCATGGCTTTCGATGCAGGGGTGCATTATATCGTCGTGGCGGCAAGGTTTTCCCTCCGGGTAAGTACATTGCTTGCAAATAGCGCAGGAATCGGTAGACAGGATGTAAGGATCCACGCCTTGCTGACGCATAAGATCCCGCACCTCGTTGGTGATGCTTTCATGTTCAAAACGGGTAGCAAGGGTGGCGCAGATATCAGAGATATCCTCGCTTTCTGTAATGGTACCTACTACCAAGCAATTGCTGTAGCTAAGACAGCGGCTCTTGCACTGCTCTACACTGCCGACACCGGGCGGACAAGCCCAGCTTTGTCCATAGCGGGGACACTCGTTTTCACAGATCCAACGAATGCGGTCAGAAAATTCCAGTGTTTGGGGGTCGATATAAAAATAAACATACAGAGGAAGCTCCGAGAGAGCTTCGTCCAGCCGTTGCTTGTCCATTATGCCAGCTCCTTCAAAATTCGTTCACAGCCTTCTACGATGTCCAGCCAAGTCTGGGTAAAGTCCCCGAAATACCAAGGATCGGCCACATCCCGGTCAAGGAACGGCTGCCACTTGCTCTGGCCGGGGAACATCCGGCGTAGATACTGGGCATTGCGGGAGTCCATGTAATATACATAGTCGTTGCCGTCCAGATCGGCTTGGGTGATCTGCCGTGCCCGGTGGCCCAGGCATTCGATGCCGTGGCGGGCAAGCTCCCGTCGGGCCGGAGGATAGATAGAATTGCCCAATTCCTCCGTGCTGGTAGCCACAGAACGAATCAAAAACTTGTCGGCAACCCCGGCCTTTTTCGCCATGTCCTTTAAAACGAACTCAGCCATTGGGCTTCTGCAAATATTGCCATGGCAGACAAAAAGTACCTTAATCATCTTCAAACCTTCCTGAAAAGTATCAAAATTCTTCTAAAATTCTCTTAAATCTTCTCATGCTTTCTTGGGGTTCGTTGGTAAAAATCAAGAGTTTACCAAGGATATGTAATAAGTATATCACAAGTTTGGTTCTGTGTATAGAGAAAAGCCTCCGGAAAATCCGGAGGCTATCGATTACAGTATGGAATTCAAGGAAATGACGGATAGCATTTCCTTAGCAAGCATCGTGAAATGACGGCGCATTTCACCGAAGCTTGGGAGTCTCCCAAACCCACTACTTGCAATGTATAATAAAATAGCTGCAAAAGGCAGCGAGATGTGCTTATGATAGAAACTGAAAGACTGATCCTGCGAACCTTCCGGGAGGATGATGTAGCGGATCTATACGAATACTTGAAAGAGCCGATAGTACATCGACGGTGGTTGGGATTGAGATCATAACAAAGCAAAGCGGGAGGGGCATTTCCCCTCCTGTTTTATTCTATGTAAAGTTTACTTGACATCGCGGGCGCCGTATGCTATACTTTTGTGTAAAGTAAACTTTACAATTCAACTATGATTTTCAGGAGGTATTTCTTTGAAAAACAAGATAGAAGCTATCAGGAAGGAACAAGGTATCCTTCAGGAGGAGTTTGCCAAAGCTATGGGAGTTTCCCGGCAAACGATCAGTTCTTTGGAGAACGGACGCTACAACCCCTCCATTCTCTTAGCTCACAAAATCGCAAAATTCTTTGGAATGACCATTGAAGAGGTCTTCGTTTTTGAGGAGGAATAATATGAAGAAAAAGGACATTATTTTTGGTGCTATCTGGCTACTGTTAGGCCTTGCTTTGACCGTTCTGACCTGCCTGGAAACCTTGGACGAATTTTGGAGCGGTATGGGCTCTGCCCTCTTGGTCGTTGGTATTGTGCGCTTGCTCCGCGGCTACCGCTTGAGCAAGAGCGAAACTTACCGGGAAAAGAGAGAAGTTGCCGAAACCGATGAACGGTTCCACTTTATCCGCAACAAGGCCTGGGCCTGGGCTGGTTATTTGTTTATTATCATCTGCGCCCTGGGTACTATCGTGTTTAGACTTCTGGGACAGGATCTGCTATGCATTGCTTCCGGCGGTGCTGTGTGTCTGATGCTGGTGCTGTTTTGGGTCAGTTTCTTTGTTTTGAAGAAAAAGTATTAAGCGAGGGGCATTGCACATCCACTTTTTAGGTTGCTATTTTCTGTAGGTATTATAGAATATAGTTGTAGACAATATAAATTTGACGGTCAATTTTCTCTCTACCGCAGGTTTATTCTCCTCACTAAACCGCTGGTAGGTGTGATTTCTTCCCTGGTTTCTCTATACTGAATGCGAAAGGAGGCACCTTATGGACCAGATTAAAATCGGAAGATTTATTGCTGTGTGCAGAAAAAGGGCAAACCTGACG
>JAZOLX010000107.1:0-9268 GCA_045653485.1 Faecousia sp. | reverse complement strand
GACATAGGTATAACCACGCGGAACATGGTCTGGAAAGGACCAGCACCGTCAATTTCCGCTGCTTCCAAAATAGATTGAGGGTGGTTCAGCATAAAGTTTCTACAAACAAAAATCGAACCAATGGAAACAAAACCGTTCAAGAAATAAATAACGAAAGTATTGAACAGATTCAGCTGCTTCATCCACAGGTAAGAGGGGATCAAACCGGGAGATGTGAACATAGTAATCAGGAAGAAGAAAGTAATCAGCTTTCTTCCTGGCATTCCGGGTTTTGAGAGGGAATAGCCGGAAATAAAAGTCACAAAGGTATTAAGTACCGTGCCGATGACTGTTCTAATAATTGTATTCTTATATGCAGTAAGAACAATAGGGTTATCAAATACCGTCTTATATGCATCAAGATTAATGGGCCAGCTAGGAAGCCAATGCATACCCATTTTACCGGCATCTACGGTATTGGAAAAAGAGATCATCAGAGTATCCCACATGGGATAGGCGAAAATAAAGATCAAAAACAACATAAGCAAGGCATTTAAAAAGTCAAAGATCTTTTCGCCAGCCGATTTCAGTCCATTCATAGCATACATCCTTTCTTAATGATACTAAGGGAGCATCTCCCATTAGAAGAGAGCATTATCCTCGTCAACCCTCTTGGCAATTGCGTTGGTGAACAGAACAACGATCATTGCGACGACACTTTGGAAAGCATTAATGGCTGCAGCATAGGAGTAGTTCAAATCCACAAGGCCAACACTATAGGTATAGGTTTCGATGATTTCACCTTTAGCAGCAACAAGAGAGTTATACAGGTTATAGACCTGATCAAAGTTACCACTCATAATACCAGACATACTAAGGATCAACTGAATCACAATAACTGGCATAATGCAGGGTAATGTCACATTGATAATGGACTGGAAACGGGTGGCACCATCGATGCGTGCAGCCTCCTGTAGGTTCTTATCAACAGCAGTCAGAGCAGCTAGATATAAGATCGAGGACATACCTACACTCTGCCATATGCCTGTAATAACCAGAATACCTTGGAACATGTCTACCTGAGCAAGGAAATGAATGGGTTCACCTCCGAAGAAGGTGATGATCGCATTCAGAGCGCCAGAGCTGGGAGAAAGCACATTGCGGATAATACCGCCAAGAATGACCCAAGAAAGGAAATTCGGTAAGTACGAGACAGTCTGGGTGACTTTCTTCAAACCAGGAAATGGCAGTTCATGAAGCAACAAGGCCAAAATAATAGGGCAAGGGAAACCGATCAGCAGACGCTTTAAAGAAATAACAATTGTATTTCTAAGCGCTCTGCGGAATACAGGGCTTTCAAAAGCCCAAGCAAAATTATCATACCATGGATCCAACCACGGAGAGTCTTGGATACCTTTTCGCATCTTGTAATCCTTGAACATGATTACAATGCCCTTCATAGGAACATAATGGAAAACCAGCAGATAGATGATGGGTATCATCAACATTAAGTAAAAAGCCCAATACTTTTTGAAGTTCTTCTTAAACTTCGCGCCACGGGCAGTATCTAACCGATCCGGCTCCGCGACCGCAATTTCTCTTCGCTTCATAATGCATCTCCTTTTCATCATGCTTTATGTTAAAATACTATCATTTATTTGGCCACTTTGGTAGAATCCATCTTTTGGAATTGTGACGGATTTTAAGCTCTTTTGTCAAAACCGCCTCTTGTCAGCTTTTTCTGCTTTCCTGAATTGGTGAAGTGTGCTAAAATTGAGAGCATAAAGATACCCGATTTAGGAGGTGACCGGAATATGTATAAATTACTGATCGCGGAGGATGATCCAGCTATTTTAGATAAATTACAGCATAGTATTGACTGGGCATCTATGGGGTTTCATGTCTGCGGTGCCGTGACCAGCGGAACCGATGCCATGCAGGGTATTACATTATTAAAGCCTGATGTACTGCTAACGGATATGGAAATGCCGGGCGTTACCGGACTGGAACTGATTCAAAAAATCAACGCGGAACATTATCCCATAAGGACAGTTATTCTCTCTGCCTACGATCATTACCAATATGTGCGTGATTCCCTAAAGGCAGGCGCATTCGACTATCTGTTGAAGCCTATCAATGAGGAGAAACTCCAGGAATTATTCCGCACTTTGACGCAGACCATTCAATCGGAGCGGCAAAGCTGGAATGATCCGTCCCGGGATTCCCTTTACCTGCAAATGTCTCAGCGGGCTGCATTTTCTCATATTTTTTTGAATTTTCTCTTGGGCAATCACACGGATCCGCAAATGCTGGAACTTACTTTGGAAAACTTCGGCATTCAGCCCAACAGCCGCCTATCCATCGCTTCACTAAGGCCCAACAACCTATGCAGTGGAGAGCAAATTTCGCAGCAACTAGCTTCTTTGGGAGCATCTTTGGCTACAAAACCTTTATCTGTACAATATCAGAAGCAAACTGTGTTTGTCTTCCCTACCGACGTGTTATTACGCAGTTTTCTGCAAAGTATTATTTCAGATGAGACCGAATACCAGTGCCTTCTTTCTGAGTCGGTACTCTTTTCTCAGCTTCCGGCAATCTTTCAGAAGGCCCACATCAACCGGGGCATTTGGTTTTATCTTCCTTATAACCGTATTGTTGCTACTGATATTCTTTCTGACCCAGAACCGGAGGCAGATCCCCCTTTCCCAAGGGCGGATACCCTCTATGATCTGATTAAGGGCAATCATGCCTCGGCTTTGACATCCATGCTGGATACTTTTTTTACCTTCTGCAACCAGGCAAAGCTCAATCCCGATATCCTGACCATTCAAATGGCAGATTTGTATTCCAATACGGTGTGTTTGCTGCGTATGGTACAGCCAAAACTGAATGCCGATGATTTTGAAACTTTCTATTTGATGCTGCAAAAGCAAACTAGCATGCACCATTTTCGGGATGCGGTTGTAGATGCTTTCTGTGAACTCACAAAATCGTTTTGTTCCCTGATTGCCGCAAAAGGCGATCTGATTGACCGGGTACAGGAATACATTCAGCAGCATTATGCCGAAGATATCTCCCTTAGCAGTCTGGCTGATACATTCTATGTGACACCGGCTTATCTCAGCTCCCTTTTCAGTAAGCGTACCAACCAGACTATTACAAACTACCTGCAAAACATCCGGCTTGACAAAGCCACTGTTATGCTGCTGGATCATTCTCAAACCGTTGCTCAGATTGGCATTGCCATCGGATATCCCAGCTATCCACATTTCTGCAGGCTCTTTAAGCGCCGATTCCATGTAACTCCCACAGACTATCGGGAGCTGCACCGGCAGTAAGATTGGAGGTGGCTCATGAGAAAAATCTTTTCCCGTTTTCGCACAGATGTGCCCTTTCATGTTCTGTTGACTTCCTTTGCGGCAGGCTTATCACTGTTCGCAGTTCTTGTTGTCGGTTTTTCCTTTTATTCTACTGCCTCGGACTTTTTAAAGACCCATGTGGATATGCTGTCCGAAAAGCAACTCACACAAGCGGTTAATTCCCTGACTGAGGATATTGCTGTTTTAGAATCCTCGGCACAGATGGCCGCAAAGGATTCCTCCCTGTGCAGTGATCTAACTACCTACCATCAAACAAAGGGAGAGATAAATTCCACAGTATTTTACGACCTACTCAAAGACATCCGCAGTGAACATATGCAGGTGCAATCCACAGTAAGCGAGGTGGAAGCACTGCTTTTGTTAACCGACTATGGTGCCATATCTTCAGAGAACACTCTACTTCCAGGCATAACGCAAGCATCTTTTTCCGAACACTTCGGTTGGGAGTTGGGAGAAGTCTCCTTCTATTTCCCTGATCAGGCAGCGCCTTCCAACCTTACATCCTACTGGTCGGAAGATCTTTCCTACTACGCGCAGTATATTCTTTATGCGTATCCCGTTGTTATTTGTGACCGCACCCTCGGTACCCTTTGCTATGCAGTATCTCCGGAGTTGTTTTCTTCCTGTCTAGAACCTCATGTTTCTGCCGCTGTTTGCCAAGGCTCAGAACAGGTTATCTACAATTCTACCCAATGGGATACCGAAACGGTTTTACAAAATGTTGCAGAATCAAACCCAAATTCCGTAGCAAACAGAGTCAATCTGACGCAATATGGATTAACGATTCTGCACACGCCGAATGAGTCGACATTAAAACAGCCTCTGCAGATTTTACGCAACATCAACCTGCTGGTGGGGCTTGTGGTGATTGGCATTTCGTTTGGCGTGTCTATTTTATTCTCTAAGATGTTAACCCGGCCCCTGGTGAAAATCCAGGAGGTCATGGCTCAGATCAACAGCAAACATGCCCTCAAAAAAACTTTTTTCAGAGGTAAGGTTTCTTCCAGAAACTATATCTGGATATACCTGACCACCATTGTCTTTGTGAGTACATTTCTCTTTTCCTACATTTCTTATCGCGCTTTTTTGAACGAATCCAGTAAAATTCTGCTGACAACCGCGGAGGTGTCCTTCCAGCAGTCTTTTGACAACACAGATGCTACCCTTAGCAATCTATATCACACCTCTTTCTACTTGTCCTATGACACCCAAATCCAGAATGATCTGTCTAACCGGACCAACAGCTATATGCAAGATCCGTTTCCCGTGGAATTAATCCAGCAAAGCTTACACCGCTACACCATGCCTGTCAACCTTCGTATCCTGGACACCAGACAAACGCCCCTATACTCTACGAACTTTTTCATTGACCGTGACTCCAGCAGTGAACAACATATTACCAGAAAAGCAAAATGGACACCATTGCTATCCGGTAACCAGAATATGCTGGAAATGTCTTTGGAAATTGTTGAACTGGACAACCTACAAACCCTAGGGTATCTAATTTTACAGGCCGATGAACTGCATATCAGCCAAACCTATGATTACTTCCCCGATGATCAGCATCAAGTCTATCTGCATACTCCGGACGGAACGATCCTCTCCAGCAATGACAAAACCATGATTGGATCCATTCTCCCGCCACCGGCGGAAAATACAACGACTTTTACCAGTAAGCTCTCCACCATGGATCTAGTGTTGACGACCTATTACAGCACAGACGCTCTGCGTAACGAATTATTGCTTGCTGCGCGCAACATGATCTATTTCTTCCTGTTCCTGCTTTTGGTCGTCTTTATTTTCAATATCTTTATTTCCAGTTATTTGTCCAAGCAGTTTCGGATTTTAGGTGATACATTAGCAGACTTCTCAATCAGCACTCCCATCGACTTCACGCCTAAGTACAGCGCCGTGTTTGAGATCAACCGCACCTATGAAGCTTTTGACCAAATGCAGAAAAGAATTCTTGTGCTGATGGATGACATTGTGCAGGGTGAGACGCAGCGTTATTCTTTGGAGCTGGAAAAGCAGCATATGCAAATGCAGCTTCTGAACTCCCAAATCAACCCCCACTTCCTGTACAACACATTTGAGGCCATTAACAGCATGATCGCCAGCGGTGACACTGTGGCAGGTATGCGAACATTAAGCGCTTTGGCGGATATGCTTCGCTATACCACCAAAATCAATACCATGCAGGTGCCTTTCAGTGAAGAATTACAGCATGCCAAACTTTATATGAATGTCATGACCATCCATTCACAGCAGCTTTATGTCCATTATGATATTTCGCCGGAAGTTTATCAGCTACGGACAGTCCGTTTTATTCTGCAGCCAATTTTGGAGAACGCTATTCACCACGGATTGAAGCAACACGGCGGAATCGGTAATATTCACATCATCGCAAAAGTTGCCAACAACAAGCTGATCGTTGTGATTCGTGATGACGGTGCAGGAATGGATCCACAAACGCTTCAGCGTCTGAAGATATCTCTTGCAGATTCCCAGTCCCAATCCAGCATTGGCCTGCCCAACATTGCAAACCGTCTGCGTCTGCTCCATGACACTGGCGGAAAAATACTCATTGATTCCGAGGAAGGTATGGGTTGTGCTGTCACAATCATACAGCCCATCTCTTACGATGAATATTCAGAAAACAACACCAAATGAACAATAAGGAGAAAAAACTATGAAAAAGATTAAAGTTGGATTTCTGCCCCTGTATATCAAACTATACGATGACAGCATCGGTCCTCATATCCGTGTACCCATGGAAAAATATATGAAGATGGCCATCAACATGCTGGAGACCCAGGGTATTGAAGTCATTCTGGCAGATGTCTGCCGTATTAAGCCCGAGTTTGACGCAGCTGCCGCTATGTTCAACGAGGCTGATGTGGATGCAGTCATCACCATGCATTTGGCCTACTCCCCTTCTCTAGAGTCCATTGAAGCCCTGATGAAGCTAAAGGCTCCCATCATTGTCTTCGACTCCACTCCCGACTATGATCTAATCAAATCCGCTGGTTATGCAAACCGTATTACCCCCAACCATGGCATCCATGGTGTTCAGGATATGTGCAACCTCCTGAAACGCAACGGAAAGCCCTACTACATCTGCGCAGGTCATGCACTGCACTCTGAAGTTATTGCAGAACTTGCCGGTATGTGCCGTGCAGCTGCTGTGAAGAAGGCTTACGAGACCATGAAAATCGGCTCCGTTGGCGGCAGCTTCACCGGCATGGGTGACTTCCTGGTCTCCGACGAACGCTACAAGTCTGATATTGGTGCGGAAGTTTCCTACATGACTCCCGATGTAGTCAATGAATATCTGGCTAAGGTCACTGACGAAGAGATCGATGCTGAGATGGCGTTGGAAAAGGAAAAGTATAATGTACAGGTCACATACCTGGAAGAGCATCGTCTTGCAACCAAGTCCGGTCTGGCCATCCGCAAATGGATGGAAGAAAAGGGTCTGGGCTCTGTCACCGTCAACTTCCTGACTCTGGATATCTGCGGTCTGCCCAAGATGCCCTTCCCCGAATGCTGCAAGGTGCTGGAACGGGGCTTAGGTTATGCCGGCGAAGGCGACGTACTGACTGCCGGTCTGGTAGGTGCTATGCATGCGATTTATCCCAACTCCACCTTTACCGAAATGTTCTGCCCCGACTGGGAGCAGGATGTGATCCTGCTCAGCCACATGGGTGAGTCTAATCCCAGCCTTGCCCAGTGGAAGCCTGTGATCCGGGATCGCAACTTCTCTTACAACTCCTGCGGCAATACCGTTGCCATGTACACCTGCTGCCGCCCGGGCAATGCTACCATCGTCAACCTAGCTCCCATGAATGATGGTTTTAATTTGATTCTGTGTCCCGGCAAGCTGCTGGATGTAGGCCTGGAAAGAGGCGCCTATGCCGCTGCAACTCAGGGCTGGTTTAAGCCCGGCAAGCCCCTGCCTCAGTTCCTGAAGGCATACTCCCTGGCAGGTGGCACCCATCACTCCGCTATGGTTTACGATGTTGACATCGAAGAACTGAAGGCCTTTGGCGAAATGATGGGCTTTAACGTTATCGTAATTGACTAATCCCCTTTTCTCCGTATTGGATTCACAATTCCTCTCTCGGGTCACGTCCGTCAGGATGTGACCCGAGAGAGGAAGTTTCCTATTCCAGCCCTTTTAAGGAGGACAGCCATGAACCATCCCCACAATGCCGGTACTGTTGTCGCCATTGATGCCGACTTTTTGTATTTTATCCATTTGCAAAATAACCACAGCGTTGAAGATGCCGAGCAGCAAATCATCTCCTACATTGCCGATTATGCCGGTCACGGAATCACGGATCTGACCATCAATATTTTTGAGCAGACTTCCATCACCCCATCGCAAAAATGGACCTGGTTAGGAGATAAGTACAACTGGAAAACCGAGGACGGACAGCCTGTGGATTATACCTCCGCCCCCTTCGTGACAGCCTGCCGGGACTACTATACCAAAGGCAACTGTGATCCTGTGGAAGTCATGATCCGGCAAGCTCGTATCCACGGAATTCATCCCTGGATCACCTTCCGGATGAATGATGCCCACTATCATCAGGAGCCTTCGGCTTATCTTCGCGGCAGCGAGTTTTACTCCCTGAACCGGCCCGGACAAAAAGTTTACGGAAATACCTATCCTTATTTTGACACCAATTTTAACTTTGAAGACCCGGAAGTGCGCTCCCATTATCTTGGCTATATCCGTGAGCAGGCCCTTCGGTATGACTGCTACGGCATCGAACTGGATTTCATGCGGGAAATCTTTTGCTTTGAATACTGGAAAAAGGAGCCTGCCTATTACTGCGAAATCATGACCAGTTTTATTTCCGATGTGAACAAGATCCTTCGGGAGGCTGAGGTGAAATTCGGTCATCAAATGAAGCTGATGGTGCGGCTGACCCGAAGCATTGCGCAAAGCAGGATCTTCGGCTTCGACGCAGAAACCTGGGTGCAAAAAGGATTGGTAGATGTGCTTGTTCCCTCCAGCCGCTGGGAATCTACGGACAGCCATATACCCATCGACCAGTGGAATGCCCTTACAAAGGGTACCGATGTGCAAATCTATGCCGCCCAGGAGATTTTTCTGGGCAGAAGCATATTCCCGGAAACGGTGCAAACCACCGAAACAGGAAAGGGCTTCGCCGCGGCGGCCTATGGACAGGGTGCGGACAAAATTTATCTGTCCAACTTCTTCACAACAAACCAAACCCGGTACCGGGACATATGGGAAGCCGTATCTTCTCCCGCAAACTCCCATAAGGGTGTCCGCCGCCACCTGGTTACCTACCAGGAAGACGCAATGGTTCCCATGGGTTCCACCGGTTTTAAGCCCCTTCCCGCTCAGGTATCTTCGGCTTATACCATCCCCATCCATACCGGCAGCCTCCGAAAAACGGATCGGATGACCCTTTATTGCGATATTTCCCTGCAGGATGCGGATTGTCTCACGGTTCAGGTCAATGGCATTGCCGCCGAAAGAACAGCCAAGCAGGACAGCGTGTTTGCTCATTGCATTCAGGGACAGCTTTTTTCCTATGAACTGACCGGGCTGGCCGGAAGTGGTGCGCAGACGGTCAGCTTTGCATGGAGCGGTACCGACAGCATGATCCTCCATAGGCTGGAAATAAAAATAGAAACAGCCTGATTTCAGGCATTTCAAGACACAAACACCCAAGCAGCCGGAACCTGCTTGGGTGTTTGGGCGCTTAGGGTGTATATATGGGAATGAGGAAGAAACTTTTCTATTACTTGGTATCTTTACTTAATAATCTGAGGTATTCCTTCCTTAGAAAGGAGCACAATACCTTTTATCATTGCCACATCACTAACATTATCCGCATCCATAAACTGATTAGGATGCTCAGGATGATGCT
>JAZOLX010000106.1:0-8537 GCA_045653485.1 Faecousia sp. | reverse complement strand
CATCAAGAAGATGACCGATGCCACCGTATGGTGCGAGGCAGGTCAGGACAACTTCCGCGGCGGCGGCTTCTCCAGCCACTACACCACCAAGGCTGAAATGCCCTGTACCATGATTCGTATGAACCTTGTTAAGGGTCTGTGCCCCGTTCTGCAGATTGCAGAAGGCTGGACTGTGAACCTGCCCGACGAAGTTTCCGATACCCTGATGGAGCGCACCAACCCCACCTGGCCCTGCACCTGGTTTGCTCCTCGCTGCGACGGCAAGGAAGGCTCTCCCTTCAAGACCGCTTACGAGGTCATGATGAACTGGGGCGCCAACCACGGTGCCATCTCCTACGGCCACATCGGTGCTGACCTGATCACCATGTGCTCCATGCTGCGCATCCCCGTTTGCATGCACAACGTTCCCGAGGACGACATCTACCGTCCCGCTTGCTGGAACGCATTCGGCATGGATAAGGAAGGCCAGGACTACCGCGCCTGCGCTACCTACGGCCCCATGTACAAGTAATTCTCAATTAAAAAGAGTGGCGGTCTTTTGACCGCCACTTTTTGAAATCAATAATTTGGAGGTAATCCTATGCTGAAAAATATTCCTTCTATCCTGTCTCCTGAGCTGCTGAAGGTTCTGTGCGAAATGGGCCACAGCGACCGCATCTGCATCGGTGATGGTAACTTCCCCGGTGCTTCCATGGCAAAGGCCAAGGGCGCCATCTTCCTTCGTGCTGACGGCCACGGTGTTCCCGAACTGCTGGATGCCATTCTGCAGGTGATCCCCGCCGATACTTATGTGGAAAAGCCCATCACTCTGATGGAAAAGATGGAGTGCGATAAAGATCTGGAGATCCCTGTTTGGGAGACCTACAAGCAGATCGTTGCCAAGTACGATGACCGCGGCGCTGACGCTGTGGGCAACATTGACCGCTTTGACTTCTATGATGAGGCCAAGGATTGCTACTGCGTCCTGCAGACCGGCGAGTCCGCTATCTACGCAAACGTTATTGTGCAGAAGGGCGTTATCAAGTAAGCGATGGATAAAATCATAGCTGTATTTGAAACAGCGCTGCCGGTTTTTCTGGCTTTGGGATTGGGTATGCTTTGCCGCAGCAAGGGATTTTTGACCCGTGACGGTGTAGATGCGCTGAAGAAGACAGTGCTGAATCTGACACTGCCATTTGTTTTGTTGGAGGCCTTTGCCACTGCAGAATATACCGCTGCCGCACTGCTGCTGCCGCTCCTGATGTTCGGAATCTGCTGTTTGGCATTGGGACTTGGTTTTGTTGCTGTGAAGATATTCCGTGTCAAGGGCCGGTTGGTAAAATTCCTGTTTTCCGGCTTTGAAGCGGGCATGCTGGGTTACGCCCTATTTGTTCTGCTGTTTCCCGGACGCAGTGTATCGGAGTTTGCGCTGCCGGATATCGGCCAGACGCTGTTTGTTTTTACCTTATACAAGACCCTGCTTTCTGGAAAAACCGATATCAAGGCCATTGGCCGTGATATGGCATCTACTCCCATTCTTTGGGCGGTTGCAGCCGGTGTGCTGATCGGTGCAACCGGTCTCTACGGAAAAATGGAACAATGGGGTGTTGCTGGTATTTTGACATCTTCCAGCAGTTTCCTGTCGGCACCCACCGGAATGATCATTCTGCTTACCGTAGGCTACGATCTGGTGATCCGGGAGATTCCTTGGAAAAAAACGGTTGGCTTGATCGCTATGCGTCTGGGCATCATGGCTGTGTGCTATGCTGTAGCAGTGGCGTTGAATAGAACAGTATTGAACGGTGTCCTCTTTGAAGGTGCAATGCTTTTGATGCTGATCCTGCCGCCTCCGTATGTCATTCCAGTGTTTGCCGATGAACCGGAAGAGCGGGTACAGATCGCATCTGCCCTGTCGGCGCTGACACTGGTGACAATGTTGCTGTTCGTGGCTTGCTCCATTGTGATTGGAATGCAATAAATAGAAAGTGCGTTACACACGGTGTAACGCACTTTTTGTTAGTCATGTCGCTGGTCGGTATTGGTGTACACTTCGCAGAACCGGGCCGCAAAGGCCGGTTCCTGTTTACCGGCATACAGATGCGAAATATCACCGAAGGAACTCATACGGAAATAGGCGATGCCTTCCCGCCGTTCTTCCGTGGTGAGGGTAGTGACCGAGGTAGGAGCGGCGCAGGTACCATGCAAGAGAACCATGGGAGAGATTCCCAGTATATGGCTCAGTATCACGCATTCCACACCAAAATGGCAGAATAGAACGATGGTATCCTCGTTGGGATGATCTGCCCGGTACAGTTCACCTTCACGTGTATAACCGTGTTCGGCAAGAAGCGCATCCAGACCGCTGCAGACATTATGGTAAATGTCTGCTACCTTGGCATTCTGAAATACAGGAACCTCCAACCACTGCTCCCGGTCATAGAACCGGGATTCTGCCGTCCAATCCTGCGGCAGCCAGTCCCAGCAGATGGATGGGGTCTCTCTGTCAGGTCTGTGAATGGTTGCGGGGAATTCCCGCAGCCAACGCTTTTCCTCAGCGGTGCGGCCCATACGCTGTAAAGTCAGTGATGCAGTATCTTTGGCGCGTCCAAGAGGGGAAACATAGAATGCTGTTACATCCAACTTGCTGATACGGTCGGCAAGCAGTGCTGCTTCTTTCCAGCCGGTGGGGGTCAGAGAATCGATGGAATAGTCCGGGTCGCCGTGACGAATGATCAGCAGTTTCAATGGGGTTTCTCCTTTAGCTGTGCTTCAAAATATAGTCAATGATGACACTGTTGTCACCGATCATGCCGTGGGGATGATGCCCTCGGGCGTTGACTGCAATGGCGGTCAGCAAACCGGTACCTTCATAGGCTTCAGCCAGAAGCTTGCCGTTCTCTTCGTACAGGACGGTCTGATCTTCTTTGCCATAGACAAGAAGAACGGGGATTCGATGGGCTACCAGTGAATCGGCAAAGCAGAGAGGATGCTCCTGACAGCCGGGAAGCTGATGCCGTTTAATACCGGGATAAGCGTAAATAAATTCTTCTTCCCAAATGGTTTCGCAAAGGGGCACACCAAGCTTGCCGGGGATGCTGCAGAAGTTCAATGCCGGAGCATCGATATACATGCATTGGATCAGCTCCGGGTACATACCGCCGAATTTGACGGCATATCCGCCGCCGCAGCTCATGCCAACAGGGATGCACTTGGGGTTTAAACCGAAGGTTTCAGACACAAACCGCACAAATCTGGCTTTGGCATCACATTCTTCCCGGGTAAACCACCGGTTTTTATTTTTAACATAGGCAACATGGTAACCCTGCTCCAAAAGCCGTACTTCAATATCAGGAAATGCGTCCCAGTATTCTGTTTTCAGTGCCCAGGGAGCGCCGGGGCGAACCTCCTTGGGAAATGCAATAATGGCTTCCCGATCCTCAAAGGTGAATCGGCTTACTGGGAATCCATGCCAAAGTTCTGTACTCATTTTGCTTCCTCCTGTTTAGTAAGTATTTGATAGCGATGCTTAATGTGTAAATCTTCTTCCATATCCAAGCCATGTGAACCGCAGCCGCCATCAATTGCATGACAGCCGTGATCCATGGCGAATCCTACCAGTGTATCATGGCTTCGCCAGTGGGTTTCAATAAACGCGTGGAACATAGCAAAGGCCTCTGCATTGGCGCGAAGTTCTGCCAGTGCTTCGATGCTTTCGGGGCCGTGCCTGTGCATCACGGAATCGTAATTGCCGTTGTATACGACGATCACATCATGTTCGCTCTACATATGTTATGGCAATTATAGCATAAAGCGTATTGAAACGCAAGAAGGTACATGGTTTCTGCAGCCTTGCCTAATCGGCGATTTGCTGATATAATAAACAAAATAAAATCAGGAGGATGGCTATGGAGATCAGAAAAGCACTGATTGCAGATTTGGATGAGATCATGGAGATCTATGCCGAAGCCAGAGACTTTATGGTGCAGACCGGGAATCCCCACCAATGGGCAGAAAGAGGCTGGCCGCCTACTTGCCTGATTCGTCAAGATATTGAGGCGGAGAAGTGCTATGTGTGTCAGGATGGAGAATCCTTGACAGCGGTATTTTTTTATGATTACGGCGAAGGTGTCGATCCGTGCTATGCAGTGATTGAAGGTGGTGGCTGGCGAAAAGATGGGCCTTATGGAGTGGTTCACCGGATCGCGGCTCGTAAGGGCAGAGGAGCAGGTAAGCTGTGTATTCAGTGGGCCTATGACCGGTGCGGCCATTTGCGTATTGATACCCATGAGGATAATCATGTGATGCAAAAGGTACTGCAACAGTTGGGGTTTGTATATTGCGGTGTGATCTATATTGCGGATAACCATGCACCCAGATTGGCGTACGAGAAAATTTAAAATAGCTATTGCGTTTATAGGGCTGCTGTGGTATACTGGTGACAATCAATTAAACGATTATTTAATTGTAAAATCGAAGGGGATCAAGCATATGAAGAAAACCTATAAGATTGAAGTGGATTGTGCCCACTGTGCTGCCAAGATGGAAGAAGCCACAAAGAAAACCCCGGGCGTTCAGGATGCTGTGGTAAATTTTATGACGCAGAAAATGACCGTCACCTTTGAAGATGGTGCAGATGCAGCAGCGACCATGCAGACGGTATACAAAAACTGCAAGGTGATCGAGGACGATTGCGTAATCTATCTGTAATAGGAATCAGCAGGGCGTTTGCCCTGCTTTTTCGTAAGGAGGACTTGATATGACGAAAAAGCAAAGGAAAGTGCTGATTCGAATTTTGCTGGCAGCAGCAATGATGATTGTATTGCATTTCATTCCGGTAAAGGGCATCCTTCGGTTTGGGTTGTATTTGATTCCTTATCTGGTGGTAGGCCATGATATTCTTAGAAAAGCATGGAAAGGAATCGTACATAAGCAGGTATTTGATGAGAATTTCTTGATGGCTGTGGCTACCATTGGTGCAATGGTCATTGGTGTTACCCAAAGCGGCGATTATGTGGAGGCCATCGCAGTCATGCTGTTTTATCAGACCGGTGAGTTGTTCCAGAGCTATGCTGTGGGCAAGAGCCGCAAAAATATTAGTCAGCTGATGGATATACGGCCGGACTATGCGAATATCGAAAACAATGGCGTACTGGAACAGGTGGACCCGGAGGAGGTAGAACCCGGCACCATCATTATTGTGCAGCCGGGAGAGAAAATCCCCATTGATGGGATCGTGGTGGAGGGAAGTGCCAGCTTGAACACCAGCGCTCTGACAGGTGAGAGCCTTCCCAGAGATGTTGTTGAGGGAAGTGAAGTCATCAGCGGCTGTGTTAACATGTCGGGACTTCTGAAGATTCGCACCACCAAGGAGTTTGGGGAATCCACGGTTTCAAAAATTCTGGATCTGGTGGAAAATGCAAGCTCCAGAAAATCCCGCTCGGAAGCGTTCATTTCCCGCTTTGCAAAGATCTATACGCCTGCCGTATGCTTCAGTGCTCTGGCACTGGCAGTGTTACCACCGGTGATCTGCATACTTTTACGTAATCCCGGAAATTGGAGCCAGTGGCTATACCGGGCGCTGAGCTTTCTGGTTGCCAGCTGTCCCTGTGCGTTGGTCATTAGCATTCCTCTGAGCTTTTTTGCCGGTATCGGTGGTGCCAGTAAAGAAGGAATTCTGATAAAAGGCTCCAATTATTTGGAGGCGTTGTCCAAGACAGGCTGCGTGGTGATGGACAAAACCGGTACGCTGACCAAAGGCACCTTCGCGGTGACGGATATTTATCCTCAGGGAATATCCAAAGAACAGCTCATTGAATATGCGGCATTGGCAGAAAGCGCTTCATCTCATCCGATCAGCAAAAGTCTGCGGCAGGCCTACAAGGAGGCGCTTGACCGTAGCCGGGTAACGGATATCCGGGAACTGGCAGGCAAGGGTGTTGCCGCAGTGGTGGATGGGGTTCCCGTAGCCGTCGGAAACGGAAAGCTGATGCAGAAAATGGGTATCACCATTGAGGTTGAAGCATTCTGCGGTACCGTTGTTTATGTAGCGGTCAATGGTTTATATGCAGGCTGCATCGTGATTGCAGATACGCTGAAAGACAATGCCGGAAAGGCAGTGTCTGCCCTTCGTGGGGCTGGTGTGAAAAAGACGGTAATGCTGACCGGTGATACAAAAGCCGTGGCGGAGCAAACTGCCCAAATGCTGGGAATCGGACAGGTGCGAAGCGAACTGCTGCCGGGAGAAAAGGTGGCGGAAGTGGAAAAGCTGCTGGAAGCAAAACCGATTCACCAAAAACTGGTCTTTGTAGGCGACGGTATCAACGATGCACCGGTGTTGTCCCGGGCAGACATCGGTATTGCCATGGGTGCCATGGGCTCAGATGCTGCCATTGAAGCAGCAGATGTGGTGCTGATGGACGATGATCCTATGAAGATCGCCAAGGCAATCAAGATATCCCGCAAATGCATGACCATCGTGTATCAAAACATTATTTTTGCCATTGGCATCAAGGTGCTGGCGTTGGTGTTGGTTGCGGTTGGCAGCGCCAATATGTGGCTGGCCATCTTTGCGGATGTGGGCGTCATGGTGCTGGCTGTGCTGAATGCCATTCGGGCGCTATTTGTAAGAAAACTGTGAGTGGAAAGAGGGATATTATGGCGGAGATCAAATTGCCCCATGACCATGGACATGCGACACAAATAAATCTTGCCCATATGCCGGAACATGAGGAATTCAATACGATTTCGGATATGTTCAAGCTGCTGGGTGACAGCAGCAGGATCCGTATTTTTTGGTTGCTGTGCCATTGCGAGGAATGTGTGATCAATCTCTCTGCTATGGTGCAAATGAGCAGCCCGGCAGTTTCTCACCATCTGAAGCTTTTGAAGACCATGGGGTTGATAATCAGCCGCAGAGAGGGCAAGGAAGTGTACTACAAAGCGGCCGAAACTGAACCGGTACGCCAGCTCCACAGCATGATCGAGCAGATGGTGGAAATCACCTGTCCCAATACCCAACAGGAGGAACGCTAAATGGAGAATATGAAAAAGACCGATATGGGAACCGGAAGCATCAAAAAGCTAATGTTAAAAATGGCGGTTCCTGCCTTGATTGGTCAAGTGGTGAATTTGCTGTATAACATTGTCGATCGTATCTATATTGGTCATATTCCGGAAATTGGCGGTGCTGCATTGACAGGCGTTGGCCTGTTTACACCGATTTTGATGCTCATTACGGCTTTCGCTATGCTGGCAGGTGCCGGTGGTGCTCCCCGGGCAGCCATTGCCATGGGCCGGGGCGAAAAGGACAAAGCGGAAAAGATCATGGGTAACTGCTTTACAGTTTTGATGATTCTGGCAGTTGCGCTTACCGCAGCACTGTACTTTGCAGCTCCTGCACTGCTGCGGCTGTTCGGAGCCAGTGACGCGACGCTTCCTTACGCATTGACCTATGGGCGTATTTATATCCTTGGCAGTGTCTTTGTGCTGATCGTCATGGGTATGAATACCTTTATCACCACTCAGGGTTTTGCTCAGTTCAGTATGCTGACTACCGTGATTGGCGCTGTGACCAATATTATTCTGGATCCTATTTTGATCTTTGGATTTGATATGGGCGTCGCCGGTGCGGCGATTGCCACAGTTGTCAGCCAGGCGGTCAGCGCAATTTGGATCCTCCGGTTTCTGACTGGAAAAAAGAGTATTCTGAAGCTGCGCGCTCCCAATATGAAACTGGAATCCGGCGTGATCCTGCCGTGCTTAGGCTTGGGTATTTCCAGCTTTGTGATGATCTCAACTGAAAGCGTACTCTCGGTCAGCTTTACTTCCAGCTTGGCTCGGTACGGCGGCGATGTGGCGGTGGGTGCTATGACGGTTCTGACTTCCATCAATCAGCTGATTACGATGCCACTGTCTGGTATCTGTCAAGGTGGTCAGCCGCTGATCAGCTATAACTATGGCGCGAAAAAGCTTGGTCGGGTGAAGGAAGCATTTTTCTGCCAGTTTGGCGTTTGTGTTGCCTATACCACTTGCTTCTGGCTGCTGCTGATGCTGCTTCCGAATGCGTTTGCCGGGATCTTTACCAATGATACAGCATTGGTGGACTATACTGCATGGGCATTGCGGATATTCCTATGCTGCGGCTTCTCAGTGGGATTCCAAATCTCTTGCCAGCAGGCGTTTATGGCGCTGGGGCAGGCAAAGATCAGCCTGTTCATGGCTTGTCTGCGGAAACTGATCTTGTTGATTCCTCTCATCTTTATCCTGCCCAATTTCTTCCAAAATCAGGCGATGGCGGTGTTTTTGGCAGAGCCTGTCAGCGATTTTATCGCAGCGGCTGCCACTACAACAGCCTTTTTTGTGTTCTTTAGAAGATTGATGCGCCAAGAGAAATAACAATGCAACGACCCCCTCCGTAATGAACTGAACCAGCAAAACTGGACAATAGACAAAATACCCCCTGATGTAGGATAATTACATCAGGGGGTATCGTTATGTCTAAGAGAAAATACACACACATCAAAACAATGGAACAGCAGATTGTATCAATGCGTGAAGCC
>JAZOLX010000105.1:0-3886 GCA_045653485.1 Faecousia sp. | reverse complement strand
GGCACCCACGGAAGCTGCGAACATTATATGGCAACTGGCGAGCCCTGCATCGTTTCCTCTCCCGCTTTCGCAAAGATCACCGTGAGTGGTGCAACCGCTCCTGAAGCCCCCCGGCAGCCCCAGGATGTTTCTGCTGTTCTGAGTGCCACTTTGGCTATGCAGGCTGCTACCGTTACCGCGCCTGCCTTCGGCACCAACTACGGCGAGTGGACCGTGTTCGGCCTGGCCCGTGGCGGTTACTACGCAAACGATAGCCAGTATTTTGCTGACTACTATGACCGCATTGTGGAATATGTGAATGCAAAGGCTGCGGAACTGGATATGAACGGTGCGCTGGATAAGAACAAGTCTACCGACAATTCACGCTTGATTATGGCACTGGCTTCCATTGGCAGAGATGCCACCTCCGTCGGCAACTGGGACCTGGTGGAAGCCTACAGTGCCAACGGCATCAACTGGATCAAAAAGCAGGGTATGAACGGCACCATTTGGACCTTGATCGCTCTGGATTGCGGCAACTATGAAACCAGCGATCCCACCATCCGCCAGCAGTGCGTGGATGCCATCGTTGCAGCACAGCACAACGACGGCGGTTGGTCGCTGGTCACTGCCAAGACCCAGCCCTCCAATGTGGATATCACCGGCATGACCCTGACTGCGCTGTATCCCTACCGGGATCAGCCGGAAGTGGCAGCAGCTTGCGAAGCAGCCTTTGCATGGCTGTCCGAAAGCCAGCTGGACAACGGCGGCTTCCCCTACGGCAAAGGCGAGACCTCCGAAAGCTGTGCATGGGCCATCGTGGCTTGCACCACCTGGGGCATCAATCCCGACACCGATCCCCGTTTCATTAAGAACGGCTATTCTCCCATCGATAATCTGCTGACCTACTACATTGAAGAGGAAGCAAAGTTTGAACACGGCAGAGGTGCAGGTTCCAATGCTATGGCCACCGACCAGGCCACCTACGCGCTGGTTGCTTATGACCGGTTTATCAAGGGCGAAGTCGGTTTGTTTGACTACTCCGATGTGACCTTCGAAGTCCCCGAAGTTCCCGAGGCCCCTGAAATTCCTGATAATCCTGAAATTCCCGAAACTCCTGAGATTCCTGAAGTTCCTGAAACCGATGCACTGAAGGCGACCTTGATGGTCCCCGAGAAGGTCAATGCAGGAATCACCTTCAACGGTATTATTTCTGTCACCGGTTGGAAAAACGAGGCAGGCTATAAGCTGATCGACTTTATCGTTACCGTGCCTGCCGGTGTGACCGTCGACAGCATTACTGTGGATGACGGTTTGACTGGTGGCCAGCTGAGCTGGCATTTGGAATCTGCCACCGGCAAGCTCCGGGTGGTGTATTTCGATGCCAACGGCAACAGCGACCTGATCGTCAGTACTTCTGAAGATCTGGCTGCGCTGTTTACTATCAGCTTCACTGTCGGCAATTTGGAAGTGGGTACCGTTTTGGATTTTGCCATCTGCGAAATGTCCTTGAAGAAGACTGCCGATTCTTCTGATGAGGCTGCAATGGATGTGGTGAATACGGAGAACGCAATGGATGAAACCGAGATTGTAGCAGGTATCTCCTTCAGCGCAGGTGTGCTCTACCAGGGCGACGGCATTGACCTCATCCCCACGGATAAGAAAGCGGTGGCTGTGGCAGTAACCGGCATCACCGCCGGCACCAAGCTGACATACAACGACGGCACCAATACCATCGAATTCATTTACAGTGCGGAAATCTCTGCCAAGACAGGCGTTGCAACCTATGTTGCTTTGGTGGATGCTTCCATTGCTACCGAAAACTTTACCAATGACAGTTATTACACCCTGCCCGGCGGCAATGCTACCACCGTCACATTCGGCGACACCAACGGTGATGGTGTGCTCAATGCCCAGGATGCCCTGGCTGTAGTAGATGCATGGCTGCGCAAGGGAGAGGAACCCACCGACAACGAGATCCTGACCATGAATGTCAACGGTGACAGCCGCATCAACACCTTTGATGCCCTGGGTATCGTTGAGAAATTTGTAACCGGCAGCGAACTGGGTGTGATCACCAAGGCCGCTACCATTACCGGCAACCAGTAACGACTTGCGGGCGGGGGTATCCCCCCGCCCTTTTTTAAAGGAGTGTTTCCATGAAGAAATTTATGAAAAAGCGATGGCCCTGGATCCTTGGCGCATGCATTTTGCTGATTGTGCTGATCCTGGTGCTCGTGCAGTGCGATGGCCGGGTCTTTGGAATGCCGACCTTAACGGTGGAAACACCTCAAAAACTTTCTGCGTCCGAAACTACCGAGTTTACCTTGGATGTGACGATCTCGGATCTTGCAGATGCGCTGTATCCGGCTATGAGTATGAGCATTTCCTTTGATGCTTCCCGCCTGGAGTTTTTGGGCGTGGCAGAAGGCAATGTCTTTGTTTATGACACGGAAAATACTACCGGACAGAAACTACCGGCGTGGAGCTATGATGTAGCAAGCAGCAACGCCAGCGGAAAAATCAACATTATGTACCTGGATCTGACGGGCGGCAAACATGCTTTCAGCAAGGCGCTGCTGGCGGAAGAAAATAATGTAGTCCTGCGGCTGCGCTTCCGGCTCAGAGGTAGCGTGCGTGCTGGGGATGTGATGGATCTGATCGTGGAGGATGCGGTGTTTGCCGCCTCCGATGAAACCCAAAGCCTTGCCATGACTTTGGATACCTTGAAAGTTAGAAATGGCAAGATCGTAGTAGGAGAATGATTATGAAGAAACCTATCAGCCTGTTGCTGGCTGTTATGATATTGATCACTATGTGCGCTTGCCAGGGGAATTTTGGCGGCGTGGATCTGCAAGCGCCCATGGACATCCCAGCAGATGGCAAGATTGCCGCCAAAACCCTGGAGCAACTGAAAAATAACAATGCCATCAGTGTTTTTAAAGGCGCGAGCAATGGAATCGCCTATGAATGGACCATTTTCGGCAGCGACATCGCCGCCCCCAAGCAGATCGACCTGTCCGTTGCGGTGACACATTTGGCAGACGGCAGTCTGCGGGTCACTTTGGGACAGACGGAAAACTTTGGTTTCTCTGCACTGCTGTCCATCACCTTGCAGGAAAGTTGGCAGGCCCAGAGTGCTACCGCTTACCAGGGACAGATTGCTGTGGCTTCCGTGACACTCACCGGCAGTAAAACCACCATTTTGAATATTTCTCTCGATGGCTCCATCCGGGATTTTGTGATCCATCCCGACGCCCTGCCGGAAGAAGATGGGGACACCGGAAATACCGATCCCACCGAAGGCACCAAGGACCAGTATTTGACGGATCCTGTTCCTAATGGAAAACCCAAACCCGTAGAGCCGGATAACCAGGAAGTGGACAAGGGAACTGCTTACACCTGCACTTTCTCCATTGAGTGTTCTACCATTCTTAATAATTTGGATATGCTGGACCCGGAAAAACTGGAAATGGTGCCGTCAAATGGCGTCATCCTGGCAACTGTTACCGTCACTTTCTACGAAGGCGAATCGGTGTACGATGTGTTGCAGCGGGTGTGTAAGGAATACGACATCCACATGGAAGCAGAATGGACGCCCATTTATAACAGCGCATACATTGAGGGAATCCACAATCTGTATGAATTTGATTGCGGTGCCTTGTCCGGCTGGATGTATCGGGTCAACGGCTGGTATCCCAACTATGGCTGCTCCCGGTATCAGCTGAAGGATGGCGATGTGGTCGAGTGGCGTTTTACCTGCGACCTGGGTAACGATATCGGTGGCGGTTATGCCGTTGGTGGCTGAGATGCAGGATAGGTTTTCAAAGTATCACCCCTTGGTAAACTTCTTGTATTTTGCCTTGGTGATCGGCTTTTCCATGGCACTGAACCACCCCTTGGCCCA
>JAZOLX010000104.1:0-2301 GCA_045653485.1 Faecousia sp. | reverse complement strand
CGTATACTATGATGTAGACAATCCTGCAAAGTATGCTGTTCTGATTTAGAAAAACGGTTATCAAAAATTTACGCTCGCAGTGCCACAGCAACGCGTGACGCATGAATTACCTCCGTTTCTATGAATGCGGCATGGAAAATCCCCACAGTCTTTCCTCTCCTTATCAGAGGAGTGACTGTGGGGATTTTTCGTTTTGGGATATGTAGATGCAAACACCGTTTTTATGGTTTGTATATACAGATTTCAAAACGGGCTGGGATTTCAAAGGGATAGCAGATTCCTTTGATTTTGGGTTTCCAATAGGGGTGAAAGCGCCCTGTTGGCACACGATTTTACGGTGTAAAGTCTAGTGTGTTATACCTTTTGCGACCGTGGGCGGTTCAAAGGGGTTGTTCGGTGGGGGAACAAGCACTTTGAGATGCCCACAGAACAGGCGGATTTTGCGTCTTTCCGGGACGGGAAATGTGTGGTTTCGCTTACGCGAAATCCGGCTGTTCGGGTGTAGGTGGTGAAGCGCAGTGGAGAAAATCTACGAAGCTGATTTTTGAAATGGAGCTGCATCACCGGGGGGAGCAAGAGGTATATCACACTCCCGTCCCACCGCAGTGACGCATCCTACTCTCTCGCAAAAACGATTCTCTTTTCCCCCGGAAGTTCCTTGCTCAGTGCGACGAAGCAGATCGCCTTCTTCGCATACAGATGGCTATTTGTTGTGTCCCACTCTGCCAGCTTTCGGACTTGAATCCGCTTGCTCTCAAAATCAAAACAGATCTCGCCCCATTCGCCGTTGCAGTCTGCCCGATACCGGTAGATCGCGGCGGCTTTTTCTTTTTTGTCCAGAACCAGATCTACAACGCGGATCACATTATCCGCAGCCAGCTGGGCTGTGAAGCGGTCAAGTGCAGTATGATACGCTTTCTCCGCTCCACCATCCGTGCCGCTGCCAATTAAATTAGAGATCTCCCGAAAAGAGTACCGCTCCTTCATTGGCTGCATGCCGCCGCAGTTATGGCAGATGGCATTCCGGGCTTGCAACACCGTTCTGTCTCTCCAAGAAAGTTTTTCAAAAGAGGCCCGAACTGCTTTCAGTTTCCAGTGATTCCAGAGAACGTAGCACAGATCGCCCATCCGGCTGGGCAGGATATCTTCCATGATTTCGATTTCATTCTCATTCCAGTCCACGATCACTTCAGCCTGCCGGGCCCGGATACCCACGGCTTCCAGCAGATAATCTTCCGCTGTTTCCCTTTTGCAGCCGGTGGCTTCACAGAACAGCTTTATCGTTTTTTGTGCATCCTGGGCATTGGCGTTATAGATCGCCGCAATGCGCCGGATACCCTTGTAGATATCCAGAGAACTTATCGTCCAGCATTCCTCCTGCATGCGAAATGCAGTGAAAGCATCCGTAATAAATTCATGGATATAGGTCAGAAACTTGGCACCTTTGGACGGATCGAAGGATGGGGGCTTCTTCAAAATCACTTCCTGCAATGCCAGCTTTATATCCAGAAACAGCGCAGGGTTGTATGTGTCCATTCCGTTCCTACGGAGGAAGGAGTACACCTTACCATTGATCCTACTTTCATAGGCATGGAGGAAGAAACTTAAGAAAAGAAGATTCTTTTCTTCAACGGCTCTGGCCAGATATGCATCACCGACCACTTCGTTCTTCTTGAGGATCTCCCTCTTCTTTTCCTTATTGATGCGTTTGGTTTTCTCCATGTTCTGCAATTCGTCTTCCATCCCCGGCGGCACCGGTGTCAGTTGGAAGATGTGCTCCGCCTGCCACTTCGTAAGTCCCTCCACATCTGCATTTTGACTTCCCAGGTAAAAGAACCCAAACCGGGAGGTGTAGCCGGTCATGTCCCAGGAATACGCAGAGAGCGCATCAATATCTTCCTGCGTCAGCTGCACAGCGGTTTCTTCAATTTGTAATTCCAGCTCGGGCATGAACATACACCTCCTTCAGTTTTAGTTTCCGGTTACCTCTGCGATCAGTGCATCCGGAGTCATTTCATTTTTATAATCGCCGTTGGCATAATCCGGCATGGCAATAGCCATGGCTCGGTTGTCCCTAGCAAGAGCCTTTGCTTTCTCTGCAATACTTTTATCCAAAGTACCGCGGGATACCCGCTGGTCGATTGCATTCACAACCTGGATGTACAGAATGAGGATCGGATTGTTTTGCGCCTGTTCCCGTTCTGCTCTGCCCAATCGGTTGCCTACTTGGCGGCAGCTAATTTCCCCATATTCCTCCGGAGCATAACCGTCGCAGTAGATTTGCCGCCGGGCATTGGTGGT
>JAZOLX010000103.1:0-4026 GCA_045653485.1 Faecousia sp. | reverse complement strand
AACACCCACACCTATTATCTGTTCCTCGGTGACGAAGATGGCACCATTCTGGTCAACCGCTACGGACTGGATGTATGGACGATCTACCGCTGTCCCATGGCCGTCTCTGTGCGGCAGGCACAGGCCACCGGCGGCACACTTTTTTTCCGCACGGACACCGCCCTTTTCTGTCTGGATGACACTTCCCATTATGATTTTGACGGCACCACCCAGCACCCCATTGAGGCCGTCTGGGAATCTGGATATATGAGCTTCGGTGCCAATTTCCGCCGTAAATTCAGCACCTATCTATGGCTGACTGTCAAGCCGGAATCTGGCTCTGCCGTTACGGTTACCGCCGCCTCCGACCGAAGGACTGTCTATGCAGAAAAAACTGTCCGCAACGATATTTTCAATTATGGAAAGATCAGCTACGCTGCTTGGAGCTATCACGTTGCATCCCTTCTCAAGGCTCACCGACTGAAGCTAAAGGTAAAAAAAGTTACCTTCTACAAGCTCATCATCAAAGTCACAGAACCGGGCGCTCGAGGCACTATCCTCCGGTGCGACCAGCAGGTACGCTTTGCATCCCTTGTGAAATAATTGACAACTTCCGAAAGGAGACATTCTATGCCTACTACTACCACAGAAAACTTAGAACAGATCTACGATGCGCAACTGAAAAACCAGAAAAGTCAGCTTACCCAGAACTATCAGCAGGCCCTTTCTGACATAGATGCCAGCAAGGAAACCGCCGCCAAGCAGCTGGATCAGAATCTGAACACCACTGCTTTGGAATCCCAGCGGGCACAGAAGAATTACAACGAGGTGCAGAACGCCTACGGCCTCACCTCCGGTGCCAGGGCGCAGGCTCGCCTCGCTCAAGACAATCAACTCCAAGCCGACCTGACCGCTCTGCGCACTGCCCACGCCACCGCGGACGCCGAACGGGAGCGGAATCGTACCCTTTTGGGTCAGCAGTATTCCGCCGCCATTGCCCAAGCCCAGGCAGAAAACGACATTGCCAAGGCGCAGGCACTTTACGCAGAAGCCAAGGAAGCCGACCAAAAGCTCACAGCTCAGCAGGAATCCGCCGCAGCGCTTATGGCGCAGGTCGGCGATTTCTCCCTTTATAAGACCCTCTACGGCCTCACCGACGACCAGCTCGCCAAGCTCCAGCCCACCTCCGAAAGCAATCCAACGACTATTCCAGACGGTTCTAACCCTACCGTGCCGCCCAACGGTACAAACGTCCCCTTCTATGACGGTTGGAATGATGATGCCTGGAAAAATTATTTTGCGCACCTTATCGGAGATGCATCCACCATTAACGACCACATCCAAACGTTGGTTAATACAGACCCTTCTTTGAAAAATGTTATTTGGAAGTTTCGGCGCAGCTCAAACAATAAAGGCGCACTAACCAATACAGTAAAGTTCAGAGATTATCTCAACTGAGGAGGTGATAGATTTGGAAATCACCTGGCAAGAAGCCGCACGAAAATTTAATCAAGGACACACGCCGGCAGAAAATACTCGCGAGAAAAGTAAAATTCAGACCGGTGCTTCGAGCTGGCAAGATGCTGCTAAACAATGGAATGAAAATACAAGCAAAACTACAGCCACTCCCGCGAAAGAAAATACCGTCCAAACACCCCCCGCAAATGAAGGTGTTTTTGGTAGGATTACAAAAGATATCCGCTCACGCGTGGATGAGGCGGCAAAGTCCAAGCAAGTATCCATACCTGGGCTTTTAGATAAGGCCCATCAAGCACTGACGGGAGCAACCCCCAAAAAAGAAACCAACCCCGTTGAAACAAGCCCCCTGGGCACGCTGGATCAGTCAGCTATGGACGATTATGCCGCCCAAGTCCAAGCTGATAACTCCACAAAAAAACAGGCATATTTAGCTGCAGAGCAGAACTTCGAACAAACCGATGATGCATACAAAGCCTACCTCGCTAAGGCCAGCAGCGACGAATACCTCAATGCCATTTCTTCCGGTGAGATATCAGAGGCAGAACAGGAAGCTTTTAACGCGCAACAAAAAGTGCTGTATGATGCTTTGAGTAAAGCCCATAGCGAAATGGTAGCAGCAGAAGATGCCTATTTTGCAGTCCACGATCAAGCCTTGTATCTTACCCATATGGCCACGCTTAACAAGCTGATTCCCAAGCTGGATGTTGCAACGCGCGCGGCGATGTACACTATTGGCTCGGATGCCAGTGCAACCGCAAACGCTTTAGGCGGAGAACTCAAGCATATGGTTACAGGCAAAACCGGTGTCAATCTTTTTGTTCCCTCCGAGCTGCGCAAGAAACTTACAGCACTAGGTGTCTCAGAAGAAGATATTCTTCCTCTTTGTCAAACCCTTGTTCGGTATTCCAATGGCGAAATGATGGACGAGATCAAGAAGGTCGCCTACAAGGCGGGGCAAATTGCGCCTCTCCACGCAGGCGATGCATCCATTGCTACAAATCTCGTCGGCGGTATGTATGGTGCAGTAGAAAGCGTTATGCAGGGTATGTCTCGCTCCGCCTACAAAAGCGGCGACTCCAACGCACTGAGCTTTGCCCTCACCCAAATAACCAATTCTGCTCGGGAGGGCGGTGCCGATCAGGTACAGGAACACCTCGGCAACATCCCTACAAGTATATATACAGGCGCACTTGGTGCTGGTGATAACCTCGTCCGCGCTGCCGCAAACACAGTCTTTCCGGGAGCAGGCGAAATGCTGGCTGCCTCGCAATCTATAACCAACACCTATATTTCTGCAACAGAAAAAGGTGCCACAAGAAGTCAGGCCCTTTGTCTTGCCACCGTGGACGCTGCCATTGAGGCTGCCACTGAGCATTTCTCTCTCGATGTGCTTACCGGTCAGCTCACCGGGGCTCCTGCTAAAACTGCCTGGGAGATCGCAAGGAAACTTGCCGTATCCATTGGTGTAGAAGAGTCTGAAGAGCTTGTCAGTTTCTTAGGTAGCACCTTTGCCGAGGCGGCAATTCTGCAGGAAAAGAGTGATATTGGAGCGCTCACTCAACAGTACATTGACCGTGGGATGTCTCCTCAAGAAGCAAAAGAAGCAGCACAAAAGCAGTATCTTTACGAAGGTGCTTTGAAAACTTTGGAGCAAACCTTCTGGGCTTCGCTTTTCCAAACCGGTGCCGCTGAAATTAAAGTCCAGCTGGATAATCTTGCGCCATCTGCTACGAACAGTGGCAACACAGGATCCAGCACCACCGACACGCAGCAGCCCTCCCCCTCTCCCGCGCAGGACACCGCTGCGTGGCTGGACACCATTGTGCCAAAAGCCGAGGCGCAAAAAAATGCCGTCTCCGAAGAGACGACAGTAACGGTAAGTAGCGGACCTACAGCAATTACCGATAAAGGCCGCAACGATAACACGCTGGCATATAGGCTCGCTACCAGCATTGACCAAGTGCGCAATATGGATCCTGTGTCTGCGCTGACAGGTCGGGAGCTCAACAATCGCGGCAAAACAATCACCGATCAGATTGCCGACTTTTTTAAATCCATCGGCAACAAGATTTTTCGAAACGGCTTTGGCGATGTTGAGTTGGGCGAATACGGCATTGCCAGCACGATCAATCACAAGCCCGTAAACAGAGCAAGGATTGTAAGTGTCGCCGCCGCACCCGATGTGATTAAAAATGGACGACAGATCAGCTATGATCCAAACTGGAAGGGCCGTGGCTACCCCAGCTACATCTTTGCCGCGCCTGTGACCGTCAACGGAACACCGGTCTATGTTGCAGCCGTTGTAGATCAACGCCCCGACAACAAATTCTACCTCAGCGAGATGGTTGATTCCGAAGGAAACTATGTAAGAATAGAAGAAAGCCCCTCCGGCGACTCAAAAAACGGAGTTACCGATGGGGCCAGAGGATCTGGCAAGGCCGGGGTTACCGCAAGGCCAGAAGGGCTTTCCGAAGGAGGCAACCCCTCTACAACAGGTGCAGAGCCCACGCCTCTCTTCGATATTAGTATACGCGACCCCGGCCAAATTGTCAACCCCTCTGTTGGCAA
>JAZOLX010000102.1:0-2249 GCA_045653485.1 Faecousia sp. | reverse complement strand
GTGAAAGGACTTTTCCTCGGCAGAATTTAATACCGAAACTCCCCCTCAGGCGATGATCAAAAGCATCACCTAAAGAGGTTTCAGAAGTTTCTTCTGAAACTGGGTTTACAAAAAGGGGTCTGAAAGTCGGAATTAGTGAAGGGACTTTCAAAAAAGTTTCTGAGCCAGGGTTGACTTTTGCCCCTCCTCACTTCCGAATAAGTGAAAGGATTTTCAAAAACCTTTCACCGGTGCCCTGACTTTCGGGGCCGCAAATGTCCGAATATATGAAAGCTTCTTTCAACTGCACCTTGACAACTGAATAACCTGCCCTCCCACAGACTGTGCCAAGACTGCCCAAAAGCACGAGCGCGGCGACGCTGCGGAAAGCCCCCGAGCGGAACGAGGCAGGCCTACATTCCTCCAAAAATTGGAGGAATACAACCATGCTACTACCAAACAAAAAGCGAAAGGAGGACAAGTATCATGGAAAAACTGCACCTTATCAGCGCAGAAACACTGTTCTACACACCCCTTGACCATCCCCGGATGCTGATTGACGGCATCCTATCCAACGGTCTTGCCATTCTGTCCGGCGATTCCAAGATTGCCAAAAGCTGGATGGTTCTATGGTTCTGCTTGAAGATTAGCCGGGGTGAGCCGGTGTGGGGACTTCCTACATCTAAAACGGATGTGATCTACCTTGCCTTGGAAGACAAGGATTGGCGAATACAGCAGCGTATGCAGGATCTAATTGATGTCCCACCGACGAATCTGCACTTTGGCTTCTCTTGCGGCAAGCTAGGTGCTGAGCTGGAAGGACAGATCAAATTGGCATTAAAAGACCAACCCAGTACCGGTCTGCTCTTCATCGATACGCTGCAGATGGTCCGGGACAATGTTTCATCCAAGGTCAACGCCTATGCCCAGGACTATCGAGATCTGTCTGCTCTGAAGAAGATCGCCGACGACCACAACATTTGCATCTTCCTTGTTCACCACAACCGCAAGGAGCATGACGGCAGCAATGTCTTCAACGATATGACCGGCTCTACCGGCATTGCAGGTGTAGCAGACACCTGTATGGTACTGCGCAAAGAAGATCGTTTTGGCAATGATGCAGTTCTCAGCATCACCGGCCGGGACATCGAGGAAAAGCGGCTGAAGCTGACCATGCGGAAAAATGTATGGGAAGTCACGGAAGCACTGGACACTTCCGCCTTGCGCCGGGAGCGCATACCGCAATTCCTTTTTCAGATTGCAGATTACCTGCTGAATGAAAAGCGTTTTACCGGTACGGCAACGGAACTGCTTGCCGCTATCGGCCACGAAGCAACAAAGGCAAATGTAGCCAGCAAGCTTATAACCAGGCACTTCAACGAAGTCTTTAAACCGCTGGGGATTACTATGGAACACAAGCCAACCGCACAGGCCAGATTGATGATTTGGAAGCTGAATGACGATGATGACGGCAATGACGACAAAAGGAGGAACGAGACCCTTGCGTCACTGCGTCAGCAAAATGACGCTGCCTTCTCGCTCCCCCAAACATCGTCACAATCGTCATTTGCGTCATGGGCGGTATTAACCGACCCCGACGATGAGTTGCCCTTCGCATGACGGCCTCTAAGGAAATGGCAACGGCATTTTCTTAGCAAGCATCGCGAAATGGTCCCAACGGACATTCCGCGTCACTTGGGGTAACCCCAAACCCTTACGGAAACGAGAGGAGATAACTATGGGAAAATCAACAACAAGACCACATGAGATCCACCTGCGTCTGAACGAAGAAGAGTACCAGACGCTGGAAACCAACCGAAAGAAATGCAATCTGCCGCAGCAAACCTACCTTCGAAAACTGTGTTGCGGTATTCGCCCAAACGAGTTTCCTCCAGTAGCATATTTTGAAATACTGAAGCTATTAGGAGAAATCAACTGCAACCTTACGCATCTTGCCCTTAGAACAAAATCCGGAGAAGCAATCAATGCGGAGATGTTCTGGAAAAGCCGGGATCTAATCGAGGTTGCCGTGCATGAGTTATTAATGCAATTTTATGGAAAACAGGAGGAATTTGATGGAGAACATCTGCAGTAACTGCAAGACCAATATTACCCCGGTATGGCGGCGTTACACGCTGACCGTTGAGGAAGCAGCCGGGTATTATCACATCGGAGAAAACAAGCTCCGGTCACTGATCGACGAGCATCCTCATGAGAATTTTTATGTTATGAACGGCAATCGAGTTTTGATCAAACGGGCAAAATTCGAA
>JAZOLX010000101.1:0-31939 GCA_045653485.1 Faecousia sp. | reverse complement strand
TTCTCCTGGAAGTCCAGGCGAGCAGCGGTCAGACGCTCCTCACGGACGTTCTTGTCGTCAGTGTCCAGAGCGAACTCGATCTGGCCCAGGCCGTACTCGATCAGATCGTCCAGCAGGTCGTGGTTGACAGCAGCCTTCTCGAAGGTGAACTTGGGCTTGCCGATCTCAGCAACGATACCGTTGATGAACTTGACGATCTCCATGTTGGTCTCGTGAGCAACACGGATTGCCTCGTAGACGACGGACTCGGGAGCTTCGTTGGCCTCGGTCTCGATCATGACCACCTTCTCAAAGGTGGAAGCGATGCACACGAAGCAATCGCAGGCGTCACGCTCCTCGGAGGAGGGGTTGATCACATAACGGTCGCCGATGTGAGCGACGTTGGTGGTAGCGACAGGTCCGTTCCAGGGCACATCGGAAGTTGCGATGGCAATGGAAGCACCCAGAGAAGCCACGATCTCAACAGGGTTGTCGTAGTCGTTGGCCAGAACGGTGCAGGTAACGACGGTGTCGTTACGCAGCTCTTCGTCGAACAGGGGACGCATGGGACGGTCGATGATACGGCTGTTCAGGATGCCGCGCTCAGAGGGCTTGCCCTCACGGCGGTTGAAGGAGCCGGGGATGCGGCCGACGGAGTACATTCTCTCTTCAAACTCGATGGTCAGAGGGAAGTAGTCGATACCAGCCTTGGGGATGGGGTTGCAGGTGCAGGTGGTCAGCACTACAGTGTCGCCGTAACGGCAGATGCACTCAGCGTTGGCCAGCTCAGCGACCTTACCTACCTCTACGGTAAAGGGGCGGCCGCCGATCTCGGTTTCGTATACCCGATGGTTGGGGTACTGCTTACGAGTAATCATTTGTGTTACCTCCTAAAATATTTTTGTGGTTCGGGAGGTTTAGCACTTGAATCGAATGTCGATGTTTCGACAGCCCATTCAACTGCTAAGCGACTCCCGAGAGTTGCATGAGAGGGGCGATGTAACCATCGCCCCTCAAAATGTCTTACTTACGGATACCCAGCTTGGCGATGATTGCACGATAGCGGTTGATGTCCTTCTTTGCCAGATAATCCAGCAGGCTGCGGCGCTTACCAACCATCATCAGCAGACCACGGCGGGAGTGGTTGTCATGCTTGTGCACGCGCAGGTGATCGGTCAGCTCGTTGATGCGGGCAGTCAGGATAGCGATCTGGACCTCGGGAGAACCGGTGTCGCCTTCGAGAGTTGCGTTTTCCAGAATAACCTGGGTCTTGTTGTCCTTCAGAATCATGGTTTTTTCCACCTTTTCATAAATTTACCTCGCGCCAAGTAGAGGGTCGGTGTCTTCCCAAAACTGAGCTGCGGGCATAAAAACTCTGTCTGGCCATAGCCAGCCCGACTATGATAACATGAGTTTACCCAAAAGTAAAGAGATATTTTCAGCTTTTTTCAAAAAATTCTCTGGTTTGCTGGGCATTTTTCTGGATTTCTGCCTTTAATTCCTCCAGAGAATCAAATTTTCTCTCCGGTCGCAGGAAACGGTAAAACTCCAGTGTCAGTACTTTTCCATAGAGGTTGCCTTTGAAATCCAGCAGCCACGGCTCCACGGTCACCACATGACCGCCTACGGTTGGGCGGTTGCCTACATTGGTCACTGCCAGAAATGTCTTTCCCTCCACAGTAGCCTTACAGGCGTACACGCCGTGACGCAGTTGCACTACATCCTTAGGGGTGGTCAGATTGGCTGTGGGGATGCCAATGGTACGGCCAATCTTCCGGCCTGTCACCACTTCTCCGGTGAGGATATGGGGGTGCCCCAGAAAGCGCACCGCCTGCTCCATTTCGCCTGTTTCCAAAAGCGTTCGGATATGGGTAGAGGAAATGCGCAGGCCGTCCAGCATTTGATCATTGATGATCCGGAATGGCAGATTCCGCCCTTTGCAGAAGCTTTCCAGCTTTTGGGCGTTGCCCTCGCCCCGGTTACCAAACCGGAAATCATTGCCGCAGACGAAGCCGATCGCCCCGGCATTTAACAGTTCCTCCAAAAAGGTTTCCCAAGGCATGGACATCGTTGCCTTGGTCACGGGATAGGAAAATACAGCTTCAATACCCAATTCCCGCATCAGCCGCTGCCGGTCGATATTGGTGTTGATCAGCTTAGGGGGATTTTCTGAAAATAGGGATTGGGGATGCTGCTGAAAGGTAATGGCGCAGGGTTGTGCATCCAGCTGCTCCGCCAACTCACAGCAACTTTTCAAAAGGGCCTGATGGCCAAGATGCACGCCGTCGAAAAAACCCAGCGCAAATATTTTATTCATTGTCAGAGTCCTTTCGATGGTATTTTCTTAAACCTCAAAAAAGCTTTTAATGGTTGACATAATTCCACCTTCTACCTTTGCCAGCATCAGGAATTCCCCATTCTGCCCATAGGCCCGGTATGTACCGTCTTCCATGGCAACGGTGAAAGAATTGCCGCAACGGCAGCGCTTTTCCTGGTTGGGTGTCAGCGTCACTGCCGGGTAGGACACAAACATGGTATCCACCGGGCGCAGATATTTTTCCGGATCTTCCGCTTCGATGAGGGTTGCCAGCGGCACCGCCTCTTCCGCAGTATATTCTCCTGCCTGCACCCGCCGCAGCGCGGCCATACAGCCGCCGCAGCCTAAAGCAGCACCGATATCTTTGCACAATGTGCGGATATAAGTACCCTTGGAGCAGCGGACCCGCAGACGGACACCCTCGGCCTCCATTCCCAGCAGCGTCAGCTCGTGGATGGTAACGGGCCGGGGTTGGCGTTCTACTTCTTTGCCCTTTCGTGCCAGGTCATAAAGTTTCTGTCCATTGACCTTTAAGGCGGAGTACATGGGCGGCACCTGCAAAATATCCCCCCGGAACTGAGAAAGCACATTTTCCAGCATTTCCCCAGTGACAAAGGCATCCTGCTCGGTTAGCACTGTGCCGGTGATATCCTCCGTATCGGTGGTCAGTCCTAACCGCAGCACCGTTTCATAGGTTTTTTCCGCATGCTCGAAAAATTCCACGCCCCGGGTGGCACGGCCCACAAAAACAGGCAAAACACCTGTGGCCATGGGATCTAATGTGCCACCGTGGCCCACTCGCCGGGTATGCAGTACGCCTTTCAGCTTACTGACCACATCGTTGCTTGTCCAGCCTTCCGGCTTATCGACTATTACAATTCCATTCATAATCATTCAAACAGGTTTTCCATTTCCATGGAAACCATCGCAGCTGCTTCTTCCAGTTCTGCCTTTAATGTAGCGCCGGCAGCGCCCTTATGTCCGCCGCCACCGAATTTGGCACAGACCTTGGCGGCACCGTAGCCGGGCAGCGCCCGGACAGAGACTTTGACGCATCCGTCACCGGTCTGGCGCAGGGTAGCGGCGATCTTGACACCCTCGATACTTCTGGGGAAGCCGGATACATTCTCAAGATCGTCTTCCGTCAGACCCAGATCCCGTTCCACTTGGGCAGGCAGTGCGCAGACAGCCACCTGTCCGCCACACCGGAAGCGGATATTTTCCGTCATCCAGCCTTGCAGGCGGAGTCTTCTGAAGCTGTTGGTATCGAAGATCTGCTGATTGATGGTCTGTAGATCACCACCGGCTTCCCAGCAGGCAGCGGCAGTGCCGAAGGTGTGGGCGGTGGGGTTGGCATAACGGAAACAACCGGTATCGGTGGAAATGGCCGTATACAGGGCTTCTGCCATCCGCTTGTCCAAAGTAACGCCCATTTCCATCAGCACATCGTAAACGATCTCGCCACAGGAACCGGAGGTTGCGTCTACCAGCTGCAGCGGCGCAAAGGGCGTATCGCTGCTGTGATGATCGATTCGCAGCCGAACGAATTTCGCCAGATGGCTGTATGCATCCGGCAGCAATTGGGGTGCAGCGGTATCCACAGTGATCAGTGTATCTCCTGCTTCCGGGCAGTCTCGGGTGAGGCCCGCGTGCAGGTGCAGATATTTTCCGGTGATCTCCATGTTCCGCAGCACATGGGCTGTCTTGCCCAATTGCCGCAGACCCAGACACAGGGTAGCCGCAGACCCAATGGTATCGCCGTCGGGCCGCTTATGGCTGAGGATCAGAAAATTGTCACGCTCCCGGAGCCATCGGGCCGTTTCATTCCTCGTCAGATTGCTCATCGCTCTTGACCTCCAGAGAGTTGATCAGCTTGAGCATTTTTGCGCCGTAGGGGATGGAGTCATCCAGTGCCCACACCAGTTCCGGGGTGTAGCGCAGGTTCAGTGCACTGCCCAGCTCCCGGCGCAGGTAACCGCCGGCAGACTTCAAACCCTTCAGCGCCTCTGCAGCCTTGCTTTCATCCAGAAAGCTGGCATAGACCTTGGCGTAGCGCAGGTCGGGGGTAGTCTCCACATGGGTGATGGAGATCATGGTGCTTTGGACTCTGGGGTCCTTTAAATTCCGCAAAAGAGAAGCCAGTTCCTTCTGGATCTCTTCGTTGATTCTTCCGATTCGATTGGATGCCATAATATAGCCTCCTATACTTTCAATTTATTTTCTAAATAAGCTTTTTCAAAATACAGTGCGGTAAGGGGGTCGTGTTACTTTCTTGTCTCCGAACAAGAAAGTAACCAAAGAAGTCGGTTTTCCGGGGGCTGAGTTGCTTGCTCCCGCAAGCAAAGCCGCCCCCGTACCCCGCCCGCTCTTGCGAGAGTGCAGCGTCGGTTTTCTGTTGTAATAAGGTTTATAGCAGTAAGATAGAATGCTAACCTCAAATACATGGAAACATAAGTGCCGTGCGCTATACGCCGAACGCAAGAGCTACCGTACAAAGTTTCAGGTTTCGGTGTGCGAATTTCCAAACGCACCAACTTATTGGCGGCGGGGGATTGCTAAGGGGGCGCCTTTGCTCGAAGCGCCCCTTAGCCCGGCTTCTTTCCTCCATTTCTTGCCGGAACAAGAAATGGAGCCCGCCGGGAGGCATTACGCACCGATTCGCGCAGTATCTTTTATTTACGCTGATTTACCTTGTATTACAAAAGCCAGCTGCCGCAACTGCGGCGGCTGGCTTTTGATAATTACTGCTTGACTTCTTCCATGATGAAGCACTCGAAGACGTCGCCTTCCTTGATATCATTGAACTTGGCGATGCTCATGCCGCACTCGTAACCGGCGGTAACTTCCTTGACAGCGTCCTTGAAACGCTGCAGAGAGCCAACTTCGCCCTCATGGATGACGATGTTGTCACACAGAACACGAACCTGTGCGCCCCGGGTGATCTTGCCGTCCTTGACCATACAGCCGGCGATGGTACCGATGGCAGAGACCTTGTAGGTCATGCGCACTTCGGCGTGACCAATGATAGCTTCCTGGAACTTGGGAGCCAGCATACCCTTCATAGCGGCCTCGATCTCGTCGATGGCATCGTAGATAACACGGTAGAACCGCATGTCCACGTTGGTTCTCATAGCGCTTGCCTGAGCACCGGAGTCGGGACGGACATTGAAGCCGACGATGATAGCGCCGGAGGTGGAAGCCAGCAGGATGTCGCTTTCGTTGATAGCGCCGACACCGGCGTGGATCACACGAACACGAACTTCCTCGTTGGAAATCTTCTCCAAAGAAGCCTTAACCGCTTCGGCAGAGCCCTGTACGTCAGCCTTAACGATCAGAGGCAGTTCCTTCATCTCGCCCTCCTGCATCTTAGCAAAGAGGTTATCCAGAGTGACCTTCTGCATAGCATTGGCCAGAGCGTCCTTCTGAGCCTGCTTACGCTGCTCTACCAGTTCACGGGCCATACGCTCGTCGGTAACGGCATTGAACTCGTCGCCAGGAGCGGGGACTTCCGCCAGGCCGGTGATCTCAACAGGTACGGAAGGACCTGCGGTCTTGACGGTGCGGCCCTTGTCGTTGGTCATCACACGAACACGGCCCACAGCGGTACCGGCGATGACGATATCGCCCTGCTTCAAAGTACCGTTCTGCACCAGCAGAGTCGCCACGGGACCACGGTTCTTGTCCAGACGGGCTTCGATAACAGTACCCTTGGCACGGCGGTTGGGGTTGGCCTTCAGCTCCTGCACTTCGGCAGTCAGCAGCACCATTTCCAACAGATCGTCCAGACCCATGCCGGTCTTGGCGGAGATGGGAACGATGATGGTGTCGCCGCCCCATTCTTCGGGGATCAGATCGTACTTGGTCAGCTGCTCTTTGATCTTGTCGGGGTTGGCGGTAGGCTTGTCCATCTTATTGATGGCCACGATCAGCGGCACTTCGGCGGCCTTTGCGTGGTTGATGGATTCGATGGTCTGGGGCATGATGCCGTCGTCGGCAGCAACCACCAGAATGGCGATGTCGGTGGACTTGGCACCACGGGCACGCATGGAAGTAAAGGCTGCGTGGCCGGGGGTGTCCAGGAAGGTGATCATCTGGCCGTCTACATCGACAGTATACGCACCAATGTGCTGGGTAATACCACCGGCTTCTCCTGCGGTAACGGAGGTCTTACGGATAGCGTCCAGGGTAGAAGTCTTACCATGGTCAACGTGACCCATGACAACGACGACGGGAGCGCGGGTCTCCAGCTCTTCGGCGGTATCCTGATGATCATCAATGATCCGCTCTTCGATGGTAACGGTGACTTCCTTTTCTACCTTGCAGCCCAGCTCGGTAGCTACAAATTCGGCGGTGTCGAAGTCGATGGTCTGGTTCATGCCGGCCATGACGCCGTTCTTCATCAGGCACTTGATAACTTCGGCAACGGTCTTCTTCATGCGGGAAGCCAGCTCGGAAACGGTGATCTCGTCGGGGATCTTGACCACGGTGGGAGCCTTGCGAGCCACTTCCATCTGCAGACGGCGCAGCTTCTCCTGCTCTTCGTTGCGGGACTTGTTGCCCTTCTTGTTATTCTGTTGCTGCTTCTGCTGCTTAACACCCTTGCCGCCGCCGATACGCTGCTTGCCACCTTGATAATCCTGAATCTTCTCGGAAACCAGATTGTCAACATCGGCAAAGCGGTTGGCGTTGACCTGCACCGCAGAGGTATCCACAACGCGGCGCTCCCGCTTGCGCTCAGGTTCCGCAGGCTTTGCAGGCTTCTCCTGCTTCGGCTGCTGCTGAGGCTGGGGTTTATTCTCCTGTGCCTTGGGGGCAGGCTTCTGCTCAACCTTGGGTGCAGGCTTATTTTCGGTCTTTGCAGGCTCAGCCTTGGGTTGTTCTGCCTTGGGCTGTTCCTTAGGCTTGGCAGGCTGCACAGCAAATACCTGCTCAATGGATGCGATCTGGTGGGTAGCGGTCATGCGGTCAAAAACCACATTCAGCTCTTCCTCCGTCAGCACCTGGGTATTGGACTTGGGTTTTTCAAAATACTGGGAGATGATCTCCACGATCTCCTTGGGGGCCACACCGAAATCGGTGGCCACGTCCCGTAAGCGATACTTCACTAAACTCATAAACGCACCTCCACGATCAATGCTTCTTTACGCCGGTCTTGGGCCTACCCACACGTTTGTTTTTTTCGTGGGCCTTTGCCTCCTGCTGGCGCTGCCGGACCCGCTGGGTACGGCTTTCCAAAGCCTCTAATTCCTGACTGTATTTCTCCTGCTGGGGCAGGGCCTTCAAAAAGGCCAGCGCCATAGCAGGATCCGTAAACGCAGCAATGGCAAGGCTCGTCCTGCCGATGGCCATGCCAATATCATCCTTGGTAAAGGGGATCTTCACGGCCACCTGATTGGTACCTGCCACAAAGCTTTTGGCCCGGCGCCAAGTATGATCACCGGCATCCATGGCAACGGCTATCAGACAGGCTTTCCCCGCACGGGCAGCACCGCCCACCGGTTCTTCGCCCAGCTCAATTCGGCCGGCCTTCCGGGCCAGAGCCATGTAATTTAATGCTTTATCCATGGCTGACCTCCATTTCCTTCAGTAGACGGTCATAGACCTCCTCGGGAATGGTGACCTCCAGACTTCTGTCCAGAGCCTTGCTTTTCTGCGCTTTTTTCAAACATTCCAGATTGGGGCAGATGTAAGCGCCCCGTCCGTTCAGCTTGCCGCTGAAGTCCAGGCTTACCGTACCGTCGGTACAGCGGACCACACGGATCATTTGCCGCTTTTCTCTGCGCTCCCGGCAGCCCATACACTGCCGCATCGGGATCTTCTTTTGCATAAAGCTGCCTCCTTTGGGTATTACTCTTCCTCTGCCTGAGAAGCAGACTTGATATCCACCTTGTAGCCGGTGAGCCGTGCGGCCAGACGGGCATTCTGACCTTCCTTGCCGATGGCCAGGCTCAGCTGATCATCGGGAACGATGACACGGCATGCCTTCTGGCCGGGGATCTGGGTCACGGAGATGACATCTGCGGGGCTCAGTGCAGCCTTCACATACTCGCAGGGATCTTCACTCCAGACAACGATATCGATCTTCTCACCGTGCAGCTCTTCCACAACGGCACCAACACGGCCGCCACGGGGGCCGACGCAAGCACCAACGGGATCCACGCCTTCCGTAACGGCACGGACGGCCATTTTACTGCGGGAACCTGCCTCGCGGGCGATATTGCGAACTTCCACGTCACCGCTCTCGATTTCGGGGGTTTCCAGCTCAAACAGGCGGCGCACCAGATTGGGATGGGTACGGGAAACGTGGACCAGAGGGCCGCGGTTGGCCTTATGGACTTCCAGCACATACACCCGGATCAGATCATTGGGCTGATAGTTCTCGCCGGGGATCTGCTCGCTGACACGCAGAACAGCGTTGGAAGCTTCGTTGCCCTGACCCACACGTACGAAAATATCGCCGGAGGGATCGATCCGCAGCACGGTGCCGGTGAGCAGCTCCTGTGCCTTGGAAGAATAGCTTTCATATACCATGCCCCGCTCTGCCTCACGGATACCCTGAATCACCACCTGCTTGGCGGTCTGGGCAGCGATGCGGCCGAACTTCTGAATGTCCACGGGAATGGTCACATTGTCACCGACCTGTACGTCGGGATTGACGTTTCTTGCGGCGTCGATATGGATCTCGATGGAATCGTCCTCCACCTCTTCCACAGCGGTCTTAACCAGATGCATAAAAAGGCCCTTTTCGCTTAAGTCAACCACCACATTTTCAGCGGGCAGATCCCGATGATCTTCCCGATCCTTGCGGTATGCATTGGTCAGAGCCTGCTTCAGCCGCTCCACCATGTAGTCAACAGGGATGCCCTTGAGCTTTTCCAGATCCCGCAGGCTGGCAAAGATCTCAGCACCGATATCTACCTTGGGTGCTTCCGGGGTCTTCTTGGCTCTTGTACCTCTTGCCATAATTTTCCTCCTTCGCTTCTCAAAAAACGCCTCACATCACCGCTGTGTCTTTTGCCCCAACTGTGCGGTTTTCGCTCCTTGAAATACACAAAGTATGTCTGCGTAGCGAAAACCTTCATTTGCGGCAAAATCCTTCGTGGTGATAGCGAGTCTTATTCTCTCGAAGCTCATGTTTTATATTTTTAGTGTTGGTTTTATTTAAAATTCTACACGAAGGCGCACAAGTGCGACTTCGGATTTTTCAAAGGTAATGGTTTCCTTACCGGCTTCCACGGTGACCCGGCCCTCTTCATAGCCACGCAGGATGCCGGGCAGCTCTTTCAGGCCGTTTCTGGGCCGGTAGAGCTTTACCAGAATGGGACTTCCCATGAACTTTTCAAAATCAGATGCCCGCTTCAAAGGCCGCTCCAGACCTGCGGAGCAGACTTCAAAGTGATAGCTTTCCGCAATGGGGTCTTTTTCATCCAGAATGGGGTCCATGGCCCGGTGAATTTTTTCGCAATCTTCGATATCAATGCCGCCGTCCTTGTCGATATACAGCCGCAGATACCGCTCGGAGCCTTCCCGGACGTATTCCACATCCCACAGCTCACAGCCGAAGCTTTCCACAACGGGTTTGGCAAATTCCGCTACTTGCTCTGTGATTTTCAAAATAAATTCCTTCTTTCAAGACAAAAGAGAGGGGCGAGCCCCTCTCTTTCGTATACTCTACGCTAGATTACCTGCATTATAGCACCTGCAGCGCAGTTTTGCAAGAGGGTTTTCATAGAAAAATCTGTCTTTTTACAACTTTTTTCTATGCTTTTTCCCATCCATCCCGGTCAACAGGCTTTCCCTGGGTGTATTTTCGGTCCCAATCGTCGTCAAACAGCCGTTTTTGCCAACCTTTTGGGAAAGCGGTGTGCAGGTCGGAAGCCAGCTCCCGGATCACATGGTCGCAATCCAGACAGTCCAGATAGAATTCCGGCAGGGCCTCTTCTCCCTGTGCAGCGCCCAGCAGTGCACCGGTAATGGCTCCAACCGCGGCGCTCTTGCCGGAATGGTTGACAGCGGTGATCATGGCAGTATCAAAATCACCGTTGCTGGCAAGGACCGCATACACAGCACCGGCCAGAACCTGAGCAGCGGTGTAGCATTCCAGCTGTTCCATGGCTTGCACAGCCGGGACCTGCGGTGTCCGGGCAAGTGTCACTGCATTTCGGATCAGACTACTGAGCTTTGCAGAGGCGGGTCCCGGAAACTGGGCCGCTACCGCGTCAGCTCCGTGGAGGATCTGCTGCTCCATGGGGCAATTGGGATCATGGATGGTGCCGGCAACGATATAGGCAAGGGCGGCACCGCTGAGATAGGTCATGGTGTCTCCATGGGTCAACGCTACGATCCTCGCGGCCAAAGTGCCGATGTCCGAAAAGGACATTCTGTCCGGATGGAAAAACAGGCCTACGCAAATGGCACCGGTCAGAGTGCCGGGGCCTGCACCTTGATTGGCGGGATTTTGGGGCGTACCCAGAACATCCCGGGTCAGCGCGTCTAACGTTCTGGGATCCATGCATTTACGCCGGCGCAACTGAGGGATATGGCACAGCCAACAGGTGCGTTTCTCCGGAGAGCCGGGCAGGTGCTGCATTCTGGCCCATTCCTTCAGTGCTCGAGTGACATAGAGAAACAGGGTATCTGCATCCGTCTTTCCTCTTGCAGCGCTGACAAGCATACCGTTGATGGAAAAAAGACCGATTTGTGTATAGGAAGTGATCTCTGCCAAACCATTGGCAGAATCATATCCCAGAAGTCCGGCCGGGCCGTACATCTGGCAGATATCGGGATAGGGTTTTCCGTCAATGGGCGCACCCATGGCATCACCCACAGCCATGCCCAACAGGCATCCTTTGAATAATGCGGCGTTTGTTTCCATGTTGCGCCCCCTTCCGGAAAAAGTTTGATTTCATAGGATTATTATATCGAATTACAGGAAAATTGCAAGGGTGGAAGGCATATTTTCTTGTCCCATCTCGATGGAAATACCGGTAATGCACTTGCGAAGAGAAAACAAAAAAGGTATAATCATACCGAAGGAGGGATGAAGATGAATGAATTGGAGATCATTCGTTACGCGCAGATCGATGGATTGCGCTTGTTTTTAAATACGGTAGATTACCGCACACCCCATCTTCATTCCGAATGGGAACTGATCTGGGTTTTGGAACATCCCTTGTCTGTTAACTGCGGGCAGAAGCACTACCGGGTGGAGCCGGGGCAACTGATTCTGCTGAACCCCAATGAACCCCACGAATTTCAGAAGGTGGACGGAAGCTGTACCTTTGCCTGTATACAGGTATCCGCAAAGCTCCTTCCCGTCAGCCCCCGGTTATATGCCGATGATTGTTTCCCCCATAAATACCTTTCAACCGAGGAATTTGAGGACCTGAAGCAGCAGTTTTTGGATATGCTACGGGTGTATCTGCGGCAGGAAAAACAGTATGCCCTGTACTGCGTGGGGCAGTGCTGCATGATGTTCTACCGGCTGCTTTCCGCAATGCCTGGCCATGAACTGACACCTGCCCAGGCGGCCAGCATGGACAAGCGAACGGCCATGCTGAAGCGGCTTGTGCAGTTCGTGGAAGAAAACCATATGCGCAAGATCAAGCTGTCTGATTTTGCAGGGAATGAGGGCTATTCCGTCAGCTATCTGTCCCACTATGTCAAGGACAGAATGAACCAGACCTTCCAGGAATATGTGACCACGGTGCGGCTGAACAGCGCCCGGCGCGCAATTACCGCCGGAGGGAAACGAATGCTGGATATCTGCATGGAATCCGGATTCTCGGATTACCGGTATTTCTGCAAAGCTTTCCGCAAGCAGTACGGCATGACCCCGGAGGCCTACAGGCGGCACAATTATAAAAACGGGGAGCAGGCAAGGTTAGGATGCAGTATGCAATCCGAAGAACGGTTTTACTCCATAGAAGACAGCCTGGCGATCTTGGAAGCATTCTATTTGTAATATGGCAGGAGGTGTCTCAACATGAGATGCCTCCTTTGTCAATTAGTAGAGGAGGTGTTTCGTCTCCCATAGGACGGGAAAGTCGTCCCCTATGAACAAAAAAGCAAATTAGTCTAATAAATCCAGTAGAATTGTCAAAGAAAAATCTTTGTTTAGGCGCTATACTAAAGATGAAATCTGAAAAAGGGGTGACAGCAGTGAATTTATATCTTGGAATCGATATCGGAACATCCGCCATGAAGCTTTTGCTGATGGATGAAACAGGCACCATCCAAAACACGGTGACCCGGGAATATCCTCTGGAATTTCCCCAACCCGGCTGGAGTCAGCAAAATCCGCAGGATTGGAAGAAGGCCTTGCTGGAAGGAATTCCGGAGCTGCTGCAAGGCTTTGACGGAAGTATGGTGAAGGGCATCGGCTGTGGCGGACAGATGCACGGTCTGGTGGTGCTGGATAAGGATGACAATGTGATCCGTCCCGCTATCCTCTGGAATGACGGCAGAACCGCCAAGCAGGTGGACTATCTCAACCATGAGATCGGAAAGGACAAGTTGTCAGCATGGACGGCAAACATCGCCTTTGCCGGTTTTACCGCACCCAAGATTCTGTGGATGCGGGAAAACGAGCCTGAAAATTTTGCAAAAATCGAGAAGATCATGCTCCCCAAGGATTACATCAACTACATTCTCACCGGTGTTCATGGCTGTGACTATTCCGATGCCTCCGGTATGCTACTGCTGGATGTACAGAATAAGTGCTGGAGCAAGGAAATGCTGGATATCTGTGGTATTTCCGATACCCAGATGCCGAAGCTATTTGAAAGCTATGATTACATCGGCACGGTTAAGCCGGAGATCGCTGAACAGCTGGGAATCGGTAGCCATGTAAAGGTGGTAGCCGGTGCCGGTGACAATGCGGCAGCGGCGGTAGGTACCGGCGTGGTAGGTCAGGGCGGCTGCAACATCTCCCTTGGTACCTCCGGTACGGTCTTTATCTCCTCGAAGAAGTTCGGCGTGGATGATTCTAACGGCCTGCATGCCTTCGCCCATGCTGACGGCGGCTGGCATTTGATGGGATGTATGCTTTCTGCGGCCTCCTGCAACAAATGGCTCATGGAGGATATCCTCAAAACCCAAGACTATGCCGCAGAGCAGAAAGCCATTGATGAAGCAAAGCTTGGGGAAAACCGTGTGTTCTTCCTGCCTTACTTAATGGGTGAAAGAAGCCCCATCAACGATACCAATGCCCGGGGCACTTTCATCGGTATGACCATGGACACCACCAGAGCGGACATGGTACAGGCAGTTCTGGAAGGCGTAGCCTTTGCCATTCGAGATTCGGTGGAGGTAGCCAGAAGCCTTGGTATCACCATCAACACCAGCAAGATCTGTGGCGGTGGTGCCAAATCCGCCCTTTGGAAGAGGATCATAGCCAATGTGCTTGACTGTACCTTGGAGGTGCCGGTTTCCGAGCAAGGCCCCGGTATGGGCGGCGCAATGCTGGCCATGGTCGGCTGCGGAGAATATCAGACGGTGGCGGATTGCTGCGCCAAGCTCACCTCTGTGGGTGAAACGGTAAAACCGGAACCGGAGCTGGCAGCGAAATATGAAGAAAAATACCGGCAGTTCCGAAAAATCTATCCTGCCGTGAAGGCACTGTTCCCTAAAATTCAATAAGGAGGAAACCAGTATGTATTTTCCTAACATTCCCGTAATTCCCTATGAAGGCCCCAATTCCACCAATCCTTTGGCATTCAAGCATTATGACCCCGAGCGTATCATTCTGGGCAAGCCTATGAAGGAGCATCTGCCCTTCGCTATGGCTTGGTGGCACAATCTGTGCGCCGGCGGCACCGATATGTTCGGCCGTGATACCGCCGACAAGTCTTTTGGCACAGAAAAGGGCACTATGGCCCATGCCAAGGCCAAGGTGGATGCGGGTTTTGAATTTATGCAGAAGCTGGGTGTCGGCTATTTCTGCTGGCACGATGTGGATATCGTACCCGAAGCCGATGACATTAAGGAGACCAACCGCCGTCTGGATGAGATATCCGATTACATTCTGGAGAAGATGAATCAGACCGGCATCAAGTGCCTGTGGGGTACGGCCAATATGTTCTCCAATCCGCGCTTTATGAACGGCGCAGGCTCCACCAACTCTGCCGATGTGTTCTGCTTTGCCGCGGCACAGACCAAGAAGGCCCTGGATATTACCGTGAAGCTGGGCGGCAAGGGTTATGTGTTCTGGGGTGGCCGTGAGGGTTATGAGACCCTGCTGAATACCGATGTGAAGTTCGAGCAGGAGAATATCGCAGCTCTTATGAAGATGGCTGTCAAGTATGGCCGCAGCATCGGTTTCAAGGGCGATTTCTATATCGAGCCGAAGCCTAAGGAGCCTATGAAGCACCAGTACGATTTCGATGCCGCTACCGCCATCGGTTTCCTGCGTCAGTACGGTCTGGACAAGGACTTCAAGATGAATATCGAAGCCAACCATGCCACTCTGGCAGGCCATACCTTCCAGCATGATCTGCGGATTTCCGCCATGAACGGCATGCTGGGTTCAATCGATGCCAACCAGGGTGACTATCTGCTGGGTTGGGACACCGATGAATTCCCCTTCAACATCTACGAGACCACCATGTGCATGTATGAAGTACTGAAGGCCGGCGGCCTTACCGGCGGGTTCAACTTCGATGCCAAGAACCGCAGACCTTCCTACACCGCCGAGGATATGTTCCATGCTTACATTTTGGGTATGGACGCCTACGCTCTGGGCCTCATTAAGGCTGCGAAGATTATCGAAGACGGCAGAATCGACGGCTTCATTGCAGAGCGCTATGCCTCTTACAACACCGGTATCGGTGCCAAGATCCGTGCCGGTGAGACCACTTTGGAAGAGCTGGCTGCTTATGCCGACGAGATGGGCGCACCTGCTTTGCCCGGCTCCGGCAGACAGGAATATCTGGAAAGCATCGTAAACAATATTCTCTTCTGTGGCTGATGAAAACGCAAAACAGCGGACGGTTTTCCGTGAAGTGATAAAATAATGGTAGGCACTTTCGTGTCTACCATTATTTTATCACTTCAGTTTTCCGTCCGCTGTTTTTTGGTTAGAAGAATTATTTGCCCGCGATGCTCAGGCCGTCCACCCAAGTGGTGGGGGCGCCGAAAGCGGTCATGCCCATGGCGGTGGGCAGGTGGGCGTTATTGGCAACGGCCACCACATTTTTCAGCAGCTCGTAGAAGTTGCCGGCCACGGTGAAGGACTTCACAGCGGTGGTTTTCACACCGTTCTCAAGCATAAAGCCGGCACTCTGTAAAGAGAAGTCACCGGTGATGGCATTTGCGCCTGCGTGCAGACCGCTCAGAGAAGTGATATACACACCGTTGCCGACCTTAGCCAGCAGTTCTTCCTCGGTCATTTCGCCGCCTTCCAGGTACATACTAAAGGGCCGCACATTCACGGCACTGGCATAGCCGCCCTTGGCTGCGTTGCCGGTGGTTTCCTTTCCCGCTACGTTGGCGGTCTTGAGGTTATACAGCAGGGTCTTGAAAACGCCCTTTTCGATGATGTTCTTCTTGGCGGTGGGGGAGCCTTCTGCGTCGAAGGGCATGGGCATGGGGTTTTCGGGGTGGAAGGGATCGTCCACGATGGTGACGATGTCAGCGGCGATCTTCTCGCCTTCCTTACCTGCCAGTTTGGAAAGTCCCTTCTGGGCAGCTTCGGAAGAGAAGATGCTGGAATAGACCTGCAACAGATCGCTCATGGCCACGCTGCCAAATACCACGGGATACTGGCCGGTGGGAGCAACCTCGCCACCCAGCTTCCGCAGTGCACCGTCGGCTGCCTTCTTGGTCAGTGCATCGGTGTCGATGGTATCCAGAGATCCCAGTTTGATCTGGTAATCGTTGGCCATTTCCTTGCCATTGGAAACCACGGCAGCCACCACCAGACCGGCAATGCTGATCTCATGGTACAGGTCCAGACCCTTGGAGTTGACGATGGCAGTGACGGATTTTTCGCTGATACCCTGTGTGGAAGAGCCGTCGATGACAGCGGGATTGGCAGCATAGATCTTCTCTTGGGTGTCCAGCACCTTGGCAATCAGTGTATCGGTGGTGGGCAGATCCATGGGTTTGCGGTCGATGGTGGCATAGGTCTTGCCGCCCTCGCCCAAAAATACCGCTTCTTCGGATTCCAGAACTTCCGCGTTGGCAGCGGCCCGGGCCACGATAGCCTTAGCCTCTTGGGCATTCAGCGCTTCGGTGGAGGCATAACCCATCTTGCCGCCTACGATGCAGCGGAAGCAGACGCCACCTTCGGTGGAGTCGGTAAACTGGTTAATGCTGTGCTGGAAGGCGGAAACAGAGGTGCTTTCGCCTGCCTGGTAGTAAAGCTCATATTCGGCAATGCCCATGGCCTCGGCTTGGGCGATGACCAATTCTTTAAATTCTGCAAAATTCATATCGTTACCTCCCGCTTATCTACCGCCGACGGTGATGCTGGACACACGGATCAATGCCTGGCCCACGTTGGTGGGAACACTGCCGCTACTGGAGCCGCACATACCCTGACCCATGTCCAGATCGGTGCCGACCATGTCGATGTTCTGAATAACCTCGCTGCCCTTACCAACCAGAGAAGCACCGCGGACAGGCTCACAGATGACACCGTTTCTGACGATGTAGCCTTCACTGACGGCAAAGTTGAATTCGCCGGTGACAGGATTGACACTGCCGCCACCCATTTCCTTACAGTACAGGCCATACTCGATGGAACCAATAATGTCCTCGTTCTTGTCGGTACCGGGGGCGATATAGGTGTTGGTCATACGGCTGGTGGGGGTATAAGCGTAGCTCTGGCGGCGGGCGTTGCCGGTGGAGGCCATGCCCATGCGGCGGCCGTTGAACTTATCGATCATGTAGGTCTTGAGGATGCCGTTCTCGATCAGTACATTGCGCTGTGCGGGAGTGCCTTCGTCATCGATATTGATAGAGCCCCAGGCGTTGGGGATGGTACCGTCGTCAATGGCGGTGACCTTCTCGTTGGCGATCTTTTCGCCCAGCTTGCCTGCAAACTGGGATCTACCGTAGGCAACGGAGCTGGCTTCCAGAGAGTGGCCGCAGGCTTCATGGAAGATAACACCGCCGAAGCCGTTGTCAATGGCAACGGGCATGACACCGGCGGGGCAGTAGCCGGCACCGGCCATGGTCACTGCCTGCTTGGCAGCATGGAGGCCCACTTCCTTGGGATCGATAATGTCGAACATTTCCATGCCCATTCTGCGGCCGGGGTTGAAGGAGCCGGTCTGGGTACCGCTGCCGCAATCAGCAACAGCAGAGATGCTCATACGGGTGCGGATCTGCCGATCCTCGGCGTAAGTGCCGTCGGTGTTGGCAATAAGAATGTTGTGATCTACGTCCAGCAGTGTGCCGCTGACCTGCACGATGGAATCGGCGTAGTCCTTGGCAGCAAAGTAGCCTTCCTTCAGAACGGCTACCTTTTCCTTGTTGGAAACGGAGGTGGGGGCAATCTTCACGGGATGGATATCGCCGAAGATCCGCTCTCGCAGCACAATGTCGATCTGTGCGGTGCCTTCGCCCAGAGCGTCGGCAGCCTTTTGGGCGCAGCGGATCAAACCGGCCTCGGAGGTGTCAACTGTGGTAGCCATGACACTGCGAAGGCCCTTGTAGACCCGGACAGCCGCACCGGCAATGACACCGTCATTGATGGAATCCACCTTGGAGGCGATCATCTGGATGGAATGATTGAGGGTATTCTCGGCAAACAGTTCGGCATAGTCGGCGCCGGTGGAAACTGCTGTCTGCAGAACACGGGAACAAATTTCTCTGGAAATCAAGCAAAACACTCCTTTGTTTCAATGTATGGAATGAATATATCATAAACTCCTTGCGATTGCAACGATAAATGATCGTTTAGCGGCCCAAGTTACCGCCGCACCCAAAGGCTTCCCCTTGGGGGGAAGCTGTCAAAAATCTTTGATTTTTGACTGATGAGGGGCCAAAACCCTGCCACACCCCTCATCCGACCTCGCTATCGCTCGGCCACCTTCCCCCAAGGGGGAAGGCTTTGGATAGTGCGCTAAACGATTATTTACAACCGGCGTTTTTTTGTTTATAATAGGAAGGGTATATTGAGGGAGAAGGAGGGGTCGCTGTGCTGGCGTTGGAATACAGACCAATCAGAGCCGGGGAAGGCCACGCCGCGGGCAGGTCACTCCTAAAGGAAATAGTGGAGCATGTTACTGGCGCACCGATGCCGGAGATCCGCCTCACGGAATGGGGAAAGCCATACTTCACCCAAGGGGATCTGCACTTTTCCATTTCTCATACCAAGCATCATGTATTCTGCGCCCTGTCGGACAGGCCGATTGGCATCGATGCTGAGGAAGCGGGCCGGGATATTTCCTTAAAGCTGGCGCAGAAGATCTTGTCACCGGGAGAGTTTGCTCAATATGAAGCGGCGGAGGATAAGCGTATGGCGCTGCTGACCTTTTGGGTGCTGAAGGAGGCACAGGCCAAGTGTGACGGTACTGGTCTGCAAGGCTATCCCAATCATACGAACTTTTCTCTGGATGACCCCAGAGTGACAAAAATAGACGGCTGTCTGGTAGCCGTCGTGGAAAAGGAGAAAGCATATGCTCTTTGATACCCATGCCCATTTGAATGACCCCGCCTTTGATCCGGACCGGGAACAGCTCATGGAAAGCTTTGCTTCCGCAGGTGTCGGTCTTGTGATGAATGCCGGATGTTCTTTGGAATCTTCCCGGGATATTGTGGCCATGGCGGAAAAATACCCATGGCTCTATGCTTCCGTAGGCTCCCATCCCGACTCAGCAAACGAAGTGAATGAGGCAGTATTAGAGGAATACAGAAAGTTATGTAAACTGTCCGGCAAGGTCAAAGCCATTGGCGAGATCGGTCTGGACTATTATTACGAGGATATCCCCCGGGATATCCAGCAGAAGGCATTCCGGATGCAAATGGCACTGGCTGAAGAATTGGACCTGCCGGTGATCGTCCATGAGCGGGATGCCCACAACGACGGCCTTGCCATCGTTAAGGAATTTCCCAAGGTCAAGGGCGTGTTCCACTGCTACTCCGGCTCTGCGGAAATGGCCCGGCAGTTGGTAGATTTGGGTTGGTATATTGGCTTTACCGGCGTGCTGACCTTTAAGAATGCCCGTAAGGCGGTGGAGACAGCCGCATCCATTCCGCTGGAACGGATCGTTCTGGAAACAGATTGCCCCTTTATGGCCCCCGAGCCGTTCCGGGGCAAGCGAAATCACCCCGGGTATCTGTACCGGATGGCGGAAAAGCTGGCGGAAATCAGAGGAATCTCTGTAGAAGAAGTCCATGCCGCAACCTACGAAAACGGCAAGCGGCTGTATAGAATTTGATTAAAAAACAAGGACGCAGCGCGTCCTTGTTTTTAGTCTTTTTTGGGAGGCTTTACATTGCTGTCAGGCGCAATCTGACCCGCAATCTTACCGTGCTGCTTTTCAAAATCTTGAATACTCTGGCGGATCAACACCAACACATGGCTGTTAATGGAACGGCCTTCGTAATCTGCCACAAATCCAAGTTTTGAGAGCATTTCCTCCTCAATTCGTATTGATACACTCTTTGTAGCCATCACAAGCACCTCAATAGATATATTGTGTATTTATTTTATGTTTGGGCTGTGATATAATGTTGGAAATAGATATATTATATATCTAAAACATTGAGGAGGATTTGTGATGGATGCTGTAAAGGATATACTTGAAGAAATATTGATATACATCGAAAACGCGGATGATATTCAACTAAATGAAATCATGACGGCGGTAGAAAACAGATATCGGATGGCACATCCGGAATGGGAGGTCATCTATGTGGCAGTACGCCGTGACCCCCAATGGCGCAGAAAGGACATTGATTCGATCATCGACCAACTTTACCAGACTTAGGGGTAGTGTTCTGTAGTATTGATCGTTTCTCTTACCAGCCATCAAGTTACCGTGTCATCCTGAGCGGAGTAAAACGGAGTCGAAGGATCTTCACACTATATTACTACGGAGCATCTCGATAATGCGTAGATTCTTCGACTCCGCTGCACCTTGTGCAGCTCCGCTCAGAAAGACAAACATTTTAGGAAACTACGGCGAAAAATTCCCCCGGTTGATAAAACCGGGGGAGTGCTGTTAACCCCTTCTAGCTAAGGGGGTGGATTCGTCTTGAATCAGCAGCAAATCGGATAAAATGCTGTTGGAAACCAGAAAACCTTCCGGAGTCAGATGCCAGACACCTTCGCTGGTCTTGGCAGCCAACCGCTGCTGGGCGCAGCGCTCCAATGCCGCTTCCAGAGGGGCGAAGGGCAGCAGAAACTTTTTCTCGTATTCCTGGGGGTCAATGCCGGCAGCGGTACGCAGCCGGGTCATTAAGAATTCCCCTGCCCGTTCCCGTCTGGGGATCTCCTGCAGCTCGGATACCACCTGTCCGCCTTGCTTGATGCCGTCGATATAGGCCAGCAGATCCCGGACGATGGTGAACCGCTTGCCGCCAAAATCAGAGCTGGCATCGGGGCCAAAGCCCAGATACTCGCCGCCGGTCCAGTACTTCCAGTTGTGCTTGGAGATCATACCCTTTCTGGCGAAATTGGATATCTCATACTGGCGGTAGCCTTTGCCCTTGAGAATTTCCACCGCGGTCAGATACATGTCCGCCTGCATGTCATCATCGGGCAGGTTGCAGGCATCCTTGTAATCGTACAGGGGTGTCCGCTCTTCTACCTTCAAACCGTAGCAGCTGATATGGTCCGGGGGCAGTGTCAGCACCCGGCGCAGGGTCTGCTCCCAGCCATCCAGTGTCTGTCCCGGCAGACCGTACATCAGATCCACGGACAGATTCCGGTAGCCGGCCCGGCGGATCCGCTCCACGGCGGTAACGGCCTGTGCATAATTGTGGGGACGGCCGATCTTCTGCAAAATGGCATCGTCATCGGTCTGGATGCCCAGACTGACCCGGTTGAAGCCTTCCGCCCGGAGCCGCCGCAGCAGTTTATCGTTGACGGAGTCGGGGTTGGCTTCAAAGGTGATCTCTGCGTCGTTTGCCACGTCGAAGTAACGGCGGATGGCGGTGAGAATGGTGGCCATACCGTCGGCACCGAAAAAGCTGGGGGTGCCGCCGCCAAAGTAGATGGTATCTACTTTGTGGTTGGGAGCCAGCGCGCCGCTTTCTTTAATGTGGCGGGTCATAGCATCCAGATAGCTATCCATCAGCTTGTCATCTTTGGTGGTCAGAGAGTAAAAGTCGCAGTACTGGCACTTGCTGCGGCAGAAGGGCACGTGGATATAAATGCCCAGAGGTTGTTTGTCTTTTCTTGTGAACAGTGGCATAATTTAGTCCTCATCCAGCTTCAGTACTGCCATGAATGCCTCGCTGGGCACGGAAACAGTACCAAAGGTACGCATACGCTTTTTGCCTTCCTTCTGCTTCTCCAGCAGCTTCTTCTTACGGGTGATGTCACCGCCGTAGCACTTAGCCAGCACGTCCTTGCGCAGAGCCTTAATGGTTTCACGGGCGATGATCTTGCCACCTATGGCTGCCTGCACGGGGATCTCGAACTGGGCTCTCGGAATATTTTCCTTCAGCTTTTCGCAGATCTTTCTGGCCCGGGGATAGGCGTTGTCCGCAAAGAGGATGAAGCTCAGTGCGTCCACGATATCGCCGTTGAGCAGGATGTCCAGCTTTACCAGCTTGCTGGGCCGGTAGCCGATCAGCTCGTAGTCCAAAGAGCCGTAGCCGCGGGTGCGGGATTTCAGCGCGTCAAAGAAGTCATAAATGATCTCGTTCAGGGGCATATCGTAGTGCAGCTCCACACGATTGGCATCCAGATAGACCATGTCCTTGAATTCGCCACGGCGCTGCTGGGCCAGTTCCATGATGTTGCCCACGTATTCCTGCGGGGCGATGAGGTTGACCTTGGCGAAGGGTTCTTCCGCCAGCTGGATCTCCATGGGATCGGGATAATCCAGAGGGGTATAGACCATCAGCACTTCGCCGTTATTTTTGGTGATGCGGTAGACAACGTTGGGGGCGGTGGTGATCAGATCAAGGTTATATTCTCTTTCCAGCCGCTCTTGAATGATTTCCATGTGCAGAAGTCCCAAAAAGCCGCAGCGGAAGCCAAAGCCCAAAGCAATGGAGCTTTCCAGCTCATAGGCAAAGGAAGCATCGTTGAGCTTCAGCTTTTCCAGTGCTTCTCTCAAGTCCTGATACTTGGCGCCGTCAGCGGGGTACACACCGGAGAAGACCATGGGCTGTACCGGACGGTAGCCGGGCAGCGGCTCCGGCGCGCCGTCTTCCACGGTGGTAACGGTGTCGCCCACCTGGGTATCGGCAACGGTCTTGATAGAAGCGGTGATATAGCCTACTTCGCCTGCGCCCAGAGCATCCCGGGGCTGCAAGCCGCTGGGACTCATGGTGCCCACTTCCACCACTTTATAGGTTGCGCCGGTGGCCATCATTTTAATGTCCTGTCCCGGGCGGACGTTGCCTTCCTTAACACGGACATAGACGATAACGCCCCGGTAGCTGTCGTACACACTGTCAAAGATCAGTGCCTGCAGGGGTGCTTCCCGGTCACCGGAGGGTGCGGGAACATCCTTCACGATCATTTCCAGAACGGAGTGGATATTGATGCCGTTCTTAGCGGAAATTTCGGGAGAATCCTCCGCAGGAATACCGATGATGTCCTCTACCTCAGCTTTGACCTCAGCGGGTCGTGCGGAGGGCAGGTCGATCTTATTGATGACGGGCAGCACTTCCAAGCCGGCATCGATGGCAAGATAGGTGTTGGCCAAGGTCTGGGCCTCGACACCTTGGGAAGCATCCACTACCAGAATAGCGCCTTCGCAGGCGGCAAGGCTGCGGCTGACTTCGTAGTTAAAGTCCACGTGGCCGGGGGTATCGATGAGGTTCAGGGCATAAGTTTCCCCATCGTCGGCGGTGTAGGTCAAGGTAGCGGCAGTTGCCTTGATGGTAATGCCGCGCTCCTGTTCCAGCTCCATGGAGTCCAGGATCTGCTCCGCACGATGGCGCTGCTCAATGGCATTGCACTCTTCCAGCAGACGGTCTGCCAGGGTGGACTTGCCATGATCGATATGAGCAATAATTGAAAAATTTCGGATTTTCGAAAGGTCGGTCATATAGGGCACCTCAAAAGGGTATTTTTATCGATTTTCTTATTATACAGAATTTACATAGAAAAGTAAACTGTATGTTTTCGAAAAATCCGGGGTAAACTTCAGCGTAGGAGCGACAAAAACCGCCCAAAGCTGCAAAAAATAAAAAATTTTCCGTCAAAACCTCTTGTCAAAGGGAAAAAATCGATATATAGTCAAACGGCATTGGAGAAAAAATGCTACCAGACAAACAAGGGAGTTAACAATATGAGCACAGTAAAGAAACCCAATAAGCCTGTCGAAGATACCCAGGCAGCTCTGCAAAGCCTCATCGCCCAGGGCCGCAAGGATGGTATGATCCGGGCATCGGATCTGAACGCCATTCTGGAAAAAACCGAGTTGACGCCAGAAAAGATCGAAGAGGTCTATGACCGCTTTGAGGCTATGAATATCCAGATCATCAGCGCCGAGCTGGAACTGGAAGATGACGTGGATCTGCTGCTGGATGGGATCTTGGATGATGATGTGGACCTTTCCGGCATGGAAGAGGAAGATCTGGTAGATCCTGTGGATCTGGCAGCGGAGTACAATCTGGATGACCCGGTGCGTATGTATCTGAAGGAGATCGGTCAGATCAAGCTGTTGTCCGCTGACGAGGAAGTGGATCTGGCAAAGCGCATCTCTGAAGGCGATCAGGCAGCAAAGAATAAGCTGACAGAAGCAAACCTGCGATTGGTAGTCTCTATCGCAAAGAAATATTCCGGCCGCGGCCTGCACATACTGGATCTGATCCAGGAGGGCAACACAGGCTTGATCCGTGCTGTTGATAAATTTGACTGGAGAAAGGGAAACAAGTTCTCTACATATGCTACCTGGTGGATCCGGCAGGCCATTACCCGCGCTATCGCCGATCAGGCACGAACCATTCGTGTACCGGTGCATATGGTGGAAGTCATCAACAAGGCCACCCGCTGCAACCGGAAGCTGGTGCAGGAGCTGGGTCGTGAGCCTACCGTAGAAGAGATCGCAAAGGAACTGAACCTGCCCGTTGAGAAGATCATCGAGGCAAACCGCACCGCTGCCGATACCCTGTCTCTGGATACCCCCGTGGGCGATGAAGAAGATACCTCTATCGGCTCTTTCGTGGAAGATGAGCGGACCCCCGGTCCTGCTGACGCCACTTCCAACGCACTGCTGGCAGAAGCGCTGAAGGAAATTCTGGACACGTTGACCGAGCGTGAGGCAGATGTTCTGCGGATGCGTTTTGGCATGTACGATGGCCGTACCCACACCTTGGAAGAGGTGGGTCAGATCTTCGGTGTTACCCGTGAGCGTATCCGTCAGATCGAAAACAAGGCCATCCGCAAGCTGCGCCATCCCAGCCGCGCCAAGAAGATCAAGGATTTCTACTGCTAAAGAGAACACCCGGCGGAGTTGTTTTCCCACATTGCCTATGTAATCACGCCTCTGCTCCGGGATCGGAACAGGGGTGTGTTCATTGGCGGCTGAACATGAAAATTCTGGAGGAGAGATATGGCTTATTATCAGAAAACGCCGGACATTATCATTCGCAACGGCACCATCGTTGACGGCACAGGTAAGCTTCCCTATTATGCCGATATCGCTGTTATCGTCGACAAGATCGATTACATTGGAAACCTGAAGGGCGTATCCGCTCCTTTGGAAATCGATGCCTATCACAAGTATGTCACCCCTGGTTTTATCGACAGCCATACCCACGCTGACAGAACCATTTTCAAATATCCGGAATGTCAGAACGCCCTGCGCCAGGGCGTCACCACACAGATCATGGGTAACTGCGGACGAACCTATCTGCATAGAGAACCCTCCGCTGACGGTACATACCCCAAAGGAACAATGGCTGCTGTGTTGGATCAGTTGGAAGCTGCCGGTGCATCTATGAACAGTGCATGGCTGTGCGGTCATAACACTCTGCGGCAGATGGCAAATCTGTACACAACGGACTACACAGAAGAACAGTTTGCAATCATGGCAGATTTCCTGCGGGAAGCGATGGAAGCAGGCTTTATAGGATTTTCCACCGGCTTGGAATTTGTGCCCGGTGTTGTCAGCCGTCCGGAGGAAGTAGAACGTTTGGCTTTGATCGCCAGCGAATACGATGCCAATTATTCTTCGCATATGCGCGATGAAGGCTACTATGTGCTGGAAGCGGTCAACGAGTTTTTGAACGTTGTTCGCAAGACCGGCATGCGTGGTACCGTTTCTCACCTGAATATCAAGTATGACAACGGTGTACCCAACGACTACCTGTTCAAGGGTATGCAGATGCTCAAAGATGCAAGAGAGATTGAGCATCTGAATGTATATGCGGACATGCTCCCCAACTGCTTCGCTCCCGGTAATGCTATGGCAATGTTGCCTCCCTGGCTCCGGGCCGAGGGTTGGGACAAGGCAAGGCAGATCCTTGCTGATCCCGTGGGACGTGAAAAGGTCAAGAACGATCTGGATCGCTACTGGCGTTTCCTGGCTTACGGTCAGTGGGATCGGCTGCTGTATGTTACTACCCACTATATGCCCGAGATCAACACCGTTCCTTTCAAGGAACTGGTTGCCCGCTCCGGTAAAGAACCCGCGGATGTCTTCCTGGATATCATGATGGCCGCACCGAATCTGGATTTGGCCAACAAGGTAAATCTGCAGGGAGAAGTATTCCATGAGCAGATCTTAGTGGACTCTGTTATCCGGGATCCCATCTATATGTGGCAGACGGATTCCGACCTGTATGATGAAACCCCCGGTAACGGCGGCAGACGCCATGACTTTATGTCTATGACCCAGTTCTTCGTCCGCTATGTGCGGGAGTTGGGTGCTATTTCCATTCAGGACGCAGTCAAGAAGGTTGGCATGATTCCCGCCCAGCACTTTGCTCTGGAAGGCCGCGGTGTGCTGGAAGCAGGGAAGTACGCGGATATCAACATATTTGATATCAATGCGCTTAAAATCAATGCTACATTTTCTGAACCCTGTAAATATTCCGACGGCATGGACTATGTGCTGGTCAACGGTATTCCTGTCATTGCAAAGGGCGAATATACGGGCGCCCGCAGCGGCCGTGTTCTGCGGCATCTTCCCTCCCGTTAAAAAGTAAGAAAATGCCCATCGCAACATCCTGTTGCGATGGGCATTTTGACTATGGATTAGTCTTTCAGCTTGAAGGCCACCTTCAAATCGTCGATCTCTTCCTTGGAGATATGGACGATATCACCGATGGCAGAGGCGTTGATGATGGAATGGGCGGTGGATTCCATGACCTCCAATCGGTCAAAGGCCTGCAGCAGGGTGCTGCCGGTGACGATGACACAATCGTTTTCCACCATGGCGGCGGGAGTCGCTTCACCGAAGTAGTCGGCGGTCCCCTCCGGATCGATGTAGTTCTGACCGTAGGGCATCCGCTTAACGTCACGCAGCAGGATGTAGCTTTCCGGAATGGTACGGGGGTCGAACTCCGTGTCGGTAACGGCGAAAGCCATGGCATGCACAGGCTGGGCCAGCAGTACCGCGCTGATCTCCGGATTCTTTTCATAAATGCTCTGGTGCAGGCCTACCGCACGGGAGGGGACCTTGCCCATCTCCTTCATACCGGCCTTGACACGGACCAGATCATCCTCTTCCAGATAGGCGCGGTCCATGCCGAAGGGGGTGATCAGGAAGCTGCCGTCGGACAGGCGGACGGAATAGGTGCCGTGGGTGGCGGTGAACAGGCCCTGCTTATAGGAACGGCGGATCAGTGTGATCATGTCCCGGCGGGCAGCCAGCTCTTCTACGGAGTGGGAGCTGGGGATAAAGTCATCCATTTTCAGATGGGTACGGGTCAGTGCCACCCGGTAAGCGGCCTCATCCAGAGGCTTGGGGGTACCGATACGGCGGGCCAGGATCTCCAGATTGGCGGCGTAGTCCAATGTCTCAAACCGCTGGAATGCGGTGAACATATCCTGCGCGCCGATGCACACACCGTGGTTTTCCAGCAAGACGATATCGCAGCCTTCCCGGAAGCATTTGCCGATGTTGTCGCCCAGCTCGTCGCTGCCGGGAACGGCATACACGGCGATTTTTACTTCGGGGCACATCTTACGCACAGAGGGCATCAGATCCAGATGGGGGATCTTTCTGGCAATGGAGAAAGAAACCAGTGCCGGGGGATGGGCATGAAGCACGGCCTTCAGATCCGGGCGCATTTTATAGACCGCCGCATGGAAGGGCAGCTCAGAGGAAGGACGGTGCATACCTACGATGGTGCCGTCGGGCTTGACACAGACGATGTCGTTGCGGTTCAGGGTGCCCTTGTCAACACCGGCAGGGGTGATCCAGATATTGCCGTCGTCGTCCAGAATGGACAGGTTGCCACCGGAGGTGGTGGTCATACCCTTGTCATAAATGCGCTGCATGAACATGACCAGCTGGTCAGCGGGATGGATGTAATTGATATTCATATGCTTCTCCTTTTCAAAAATAGTCTGAAAGATTGTTCGAGGGGAAACGATATCGGGGTAACAAGATTCTTACTCGTTTATGCTATCATAACATATGGAAAAATGCAACAATGCAAAAAAATATTACTGCTGTAAACGATTATTTATCCCATAGAGGTTTATTTCTGGAAGGTGGGGTGCCCATGAGTTTTTTATAGGTTCTGGAGAAGTAGGGAAGGCTTTCAAAACCACTTTCCAGTGCAGCTTCTGTGACGGTCTTGCCTTGGGCAAGGAGCATTTGGGCCTTTTTACACCGTAGCATATTGGCGTAGGTAAAAACGGTTTGCCCGGTCAGCCGCTTAAACTCACGGGCAAGGTAATATTTTGTGATGCCGCACAGATCCGCGATCTGCTCTAAATGGATGGGGGCAGAATAGTTTTCATTTAAATAAGTAAGGGCCTTTTTTACATACACCTCTGCAGGAGAGCTTTGTTCATGCAGACCGGAACTCGCACTGGAATGGTGCGCTACCAGATCCACCAGCAGATTTAGCGCGGCGGAGCGCAGTATGGCAGCGGTAAGGGGCACCGGATTTTTGGAATACGCCCGCATTCGTGTTACCATGGATTGCAGAAGCTGCTCCGTTTCGATATCGCGAAAGCGGCGGTCAAAGCAGATCTTCGCAGTATCAAGACCGTTTTCCGTGCAGAAGCGCTCGTCAATAATAATCACATAATAGCCAACACCGCAATTGCTGGATGCGCGGTGAAGGGCGCCGGAATTCACAACGATGATATCACCCGGCTCAAGGGGAAGGACCTCCTTGCCATACTGAATGGAACCCAGACCGTCAAAAACGAACAGTATCTCAATATTTTCGTGCCAATTACATTCCCCCGAGAAGGGGCTGTGATTTGCCTTCGTGATCTTAAAGGGGCAGAGCTTGTCTTTTTGCAAAGCGGTGTGGTGCTCATAGTAACTGTTCATAGAAAACCTCACACATGTCAATATGGTGCAAATTCAGGGCAATATAATGATTGAAACAGTTCTTGAAAACATTTTATAATTACATAAGAAAGATGTCAATGATTATCAGGTGAAATGGGAAAAACGCCCGATTTTTAACGTTGGAAGGAGAAAAATATGAAGGAGCTGTGTTTTGAGGAGCTGACAACCAGACAAAAACTGGGAATGGTTTTTACGGGATGCTTCGGTAATGCCGAAAAAGGGAACGATTTTGTTTATGAATTAATCAAGCAACGCAGTCTTGGTGCGGTGTGGGTCTATGTCGGCAATCCAAACGCACCGGAAATTATTAAAAAAGTGAAAGAAATTGCGGACTATCCCATTCTGATCCTGACGGATGCGGAAGCAGGATTGGGGGAATATCAGATCGGAAAGCAAAGTGCATTGGGTTGTACGGGCAGCGAGCGCAATGCCTATGCCTTTGGCAAGATCACAGCTTCTCTTGCGAGCCGGATGGGATACAATGTGATTTGCAGTCCTGTTGTCGATATGATCGAGGGAAATCCCAGAAGCCTTGGGACGGATAAAGAAAAGGTCTCATCCATGGCCATAGCACAGGCCAAAGGCATGCATGACGGCGGCGTAATGTGCGTTGCGAAGCATTATCCCGGTGCCCGGATGGATACCATGAAGGATACCCATTTAACAGAGGCCATGTCTTACGAAACCGAGGAAAGCCTGCTGGATTATGCCCTGTATCCCTACCTGAAGCTGATGGAGCAGGGCCTTTTGGACGGCATCATGACGGGCCACAAGCGCCTTGCCAAGATCGACCCGGACCATCCCGTCAGCCTTTCGAAGCCTGCTGTTGATATTATCCGCCGCCAAGGCTTTGAAGGCTTCGCCATCACGGATGCCCTTTGTATGATGGCTGTCCGAGCCAATTTTGATGATGTTACATCAAAGGGTCTTGCCGTTTCCGCAGGCAATGACCTGCTTCTTCCGGAAGCATTAGATGCTGAAACTTCGTTTAACGAGCTTTGCGAGGCGTATGACAAAGGCATGATCGCTGATGATGTGCTGGACGCGGCGGTAAAGCAGGTCCTCAACGCCCAGCACAAAGCAACCCTGCTACCGCAAAATGTGGAGGCGACGGAAGAAGAAAAAGCGCTGGTGAAGAATATCAACCGGGATTGTATTTACACCATCACCGACGAAGGTCTTTCCCCCAGCGTATCTCCGGACGGGAAACACTTTATTGTCATGATGGTAAGAAACGGAACGGAGCTGGACAATGGCGGCGATCTGCCTGTTCCCCCTGTGGATACCTTTACAACGAACTGGCTCAATCCCCGCGGGATCTATAACAAGCTGGCGGAAACCTTCCCCAATTCCAAGATCATGGCCATCGATGAGTATCCCATGCCGGTGCCTATCTATCAGGTGATGCGGGATTCGCTGCCAAACGACGATGTGATCTTTGTGGCCTTTACGGACTATGCCGCTTACATCCTGCCACCAGAATTTTCGTACCGTATGCGCAACCTGATCAACGCGCTGCAGGGCAACAACAGGATCGCGGCCATGCTGTACACCGGCAGCGTCAAGGCGTTGGAGGAACTGGAACATATTCCCCGCTATGTGATAGGCTGTCAGGATGCGCAATGCATCGACGCGGCAATTGATGTCCTGGCCGGAAAATACCCCGCAAAGGGTACTCCTACCGACAAGGTTGCATTGAAATAATAAAAAATGGACTCCCATGTGGGAGTCCATTTTTGGTTCTTAGTACATGCCACCGGCGCCGCCTGCGGCAGCGGCCATAGCGGCAGCATCGGCAGCGGGATCGGGCTTGTCGGCAACCAGGCTCTCGGTGGTCAGCACGCATGCAGCGATGGATGCGGCGTTTTCCAGAGAGGAACGGGTGACCTTGGTGGGATCGACGATACCGGCAGAGATCATATCCACATAGGTTTCGGTGTAGGCGTTGTAGCCGTAGCCGACCTTCTTGGAGGAGCGGATCTTCTCGTAGACGACACTGCCGTCCACGCCGGCGTTCTCAGCGATCTGGCGGATGGGAGCCTGCAGAGCAGCGGCAATGATCTTGGCGCCGGTCTTCTCGTCACCCTGCAGAGTGGCGATCAGCTTCTCAACAGCAGCGATGGCGTTGACCTGAGCGGTACCGCCGCCGGCAACGATGCCTTCTTCAACAGCGGCACGGGCAGCGTTCAGAGCGTCTTCCACTCTCAGCTTCTGCTCCTTCATGGCAACCTCGGTCTGGGCGCCGACCTTGATAACGGCAACACCGCCGGCCAGCTTGGCCAGGCGCTCCTGGAGCTTTTCGCGGTCGTAGTCGGAAGTGGTGGTAGCGATGGCACTGCGGATCTGGTGAGCGCGGGCCTGGATCATATCGGGATCGCCTGCACCGTCAACGATGGTGGTGTTGTCCTTGGTGACAACGATCTGACGGCAGCGGCCCAGGTCATTCAGAGTAGCCTCGGTCAGCTCCATGTTCAGCTGGCTGGAGATCACGGTACCACCGGTCAGAACGGCGATATCCTGCAGCATTTCCTTGCGGCGGTCGCCGAAGCCGGGGGCCTTGACGCAGACGCAGTTGAAGTTGCCGCGCAGACGGTTGACCAGCAGAGTAGCCAGAGCGTCGCCCTCGACATCCTCAGCGATGATGATCATCTTCTTGCCGGACTTGACAACGGGCTCCAGAATGGGCAGGATCTCCTGAATGGAGGCGATCTTCTTATCGGTGATCAGGATATAGGCATCGTCCAGAACGGCTTCCATCTTGTCGGTATCGGTGACCATATAGGGGGAGATATAGCCGCGGTCGAACTGCATACCCTCGACGACCTCCAGGCCGGTCTCTGCGGTCTTGGACTCTTCGATGGTGATAACGCCCTCAGTACCGACCTTCTCCATAGCCTCAGCGATCAGAGCGCCGATGGCCTCGTCGCCGGAAGAAACAGCGCCAACACGGGCGATGGCTGCGGAGTCCTCAACGGGAACGGAATTTGCCATGATAGCCTCCACAGCAGCGGCAACGGCCTTCTCAATG
>JAZOLX010000100.1:0-35881 GCA_045653485.1 Faecousia sp. | reverse complement strand
CTGGGAGTAACCTTCTACACGCTCCAAGTAGGTGCTCTTGTTGGCCATTTCGTGGAGCATCAGTTCCGGAGGCAGGATGGCGTGAACCAAGGCCAGACCGCCGGCGCGCAGGTAAAGCTCCTCTGCGATCATGTGGGAATGACCGGAGCCAAACACATAGAATTTTCCGCCCTGTTTGCAGCTTTCTGTTACAAAGTCTGCAGCGGCTTGGATATTGGGCATCTCGTGCTCCAGCACCTGCTGAAGCTTCTGCTGGGCGTGGGAAAAGAACCGTGCTGCTGTTTCCATAAAGATACCTCCATTAGTTGTTGTCCCGCAGCTGACGGCGCAGCCGCTGAATTTCGTGAATCAGCCGCTCTCCTTCGCCCCGGGCGACGATAGCGGCCATAGCTTCGTAGTGGCCTGCTTCATAGGCGGCTTCCGGACAGACATAGCGGAAATAGCCGTTTGTGTAAGCGAGGATGGAAAGTCCCTCTGGCTGCAGGGTGGAGAAAAGTTCTCCCGGAATGGTAGCAAATTCCAATCCGGCGAAACGGAATATCGTCACCGGCAGACAAAGCTCGGTAATGCCTGCCATGGTCTTTGCAAATTCCAAATTGACCCAGGCGCCTTCTGCATAGGTTTTCAAAAGCCGAAGTTTTGCGGCGTCGGCACCTGCTGCCTGGGCGGTCTCCCATTGGGCGGTGCGCAGGGAAAGCTCTGCCTGGGCAGTTTCTACCGACTCGATGGGCCTGGGTTGCAGAGAAATGACAGAATGAATGCCCTGCAGCGGTTCCGGCGGAAGAAAGGGAAGCTCCGAAAGGACAGCCTGAATATGCTTTGCCGCAATTTGCCCCATGCGGGAACATTCGGCGAAGGAGGATTCCCGGCGGGTGAAGCGGGTGCTGATGTCACCGGCAGCGCCGTTGAGGAACACCGCCATGTTACCGCCCAGAAGAGCCTCAATGCCGGCGGCGAAATCCGCAGAAGAGAGCAGATTATCAGGCCCTAAAACGGTGGGATGGCAGGGGAAATTGTAAAGGGTCAGCAGTTTTCCACTTTCTGTCCTGCACTGGATTACCGTCAGATCGCCCCCGGGCATCTGGCCGGTATGACGTTCCGAACCCACCGGGGGTGTGGTGCTTTTGGCGCTGCGAACCAGGAACGCCTCCAAGTTTTCGGCCGCTGTCCGGCAGGCGGCAGCAGCTTTTTCAACGACCGCTTCCATGTATGCCAAAAATTCCGGGGTGCGTTCCTGGGCGGAGCAGTTTACTGCTGTCAGCGGCCCTTCCCCGGCGATGACACCCTGGGGAGCGGCGTGGCTGTGGATGGCGGAGACCAACAGGTGTTCCGGTTTGATACCCAGGCCGGAAACCGCCTGAGCGATCCGACGGTACAGCCCTTCGTCCACGCACAGAAGATCCAGCGCCACCAGGCAAAAGAGAACATCCTCCTGCTCCAGCACCACCGTTTTGCAGAAAAGGGGGTCATGGACACCGGCGCAGGGGCGGTATCCTGCATAGCCGCCCAGCACAATGCCGGCAGGCGGCGTAATCTCCCCCTTGGAAAAACCGATCCGCATGGTTTTTGGCACCTCCATAGTCGTTTCCAATTCAAATACTATCGTAATTGTAGCACAATTTGCAGGGAGAGTAAATAGCGGCAGCGGCGGCTGAAAAGTGGCAGCGACAATTTACTTTTGGGTAACAGTGTGCTATGATGGGGAAAAGCTGGGTTTCGGCAAAGCATAGGAGGCGTCTTTATGAAGGAATACAAGATTGCATGTACCTATCTAAATGGCTGCGCAGGAGCGGCCTATCCTCAAAATTCTTTTGAGGAAGTGGAGTTTGCGAATACGGACGATTATATCCGCAGTAAGCACCGCAAAGAATTCGACCAATTCCAGAAGGAAGTCCTTCCCAACGGCCAGATTGTATACAAGTTCAGCAACGGCGCCGTGACCTACATCTACGAATTTACAGAAGTCTAACAAAACCCCCTGGCTGGCAGCCTGCTGCCGGACAGGGGGTTTGCCTATGAACGGTGATTTGGCGAAATGGCTTAAAATTTGAGAGGGAAGACAGAGGATTTCTGAGATATGCACAAATGTGCGCACATTAAAGACAAAATACAGCAAAATGCCTGGAAACTGTCCACGGAGAAGGGAAAGTCAACGGCAAGAAAAGATAAAATATTTTTAACCCGTCCGCGTGAGGCGGACAGAAGGTCTTGACAAGCGGAAAAACCGGTGTTACCATGTGGGTAACATTTTACATCACTCGAAACGATGAATCGTTTTAAAAGAAGTTGCTGCATACAGAGGCGGCGGAAAGGAGCTTATCATGGCTATGAACAATACTTCCAACAGAACCAACAAGTCCGTGATGGGCTTCTGCTATTATTGCTATTTTAAGGCTTGCTTTTTTGCAGGCCTGTTTCGTCGTGCCATAATACAACCTCTGTCTATGTGTAACTGAACCCGTTCTTGTGTTTTTAGAAGGCGGCTCTGTTTCAGGACAGGGCCGCCTTTATTATTGTTCAATCCAAGAAGAAAAGGAGATTTTACTATGAAACGTTTACTTGCTCTGATTATGACAACCTTGATGCTCATGTCCATCCTGACAGGCTGCGGAGCCAACGCTCCTGCTGCAAAAGAAGGCTATACCGTAGGCATTGTTCAGCTGATGCAGCATGTTGCCCTTGACCAGGCAACCCAGGGTTTCCGGGATGCCCTGACCGAAAAGCTGGGGGATCAGGTTACTTTTGATGTTCAGCTGGCAAGCGGCGAAACCACCAACTGCACCACCATCGTGACCAAGTTTGTCAATGACGGCGTTGAACCCATCATGGGAAATGCCTCACCCGCAGTGATCGCTGCCAAGGAAGCCACCGCAACCATTCCCATCATTGGCACATCCGTAACGGACTATGTTGCTGCAGAAGCTGCCATCGTAGAGTCCAACGAGGCGCCCGGTGCGAACGTGACCGGCTACTCCGATATGAGCGATATTGCTGCCCATGTGGAACTGACGCAGAAGCTCTGCCCCGATGCCAAGACTGTGGCTATCATCTACTGCTCTGCAGAACCCAACTCTGTGATCCAGGGCAACCAGGCAAAGGAACTGTATGAAGCAGCCGGCTCCACCACCATCACCCTGACTGCCAGCGATATCACCACCATCTCCACTGTGGTTACTTCCGCTTGCGACCAGGCAGATGTGATCTACGTTCCCACCGATAACCTCTTTGCAGAAAATATGGAATCCGTCAAGAACATTACGGAACAGGCAAAGATCCCCGTGATCTGCGGCGAAGGCGGTATGGTTCAGTCCGGCGGTACGGCTTCTGTTGCCATCGACTACTACGTTCTCGGCTACCGCGCAGGCGAGATGGCTTACGAAATCATGGTAAACGGTGCAGATCCCGCAACCACACCCATCGGTTACATGACCGCCGATGATATGGAACTGGTCATCAATGAAGAAAACCTGGCTGCCATCGGCCTGACCATTCCCGAAGACCTGAAATAAAGAATAAATCCCATAGCCGGCGGCTTTATCCGCTGGCTATGGGATACAGAGGAGAATTACCCGACGGAGGTACAATATGGCATTCTTTGCTTCCATGTTAAAAATGCTGCCGGATGCAGTTGCCCAGGGTTTGATCTGGGGCATCCTGGCAATCGGTGTTTTTATCACCTACAAGCTGCTGGATTTTTCTGATCTGACCGTAGACGGCTCTATTTGCACCGGTGGTGCCGTCGCTGCACTGTTGATTATCAACGGCACTCCCGTAGCAATTGCTATGATCGCTGCTTTTTGTTCCGGCGCTTTGGCCGGTCTTATCACGGCTGTTCTGCATACGCGTATGGGTATTCCTCCCATATTGGCTGGCATTCTGACCCAACTTGCTCTGTATTCCATTAACCTGCGCATTATGGGTAAATCCATGCTGGCGGTAAGTGTAGATAAATTTGATCTTCTGGTCAGTGTGCGGAACCAAACATCCTCCTGCTTGGTAGCGCTTTTGTTTGTCGCAGCCATTATCGGCTTGCTGTATTGGTTCTTCGGCACAGAGCTTGGATGTGCTATCCGTGCCACCGGTGCCAACGGCAACATGAGCCGTGCTCAGGGAATCAACACAGATCTCATGAAGCTGATGGGTCTTGTTCTGGCAAATGGCCTTGTGGGACTCAGCGGCGGGCTGTACACCCAGTATCTTGGCAGTGTTACCGTGAATATGGGGCGCGGTGCCATAGTAATTGGCTTGGCAGCAGTGATCATCGGTGAGGTTTTGCTCAGCAAGATTTTCCGCAATTTTGCGCTCCGCTTAGCCGGTGTTGTCATCGGTGCGATAATTTACTATGTGGTGATCGCGCTGGTCATTCAGTTGGGACTCAACACCGACGATCTGAAGCTGTTCTCCGCAGCCTTCGTCGCTCTGGCATTGTTTGTTCCGAATTGGAAAGACCGTCATTTGGGAAAATCCTTAGCAAAGGGAGGGAAGAACCATGCTTGAAATTTCCGGCATCAACAAAACCTTTAATCCGGGCACTGTCAACGCAAACCATGCGCTGAAGGATCTATCCCTCCATTTGTCAGACGGAGAGTCTATTGCGGTGATCGGCGGCAACGGTGCAGGTAAGTCCACCCTTCTCAATGCCGTAGCGGGCGTATGGAATGTGGATAGCGGCAACATCCATCTGGGAGGCGTTGACATCACGCATCTTCCAGAGTATAAACGTGCGAAATACATCGGCAGAGTATTTCAGGATCCTATGATGGGAACTGCCGCCAATATGCAGATCGAAGAGAACCTTGCTTTGGCCGCCAGACGCGGAGAACATCGCAGTCTTAGGATGGGCATTACCAAAGCAGAGCGGGAGCAGTTCCGAGATATGCTTCAGATTTTAGATCTGGGTCTGGAAAACCGGCTCACAGATAAAGCAGGTCTCCTTTCCGGCGGTCAGCGTCAGGCACTGACATTGCTGATGGCGACATTGCGCAAACCCAAGCTTCTGCTTCTCGATGAGCATACCGCAGCTCTGGACCCAAAAACCGCTGCAAAGGTTATGGAAGTAACCCGCACACTGGTGAATCAGGATCAGCTGACCACACTGATGATCACCCACAACATGAGAGATGCCATTGAATACGGAGACCGGCTGATTATGATGTACGAAGGCCGTATCGCTTTGGACATTGCCGGTGTGGAAAAGAAAAATCTCACCGTGGAAGATCTGCTGGCGAAGTTCGGTCAAGCTACCGGATCTTCCGAGACTACTGATAAGCTACTGCTATCATAAAGGAAGTATAAGACCCACAGGCTGCCCTCTTCGAGTCCTATATCTAAATACCATACCAAAAGAAAAACGCCATCCCGGTTGAACTACCCCAGTTTGTGCGGACAGGACAAAATTATAACTTAAAATCAATTGCAATTTTGCTGTGGTCACAGAACAAAATGCAACTTTTTGTCTCTTTTCATATAGTTACATTATCAAAGCTGATCTGTAAACAGCTTTGCGCGGCGAGTTACTTCCTCATAATCCCCGCTGAATATTGCCTTCTTGTCCGCAATCGCGGTAGCAACGCCTATTCCTTTGGCACCTGCCGCAAAATATTCCTTCATATTATCTGCATTGACTCCGCCAACAGCAAGAAATTTGATGTGAGAAAGCGGTACTGTGAGTGCCTTAAGATAAGAGATATTAACCTCGGAATTAGGGAAAAGCTTTGCGAAATCCGCTCCGTAACGGTGAGCATTAGCGGCATCAGTAGGAGTAAGCACACCGGGAATAGATACCATTCCGAGTTTTCTTGTTTTTCTGATAACTCCCTTGTAGCAATCAGGGGAAATAATAAACTCAGCCCCTGCCTTGTAAGCGATCTTAACCTGCTTCTCGGTCATTACCGTTCCTGCTCCGACTCTTACTTTGCCGGCAAAGCGCTCTTTAAGCGCACGAATGTTTGCCGCCGTCACCTCGTCGCTTACCGCGCCTGTTTGGTCAAAGGTAACCTCAACAAGACGAATCCCGCCTTTTTCCATAGCATCCACGGCACCGATAAGCTGCTCCCGGGTAAAGCCCCTCATTATAACAATGATTTTATTCTTTTCTATATCCTTAATTATTTCCTCGCGATTTAGCATACTGCCCTCCCAATATATCCAAAAACTCTTTCAAAGATTTTGCGGCCGTTTCATTATTTTCGTTCTCAAAAATGAAGAGCTCATCAACAGCTCCGCTTGTCTTGAGCGAAGATGGGAGACTGTAATCGGTCTTTCGAACGTATTCTTCCCACTGTGCAAGCTTCATGGCGTCTCTATCCGAGTTTCTTGCCTTCATTCGCTCATAACAAACACTGCTTGAGGCAGCTACCCATACCAAAATCAGTTCTGCTCCAAGCTGAGCAGCCCTTTGCTTAAGTCCGCACATATATTCCATATCGCGAATCTCTTTGAGCAAAGGCGCGTTGACCAACACGAAATTCGAAAAACGCAGCGCGGAAAAAGCAAGATTGAAAAGCGTTGTATATTCGGCAGAGCGCAAATTTTCCAAATAAAACTGCCCATCCATGTTGATATCTTCATTGAAATAATAGAACACGTTCTCCAATTTACCCGAAAGGAAAGCATGATTTTTGCAATAACAGCTCTCCGTCTAGGAAACTTCTATCAAGAGCAAAATCAACATATACAAGCGTTACATCATTACGAAGAATCATTAGAGAGCACTAAACTGTTAAGCAATGTATCTCCATCCCTACTTGCCAATATCCACTGGAATTTAGGAATGGTGCATGACAGTATCGGTTTGTTTGAGAAGGCATTATATTATTATCGAAATGCTGAGGGTATTATCAACAGTGCAGACAATCCTGATAGTCAAACTCTTGCTGGCTTGAAAAACAATATTGCTAATGTTTACTATCATCAATGCAACTACACTGAAGCAATCGCTCACCACACTGAAGCAATATTAATTAGAGAGAGAACCCTTGGCATCAACAATCCAGACACAGCAAATAGTTATAGCAATATTGCAAGAGTATACTGCGACATAGGCGAGTATGCAAAATCGCTGGAATACTACTCAAAAGCATTAGATATTCGTCTACAAATATTGGGGCATAATTGCCCGGAGGTTGCTAGCAGCTATAATGACATTGGTAATGTTCACTGTGATTTGGGAGATTATCTTAAGGCACATGACTACTATATAAAAGCACTTTCTATTCACAAGCAACTCGGCAACGAGCATCCCCTGCGGATGGCAACAAGCTATAACAATTTAGGAGGATGTTGCGAGCGATTGGGGGATTATAGTAAATCATTGGAATATCACAAAAAATCAATTAACATTAAGGAACAAGTGCTCGGGTATAGCCACCCCGATACCGCCAGTAGCTACAGCAATATCGGTAATACTTATGATGGTATAGGAGATTACGCTGAAGCGCTGAAATATAAGACAAAAGCACTCTCCATAATGGAGCAAGTACGAGGCAAACAACATCCAGATACCGCGTATGCTTACAATAACGTTGGCTGTAGCTACCTTGATGCAGACAAGTACGACGAAGCATTGGACTATCTGTATAAAGCAAAAGCTATTGCAGAAAGTGTTTTAGGTAGCAGTCACCCTGTGGTAGCGGACATACTTGATAACATTGGAGAAGCCTTGTGTAAAAAAATGATTGTGCAAAAGCTTTAGCATGTCATTGTGAAGCGTTAAATATTAGATTAGAAACGCCTTCTCTTAACGCAGTTAAGCTTGCAGAAAGTTATTTTTGTTTAAGCAATGATTACTACGGAATGAATCAGCACGGGAAAGCTTTAGAACATGGTCTAAAAGCTCTTGAAATTCAATGTGAAAAGCTACACCAAATCATCCAAATATTGCACAGACAAATTTTCACCTTGGAGATGTATATGATAAGTTAGGGCAGACAGAAAAAGCCTTGGATTGCGGAGCCAATGCGCTAATTGTGATTGAGGAAAGATTTGGTAAGGTCCATCCTAAATACCAAAAAGCGTCAATCACCGTTTTACCTCGTTTTTATTCATGTTACCCAAATGGCGATTTTGATACATGGATTGAAACCAAAAAGCAACAATAATCACATATTAAAGGAAATAGAGACCGCTTACTCTAATTTTGATAAGCAAGCGGTCTCCATTTTTCAAGATTATTAGTGCATTCATCAGTAGCAAGCATACTCATCAACCACGCATATAAGTAAGCGTCAAATCTAATAGCGTATAGAAAATGCCGACTCTGAAATCAAACTCGGAGTCGGCATTGCTATTCACTTTATGCGGCATTCTGCCGGAGCGTTCCAGGGCAGCAGTGTTTGCACTGTTTGAGGTTCGGACAGATCCGCGTTGTTCGCTGCTTTTAGCAACCAAGTCAGATATTTATATGGATCCAGCCCATTTTCAATGGCTGTCAGAATTAGGCTGAACATGACTGCACTGCCGGTTGCACCCTTGGGTGTATTGGCAAACAGGAAGTTCTTCCGGTCAATGACAAAGGGCTTAATACTTCTTTCCGCACGGTTGTTGGAGATCTCCAGCCTGCCGTCTTTCAGATAGTTGGTCAGGTAAGGCCACTGCTCCTTCAGGTAATGGAATGCCTTACCCAGTGCAGACTTCGGTGCTGCCGTTCTGGAATTTGCCCATAAAAGAAGCGCGTCTAAAACAGGCTTTGCCTGCTCCAGCCGCTCCTCGTAACGCTGTTCTGCTGTTTTGTCCGCAATCTCCTGTTCTATTCCGAAAAGAAGGTTGCAGTAAGTAAGTCCCTGAGAGGCGGAACTGCCCTTCGCTTTTCCTTTGGGCAGGGATTTCACTGCCTCGTCGAACTTTCTCCTGGCATGAGCCCAGCAACCTACCACAGTAATATCTTTCCCCAGATCATGATATCCGGCATAACCATCCGTATGGAGATAGCCTGTATATCCTGCAAGGAATTCTTTCGGATGCTTTGCTCCGCCACCGGGTTGGTATTCATAAAGAACAATGGGCTTATCCGTATCTCCGCTGGTCCGGTACAACCACATATAGCTGTCGCTCTGGGGTTTCTTTCCCGGCTCATGAAGTACCTGCAGTGTGGTTTCATCTGCATGGAGGACATCTCTTGTGAGCAGTTCCTTGTGCAACTGCTCATATACCGGAGTCAGGTAATCCTCCGTGGCTTTCAATATCCAGTTGGACATGGTCTGTCGGCTCAGGTGAATACCTTTTCTGTTAATCTCTTGTTCCTGCCGGTACAAGGGTGAGCCCATAACGAATTTCTGGGTCATGATATGAGCAATGGCTTCCGGTGTGGCAAAGCTGCCGGGGATGATGCTCTTCTCTCTGGGAGCCTTTACAATGGGAGTTTCACACCCTTCGTCGGCGCTTTCGCTGCAATTCTTGCAGGCATAGGTATAGTAAATATCCTCGTGAACAATGGTCTGGGCAGGGATAATCTCCAGAGTCCGGACAACTTCCTTGCCTATCTCTGTCATGGTATCCCCACACTGAGTGCAAATAAGATCCTCGCCCTCCAGGCGGTGTTCCACCTGCTTGGTCTCAATACCCTCCGGGATGTTGTCCAGGGTGTATTCATGCTTCTTGTGCCGCTTATGCGCGGCAACAATGGTAACCGCCTCTTCTTCCTTCTCTGCCGCAGAAAACACCTCTGCTTCATTGAACAGGAAGCTCAGCTGCTCCACGAGGGTGTCTTCGCTCTTTTCGGAAGATGCACCAAACTGCTTATGGCGGGCCAGACGCAGTGCTTCCATAAGTAAATCCACACGGCTTTCAAGCTCAGAGATTTTCTTTCTCTGAGCCTGGAACTCCTCGTATTCCGCGCGGGAAATGGTGACCATTTCGGCGTTGCTTGTCTGGTTCTTTTCTGTCTTATTCATGTAAATATTATAGCATATTTCTACTGAAAAGCACAGAAAAACCTACATTTTCTCAAATTATTTTTAGGCCGGATACCGGCTTGTGTGCCTTTGGCTGGTCCACACTTAAGACCTCCATGAGCCAGCGATATTGCTGAGGCGTCAGCGCTCTGGCTTCACTTTCCTTCCGTGGCCACTGGAAGCTACCGGACTCCAGACGTTTGTACAGCAGAACAAATCCGTTTCCTTCCCAGTATAGCGCCTTTATTCTGTCCCGGCGTCTGCCGCAGAAGAGGAACAGTGTATTGGTGAACGGATCCAGATTGAATTGCCGCTGGACCAGTACAGCCAGACCATCTATCCCACGGCGAAGATCTGTGTAACCGCAGGCAATATACACCCGGTCTGCACCGGTAAAGTCGCTCAGCATGACTTTAAGATCCGCAGCACGGTTTCTACGGTAGCTGCATCTGCTCCCGAATGAATATCCGCCTCAGCTCCGGCGATACGAACAGTCACTGCCATATTGCCGCAACGGGCCGGCTGTATCGGTGTCACTTCCGCGAACTGAACCTCCTGCTGTGCCTTGGCTATCTCAAACAGCCGCTTCTGCCACCGATAATAGGTCTGCTCGCAGATGCCATTTTCTTTGCACCACACCTTGACGTTCTGACCGCTGCTGCGGCACTCCGAGATCCGTCCGGCCCACAGGGCCAGTTTGTTCTGTCCATTGAGTGTTTGTAAATCCTTGCTCATGAAAATACCCCCGTATCTCGGATAGTATACGCGAGTCGCATATACTATCCGCTACTATACGGGAGTATTGTTTCACACTGGCAAGCTAACCGCAAGTCGCCGTTAGTTTTGACGCTTACACAAAAACCTCTGTTGAAGTACATTCTTCAACAGAGGTTTTATGCTTTGGGATGGAACTTGGCATAAACAGATTTTATCTTTTGGTTGATCATTTGCGTATACATCTGCGTCGATGATATGTCACTATGACCCATCAGCTCCTGTACAGAACCAACATCCGCACCGTTCTCCAGCAAATGCACAGCAAAACTGTGGCGAAGTGTATGTGGTGTGATTTCTTTCTCTATGTGCGCAGTATTCTGATAATGCTTTAGTATCTTCCAGAAGCCCTGGCGGCTCATACGGATACCGCTTACATTGACGAACAAAGCATTTTCTTCCGGACTGACAACCATACCACTGCGGATGTTATCCATATACTGCGACAGTGCACGTAGCGCAGCCGGATACAACGGAATCGCACGAGATTTTCTACCGTTGGAACATTTAATGATACCGACATCTAAATTAACATCATCAATATTCAAACTGATAAGCTCGGTTACGCGAATGCCGGTAGCATACATTACCTCCAACATTGCTTTATCTCGATAACCCTTTGCATCAACACAAATCGGCTGTGATAGCAGAAGTTCGATCTCTTTTCCGGTCAAGATTTGTGGTGTCTTTTTCTCGCCTCTGTCTACATGTATCTCGATCACGGGCGTCTTCTCTAAGAATCCGGTAGAAACGACATAAGAATAAAAATTCTTGAGACTTGCTAAGCTACGGGATAATGTAGCGCCGGACTTTCCTTGATCCTCAAGATAACTTAGATACGAGCTGATATTCAATTGAGTAGCATCCAGAATATCTGTTTCTTCATTATCATTGAGCCATTGAGAGAATTGACGAATGTCTCTCATGTAGGAAGAAACGGTATTTGCAGATGCCTGTTTTACCTTTGACAGGTAATTTTCATATGCGCGTACCAAATCCAGCATATACTTGTTCCCTTTCTTAATCTTTCATAGGTTCATCAAAAACGGCAAAACCCATCTGTAATCTATAATGCACATTGCAAAAGTAACCGCTAAGCAGAAGATCATATCCTTGATTGCAGTATCCCGAATGCTATGAAGATGGCGAATCCAAAACCAGTGTAAAAGCATTACAACAATAGAATCGGACAATAGCAACAACGTTCCAACAAGCCAGCCTGCTTGAGGAAAAGAAATGTAAACGCAACTTCTTACAAAAGCAAATGAGAAGCACTTAAAAAAGGCAAGCAGAAAGAAGAGATATGTCTTGGATAAAAAAGTCGCAATAGCGGTAATAAGAAAAGGAAAAAAAGTAACTGACACCAGACCAACGATCGTCACGGGAGAAGCAATTGTCCTGTGCATCAAATGAGGCAAAAAAGAATCTGATGTATAAGATATCAAAACACCAAACAGTGAGCCACTGAATGAAAAAAATGCAAGAATAACCAGTTCGGTCTTGCGGCTAAAGCGGAAAGAATCATCAAGGTGATATGTCAACATAACAAATAATCTCCAAGTATAGAATGTGTGGAAAATTTCAGCATTCATACAGGAGAAAGTAAAGAGGGGAAAAATCCCCTCAAACAATCACATTGCATGAACACTATACTCTAAATAGCAAGAAAATTCAAGCACTTTTGGCTATTTTTACGATTTTTGTAAATTATGACCATTTTTATGTAAACATCATTATGTAAACTAAAGCAACTAACAATAAATAAATATTTGTCTTATCTTAAGAAAAACAATATAATGTGATGGCATCGAGACGTTAACCACAAAATGTTGTTTTGCAAGAAAACATGCATATTTTCAGCAAATAGGTAAATATCATTTACCTATGGTTGCTTTTTGTACAACTTTACAATTTGACTTTTTTGCGATGTATCTTTTGCCGTCCAATCATCTTGGAAGCAATCATCACAGAACAGATTCCTCCACAAAATATTATCAAAAGTGTAACCGGCACCCCACTATACTGTCCACCATAGAACATAGCTGTAACAGAAATCAAAGCCAGCGCAAATGCTATTAATGTAGATAGACACACAATTACAAATTTTCTTTTAGCAATAGCAATTGCGCTTACACCACCTAACATCGATGATATGAGTGTAACTATCAGTACGAAATATCCGATAGTATCGTTTGACACGGTTTCATTTGAAATCAATAGTGACATAATAAATACACCGACTAACGTTACCAAGATGCTGATTGATACACCAATGCAAACTGCAAATAGAATGCTTTTTTCTTTTTTGTGATATTCCTTAGTCGCCATTTGCCTCTCCCCTTTCGCTACATACTATGCAACGTAAGAAAAAAAATAACTGGGACAGGTTTACCTGTCCCAGTTCAACAACAAGTTATTTTGACATTTGAGTAACCATTGCGTCCAGCAGAGTTTTAGCGGATTCTCCGTCTTGGGCAACTGCTGTGTAATAGAACTTAACCTTAGGCTCTGTACCAGAGGGTCTGGCAATCACACTGCCATTGTCTCCAAGTATGAATTCCAGCACATTGGATTTAGGTAGTTTGATTTCGGTCTCCTCACCAGTAATGGCATTCTTTGCAATGCTGCTACGGTAATCACGAACAGCAGTTACCTTCGCACCTCCGATAGCTTCAGGAACGGTCTCTCGTAGATCAGTCATCATCTTAGCAGCCTTTTCCATTGCGTCAGACCCGGTCAGTTCGATACTTTGAACATATGCAAGATAATGACCGTAAGTTGCGTATACATCATTCAGTGCATCAAGAATGTTTTTGCCCTGGTTCTTAAAGTAGGCAGCCATTTCACAGACCAGCATAGAAGCAACAACTGCATCTTTATGTCTTGCATAGGTACCCTTCAAGTAACCGCAGCTCTCTTCGAATCCAAACATGTACTTGAATTCCTCGCCTCTTTGTTCCAGTTCGAGGATTTCGCCACCAATATACTTGAAACCAGTAAGTACAGCCTTCATCTCTACGCCATAACTCTCTGCTATTCTGTCTGCCAAAGGAGAAGAAACAATACTACGAACAGCAATCGCGCCGTCAGGAATATCATTCTTAGCTTTACGTGCCTTCAGAACATAATCAAGCATCAGACATCCAAGTTCGTTACCGGACAGCTTCACAAAGTTTTCTCCATTCGGAACAGCAATTGCAACTCGGTCACAATCCGGATCAGTACCCAAGATCACATCACAGGGTACATTATTTGCCACTTTGTAGCTTTCGTTCAGTGCTGTATCCGTTTCAGGGTTTGGATACTCACATGTCTTGAAATCACCGTCCGGCTTCTCCTGACACGCAACAACAGAAATATTGACACCCAGACGTCCCAATACTTCTCTCACAGGTTCATTACCCGTGCCGCACAGAGGTGTATACACAATGTTAAGTCCGGCATTGCGGAGCATATCAGGATCAACAGCTTCTGCTAAAACTGTCTGATAATACTTTTCCCAGATATCCTGACCGATGTAAGAAATGAGACCTTCATCCATAAATGCCTCGAAGCTTTTTGCTTCAGGAACAAAGTAAGGTATCGTACTAATTTTCTCAGTTACAATCGCTGCAGGTTCATCTGTCATCTGACATCCGTCAGGACCATAGCATTTTACACCATTATATGCACCTGCATTGTGACTTGCGGAAATAACAATACCACATCCGCAACCCAATTCGCGCACGGCATATGAAAGCATAGGGGTCGGTGCAAGTCGGTCATACAACCATGTATGAATCCCGGCTTCAGCAAAGGCCACGGCACAAACCTCGGCAAACAGCTGGGAATTGTGGCGAGAATCATATCCGATCGCCGCTATTTGAGGCAAGTCCGTAGAGGCAAGCCAGGCAGCCATGCCCTGTGCAGCTCTGCGAACTGTGTATTTATTCAGGCGGTTACTGCCGGCACCCATAATTCCGCGCATTCCAGCTGTACCGAACTGAAGGTCACTTCCGAATCTACCCTTTAATTCTTCATCATCATTTGCAATATTTCTAAGTTCCTGTTGAACATCCAATGGCAATTCAGCGTTGCACCAAAATTGGTAACGGTCTAAATAATTCATACAAATACTCCTTCAACAATTTTAAAAAGACAGCTCAAAATATGGCTTTGAGCTGTCTTGTAATTACAATCAAACCTCTACACTGATGGCAGACTTTTTCTCTTGTGCTTCTGCCAAAGCTTTAAACTTAGTGCGTGTGTCGCGCACTTCAGCCAGAGCCTGTGCCATTGCCTCTTCAGTACGCTGCAGGGCATCATCCATATAGATATTACTTGCCTGACGCAATTCAGCTAAGCGGCCCTGAGTCTGCAGAATCATCTCCTGACACTGACGCTTAGCCTCTTGGTAGATAGATTCCTCCTGTACCATACGTGAAGCTTTCTCCTGTGCCTGGCGAATAATCACCTCTGCTTCACGACGAGCCTGGCCAATCAGTTCATTACGAGATTCAACGATAGTACGGGACTGTTTCAGCTCAGCCGGCAGCTGTGCGATGATCTCATCCAGAAGATCCAATGCTCTATCACGTTCCAGTATGCACTTATCTGCACCAAGAGGCAGGCTCTTGGCATCCTGAATCATGTCATACAGTGTAGTAATAATATCCTCAATATGCTGTTCGTTCATTTATCTATTTCCTCCTTGACGTATGGTAGTGATACGTTTTTTAAAATCAGGAATAATCTCTTCGGGTAAAAAGTCAGACAGATCAACATCATAATTACCCAATTCTTTTACTGTACTTGAACTCAAATACATGTATTGATGTTCAGCCGTAAGGAACATCGTATCCAAATTAGGATTAATCTTATGATTAATCAGCGCCATTTGAAACTCATTTTCAAAATCCGAACCGGCTCTTAATCCTTTAACAATTACGCAGCTTCCTTTTCGTTTGGCATATTCGGCTAACAGTTCGTTGGATGAATCCACCTCCACATTAGGAATGTCACTGGTAACACGACGAATCATGTCTACCCTTTCGTCCTGATCAAACATGGGTTTCTTTGTTGAATTCACCATCACGCAAACAATCAAACGATCAAAGATGGATGCGGCTCGGCGGATGATATTGAGATGGCCGCTGGTAATTGGATCAAAGCTACCGGGATAGATTGCAATTTTCATATAAATCCCTCTGCTGTTAATCTTTACGGTAAAGTGTAATCAAGGTATTACCATATTTATAGTCACGCGAACGGGTAAAACCTTCAAAATCCCACGGCAGTTGTTTTCCCAAGGGGCGTTCTGCGATTATTATACCACCGGATTGCAAAATGTCAATTTCCGTGAGCATTTTTAGTGCATTTTCTAAAAAAACTTCTGCATATGGTGGGTCTAAAATTATGATATCAAAGCGCTCATTGCAACGTTTCAGATACTCCAGATAGTCGCAACGAACCACTTTACCTTCCTCTTGCAACTTCGTTCTTCTAAGATTTTCGCGTATTAACCGACATGCATCTTCCCGAGAATCAACAAAAACCGCACTTGCAGCTCCACGGCTTAGCGCTTCAATACCTAACTGTCCGGTACCACCAAACAAATCAAGAATTTTTGCACCTGGAAGATCAAATTGTACAATACTGAACAAGGCTTCTTTAACACGGTCACTGGTAGGACGCGTCAGAACACCATCTGGTGTAGCAAGTGATACGCCCTTTGCCCTTCCTGTAATTACTCTCATAATAACACCTATGATTCTTTATCTGTATGAAAATGTTGGTAAACGGAAACAGCAGCATTTCGTGGCAAAATACGTTCCAGCTCTGGTAATGTAGCTTGAGAAATTGCCGCAATCGATTTAAACTGCTTTAATAAATCTTGTTTTCTTTTCGGCCCAATACTATCGATTTGATCAAGCTCTGAGTATTTCAGACGCTTGCTGCGCAGCTGTCTGTGATAGGTAACGGCAAAGCGATGTGTTTCTTCTTGAATTCCACCAATGAAAGAAAAGATAGCTGGCTGCGTATCTATATTGATCTCCATCCCATCTGGAGTCACCAGTGCCCTTGTACGGTGCTTATTATCCTTTACCATACCAAGTACAGGAATATTCAATCCAAGTTCTTTAACAAGCGCATCTACTGTTTTTGCATGGGTCACTCCCCCGTCAATCAGAAACAATTCCGGTTCAATGTCAAACCCCTTGTCCCCTTGCACAAAATGCACCAATCTGCGATTGATTACCTGACGCATAGATCGGTAATCATCCTGACCATCAAGTCCCTCAACTTTGAATCGCTTATACTCACTCCGTTTTGGTTTCCCATCCTCAAAAACAACCATACTTGCAACAATATCCGTACCAGAAATATTGGAAATATCAAAGGATTCGATCCGCGCTGGTGGTTTCATCGTCAGCATCTTCCCAAACAATTGCAAAGTGCCGGAGATTTTATCCTCTTTGGAAGAAATTCGTTCTGCCTCCTCCAAAGCATTTTTATTTGCTAACGCGACCAAGCCAGCTCTGTCCCCTCTTTGGGGTACAAGCAATCGGGTTTTTTTCCCGCTCTGTTGATTCAACAGTTGCGCAAACAGTTCACTATCCTCCACCGCAAAAGGAAGTAACACGACTTTAGGTGCAGATCCACGGCTTAGATAATATTGTTTTAGTAAACTTGAAACAGCTGCTTCCGGATCATCTGGGACAGAAAATACTTCGTAATCTTTATCCAGCAAATTACCGCCACAGTAATGAAGTACAGTAAAGCAAGCTTTTGCTTCCGTTTGACCGTAGCCAATTACATCGGTATCTGCAAGACTACCAGCTGTTACTAGCTGCTTTTGACCTAAGGCTTCAACAGCATTTAAGCGGTCACGCAAACCCGCAGCCAATTCAAACTCCATTCTTTCCGCTGCGTCCAGCATTTGCGTCTTGATTTCAGACGCTACACTTTTGTAGTTGCCTTCCAGCAGTTGCTTGGCTTGATGCATGCGGGAAATATACTCGCTATGGCCAATCCCAGGCTGACACCAACCGGCGCATTGGTTCATATGATAGTGCAAGCAAGGTCTGTCCTTACCGATATCCCTTGGGAACTGTTTTTTACAAGACGGCAGCTTTAATATGTGATTGATTGTTTCCAATATGCTCTGTGTGACACCACGACTTCCAAAGGGACCATAGTAAGATGCACCATCATTTGATATTTTACCGACCATTGAAAGCATAGGATATTTTGCATTTATATTAAGCCGAATATACGGGTACCCTTTATCATCTTTGAGGAGAATATTGTACTTTGGTACGTACCGCTTAATCAGCGAGCATTCCAAAACCAAGGCTTCAAACTCACTGGCAGCAACAATTACATCAAAATGGTCGATATTCGATACCATCCGTTTCGTCTTGGGAGAATGGGAAGCTGTATCTTGAAAATACTGCGTAACGCGATTTTTCAGTCTCTTAGCCTTACCTACGTAAATAACAAGGTCATGTTTATTCCGCATAATATATACACCGGGTTCGTATGGGAGGCTAAGTGCTTTATCCTTCAGTTCGTCGAATGTCATGGGATCCTCCAAAAGAAACCGCCTCAGTTACTTAGTACTGAGGCGGTACAGTCCGATTATCAATAAATATCCCGCTGCAGTAGTGCTTCCAGGGCATTTACTGCTTCTTCCGCGTCAATTCCGGAAGCAATCAGATTAACGGTTGCACCAGTGACAATCCCCAAAGTCATAATGCCCAAAAGGCTCTTTGCGTTCATTTTACGGCTACCAGACTCAAGCCAAATGTTGCTTTCAAACTCGTTGGCTTTCTGCACAAAGTATGTAGCCTGGTTATTATGCAATCCTGATTCACAGCAAACTACAATTTCTTTACTAAACATAACCATACACTCCTTTTGAACAGACGCACTCAGTTGCGACCTTGCCTATATATAATAAGCAAAATCATCAAAAAAGTCAACTCTAATTTGGCAAATCATACAACTATCGATTTGTTAAAAACATAATCCGTTAAAGCATCAAGAGAATTCGGCAATCGTAACGCCATCTTCTCCCTCTCCATAGACACCTAGTCTAAATTTTTTAACGAATTTGTTTTTTCGCAACGATTGTTGTACTGCTGCACGTAAAGTGCCGGTTCCTTTACCGTGAATAATACGAACAGACTGCAGATTGGAACGCATAGCTTCATCCAAATATCTGTCGAGTACACAAATTGCTTCCACCGAGTCCATTCCCCGGAGGTCAACTTCTGTAGACATTGCAGACATTTTCATTTCGCGACCGGAATGTGCAGGGCGACCGCCTTTTTGCTTATACGGGTTTTCGTTCTCAAGAAGATAAATCTCATCCGATTTGGCGTTTAATTTCAATATGCCAGCTTGTAACTGATAGGATCCATCTTTATTAATTGCAATCACACTTGCCTTGGTGCCAAGCTTCAAAAGCTCAACCGTATCGCCAACCAGAATGCCTCTGGAAGGCTCTGGGCGCTTCTGTACCGACTGATTCTCACGAATTCGACTCTCTGCCTCGTTCAAACTTCTACGTAGTTCTGCTTGTCTCTGGTTGATTCCCTGCGCATCAGCTGACTCTGCCAACTGTTTGCGCAGTGATTTCAGTTCTTCAGCAGCAGCGTTGGCTGTGCGGCGGGCATCTTCAATAATTTCCTGCGCTTCCCTGCGGGCCTGTTCCATTGCCTTATCCCGCTGCTTTTGGAGTTGTTCGCTATAGGCTTCGCTCTGCTTTTTGATATCCTCCGTTTCACGTTTCAATCGCTCGGCCTCTAATCTGGCAATTTCCATTTGCTGCCGTTGCTGCTCTAGCTGTGTAAGGACATCCTCAAAGTCCTTGTCGTTTTTGCCTACAAGATCAGAAGCTTCCTTCAGAATATCTTCAGACAGTCCCAATTTACGGGAAATTGCAAATGCGTTTGACTTTCCGGGAATACCAATCAGGAGTTTATAGGTCGGCTGAAGCGTTTCTACATCAAATTCACAAGATGCATTCATGACACCTTTTGTTCGCATTGCATATAACTTCAGTTCTGCATAGTGGGTTGTTGCCACAACATTGCTGCCCATTTTTCTGCAGAATTCAATGAGCGCAATGGCAAGCGCAGCACCTTCTGCAGGGTCTGTGCCGGCACCTAACTCATCAAATAGCACAAGTGTACGATCATCGCACTGAGCAACCACATCCACGATAGTCCGCATATGGCTGGAGAACGTAGACAAGCTTTGAGCAATCGATTGCTCGTCACCGATATCCGCTAAAATAGCATCAAATGTTGACAAACAGCTTCCATCGCCTGCAGGAACATGGAGACCACATTCAGCCATCAACGTTAATAAGCCAATGGTTTTCAGTGTTACTGTCTTACCGCCGGTATTAGGACCGGTGATAATCATCGTATCAAAATCCTTACCAATATGCAAAGAGATAGGAACAACTGTTTTAGGGTCAATCAAGGGATGCCTGGCGTTTCTAAGCTCTACCCTACCCGAATCATTCATCATCGGCTCCCATGCACGCATGCGGTATGCGAGCTTCGCCTTCGCAAAGATAACATCCAGCTTAACGAGCATACAAAAATTCTGGGCAATATCATCTCTGTGAGCAGCGGCCTCGGAAGACAACTCAGCGAGGATCCTTTCAATTTCCTTTTTTTCCTTCAGTTCAAGTTCACGTAAAGCATTATTCGCATTGACGGCAGAAATAGGTTCAACAAAATAAGTCGAACCCGTGGCTGATACATCGTGAACAAGGCCCGGAACATCGTTTTTGCATTCACTTTTTACAGGCACAACATAACGACCCTGCCGTATGGTAATAATCGGTTCTCTCAAAAATTTCGAATAGGCCGGTGAAGAAATCACTTTTTGAAGACTGTCTCTAATTTTAGAGCTTTGAATCCGCATGTGCCGTCTAATGTCCGCAAGAGCTGGGCTTGCAGTATCAGCAATCTCATCCTCAGAAAGGATTGCACCGCTAATTCTGTCTTCCAGATATTTATTTGGAGTTAATGCCTTAAAGAGAGGATCCAGTATCGTTTGATCATCATCTTCGGATTGATAACTCTTTATATTCCTTGCGCAGCGAAGAACACCCGCAATCGCCAGCAACTCTTTAGGCTGTAAGCAACCGCCTCGCTCTGCACGTTCAAGCGCGGCTGTAGGATCATGAATATCTGCGAAGCTTGGATTTCCTTTTCTTGTGCACAGATCAGATGCTGCAGTAGTCTGAGCAAGCATCTCCCGTACATCATCCAGATCACTGGTTGGGTGCAGTTTCATACAGGCATTCTTACCGTCATTACTGCCTGCACACTCTGACAGCAAGTTAAGAACTTGATCCAGCTCCAGCCTTAACAAAGATTTTTCGTATAATTCAGACATCTCAAACTCCTAATATGATGTATCCTCAGCATGGTAAAAATAGAGATTTATAAAAATCAAGTGTAGAAAAACCACGTTCCAGCTGAGTAACAAAATAAGTTTCTGTTACTTTCGAAAGATGCTCGATTGTCTCAACGGATGCATCAAAAGCAAATAAACGCTTTGGGTCACATTGAACAATATACCGCATAGCATCCAAAGCACCTAAAGATAATGGTAACCGAAGGCCCATTGACTCTGCATTACGGCAATGGCTGCATTCCAGAACGCCCGCAGAGGTATCAAGCCTGTCCGGCAATTCATTTCCGCACATATAGCATCCACTCAAATCTGGATAATAACCCGCAATGCAAGCACTGCGAAGCTCAAATACCGCTTTGACCTTAGCCTCAAATTCATTCAGCCTTGACAGTGCAAACAAGCAGTTGAGTACCAGTGACATCAATTCTCCGCTAGGCATATCCTCCTGTGAAATTACCTCAGCTACTTGCGCAAAATATGTTCCAAGAGAAAGCTTAACAAGGTCCTTTCTTAAGCTATGAAACAACTCAATACTGTGTGCCTCATTGACGGTATACATCCCACGATATTCAAACAATGTGAATTCTCCATAAGCAAGCAATTGGCAAGGGGCAGAAAGTTGGCTGTTCTTTCTTCTGAGTCCCCTTGCCTTTACAGTGAGCCGCCCATATTCACGGGTCAAGAGCGTCAGTAGAGCATCATGGTCATTGTATTCCGAGACTCGAAGAACCAGTCCCTGCGTTGTTATATACATCCGGTTCCTCCATCCTACGCGCCTTGTTATACAACAGATACATCTCCGGCGCGCCGGTTTCTATAAATATGGTCCAATAATCCTGTGCATTCATCCTCATCCCTCCGATAATAGGGTTTACCAGATACCGGAGTACTAGCCATGGAAATTATTCGCTGTAACCGAAGTTGCGCACCAGAAAATCACTGTCACGCCAATTTTCCTTTACCTTAACCCATGTTGTCAAATACACACGGGTGCCCATAAACTTTTCACAGTCGGATCTTGCCATTGTTGAAATTTTCTTGAGCATGTCTCCATGCTTACCAATAATGATTCCCTTATGGCTGGACTTTTCACAGTAAATTGTTGCATCAATATCGATAATGCCACTATCTCTTTCAGAAAACTTAGTGATTTCAACAGCAGTACCATGGGGAACTTCCCTGTCAAGATTCCATAGAATCTTTTCACGAATGATCTCAGCCATAACTTGGCGTTCCGGTTGGTCTGTTGTCAAATCCTCAGGAAACAAAAAAGGACTTTCAACTGCATACTTTGCGCAAATATCCAATAATGCTTCAACACCGTCACCGGTTTTTGCAGAAATGGGCACAATCTCATCGAAGGATGCGTGCTGAGAATAAGCTGCAATTACCTCAAGTAATGCATCCTTTTCTACTGTATCAATTTTGTTGATTGCGAGCACCGCAGGGCATTTTTTAGCCTTTAGCTGATCAATCAGCGCCATTTCCTGCAACCCAACATTGGCAACGGGTTCAACAACAAGAATCGTCAAATCTACATCGGCAACTGACTCTTTGACAACATTGACCATGTAATCACCCAGCTTTGTTCTGGGATTGTGGAATCCCGGAGTATCCACAAAAACAAACTGCGTGTCTTCTCTGGTAACGATGCCACAAATTCTGTTACGTGTCGTCTGAGGCTTATTGGAAACGATAGCGATCTTTTCGCCAACAAGATAATTCGTCAGAGTGGACTTTCCTACATTGGGCCGTCCAGCAATCGTAATCATAGCGGTTTTTGTAGCCATATGATTTCTCCTTAGTAAGTAATTGTTAGTCTCTTGCCATTCCGGATATTGTTGCTGCAATGATTTCTTCTCTTGCACGCATTTGCGCCTTCATGGGACCTTCGTCAAGATGGTCATAACCAAGCAGGTGCAACATGGAGTGAATCGTTAAATAGCCGATTTCCCTTCTGGTGCTATGACCAAATTCCTTTGCTTGTGCAATCGCTCTTTCAAGAGATATCGCCATATCACCCAAGGGACACATACCGGTTTCCGGATCAAGATATTCAATCCAATCCTCAGGTAACTCACCGGGAACAAGCTGGAACATAGGAAAGCTCAGCACATCTGTTGCGCTATCGATATCTCTGCTGGCAGAGTTGATCGCACGAATTCCCTTGTCACTGGTAACAAGAACATTGATTTCACAGGGTACATTGATGTGTTCTGCTTCCAGCGTTGTTTCGATGCATTTCTGAATGATCGAAGTAACAATTGGCTGTCGCAGAGTAAAAACATCAAATGTTATATTTATCTTCATTTTATTCATAGGTATTCTTCCTTTGGTAACGGCCATGGAACTGCTGGACCGGTTTTTTAATTTCATTCTTCTTAGCGGCGCGCTCGTATGCGTTGATAATTTCTTGAACCAAAGCGTGCCGTACAACATCAGCAGAAGTCAGTTGGCATATTGCAATGTCATTGACCCCATCCAATACGCGTATCGCATCCTTCAAACCGCTGGTTTTATCACCGGGCAGATCAATTTGTGTAATGTCTCCCGTAATCACGATTTTAGATCCAAAACCAAGACGCGTCAAAAACATCTTCATCTGTTCACTGGTAGTATTCTGTGCCTCATCCAGAATAATAAAGCTATCATCCAGTGTCCGGCCACGCATATAAGCGAGGGGCGCAACCTCAATAGACCCGCGTTCCTGATACTTTTGGAAGGTCTCTGCACCCAGCATGTCATACAAGGCATCGTATAGTGGACGCAAATAAGGATCAACCTTTGTCTGCAGGTCACCCGGCAGAAAACCCAAACGTTCACCAGCTTCAACGGCAGGCCGCGTCAAAACAATACGGTTAACCGTTCGGTCACGAAATGCCGCTACAGCGGCGGCAACAGCAAGATAAGTCTTGCCGGTGCCTGCAGGGCCAACACCAATGGTAACAGTGTTCTTTTCAATGGCACGCATATATTTCTGCTGTCCAACCGTTTTAGCTTTGATGGGTTTGCCTTTTGCTGTAATACACACAACATCCTTTGCCATTTGCGCTACTTGTGCGTCATTGCCCTCCTGAACCAGAGTAATCAAGTATCGCACCCGCTGTTCGTCAATCGTTTCACCCTTTGCCGACAGCGAGAGTAGGCCCTCCAACGTTCTGGCAGCTTTATCAACTGCTTCCTCATCACCGGAAATCTTTAAATCAGTACCTCGATTTACGATAGATACATGCAAACTATCCTCAATACGTTTGATATTCTCGTCAAAGGAACCAAATACTGCAATTAAGTCCTCAACCCTGTCCGCATTAACGATTCTTTCAATGATTTTCCCCATATTTATCGATTATCTCCTCGTTTTGTACTCTGCCGATCATTTCACTGCACACAAACTCACCTGTAAGTAGGCACACACCCGTACGATACTGTGTAATCATATTATCCCTTAGAATCTTGCCGGAAATCATTTGAGACAAAAGATATTCATGTGCATGTTCACGTGCTGTTTGTTCCACATCCTCTGTCCCAGCAGAAATAATTGATTGGTCAAACACACTGGTACTACACACAATTAACGCAATAGGTAATTGAAAGCCACCTGGCAGTGTCAAATAGTATTCCGTATATATTTTATCACAACCTACCGCTGAAATTCCACTACCTTTATAGAAATTTATGCGTTTTTTCCCGATTAATAAACCATATTTTTTCTCAACTTTCATTATCGGTCCCTTTTTAGTGTAATCCGTTGGTGTGATAACGGTCATTTCGTGCCTTGTTTGCGCAAAGACTTCCCCTTCGGCTCGCGTTGCCATGATCTTGATTCCGCAATCCGTATACCCCGAGATCAAGACATCCCCCTTTTTTACAACCTTCCCTACTTCACACAATTGATTTCCTTTTTGCGTAGTACATGATTCAACTACACCATCCCTAACTGCAATAATGCTGCTGACCTGTGTTTGTTCCCTATCCTGTAATGTTTGTGTTCTCTCTTTTACAGAAATTACAGCCGTACAACCGTTGGTGTTGATTCCTGCCCACTGCAACGATGGTATCGCAGAAAGTAGACTATTTTTCATCATTTCACTGCGAACCGATCTTCTGGACGCACCGAACGAAATTCCACAAAGATTTGCCTGCTCAATAATGTGGCGGGCTGGAATATGCTCATTTCCTTCAACAGTGATAAACAGAACTCTTGAAGGAACCCACAAGACCAAAAATAAGATGATTCCAAGTCCTACAATCAACAACGGTCTTTTAAACAAGCCTTTTAATTTCCAATATAAACCATATTTTCTTACTATTTTTATGGATCCACCGTGTTTGCAAATATATGTTTCCACCAGTTTTATGTCTGATCTTTTGATCTCCGCTCTTATAGACAAGGAATCCATGTATATTACATGTCTGAATGATACGCCGAGATCACTGATTTGCGCAAGTGTGTTCTCTATATCAGCACTGGTGATCTCCGCAATTTCTGTTCCCTCAAAGGATATTCCCATCAATCACACTCCCTCTCAATAGACACTGCATCAATGCAACCAACAATTACCAACTGCTGCCGAGACATGTGAGATATTTCCAAGTCTATACCTGTAATAATTATTTTACCAAATTTCACTAAGATGATAATCCGCGTTCTCTCATATTCTGCAACTCCATGATGATTCTCTACCAACACACGTCTGTTTCCCGCCATTTCCACTATAGGTACACCAGGTAATGTCGGCACAGACAAATCGATCAGTTTTTTCAGACGGTGAATAACCTTATTATGCTGATTCAAAAGCCAGCACCTCCCTTTTAAAAATCTTATGAAGAATCCAGTAATTCTTTCCACAAGATGTGCATAATTTTCAGTGAGGTGAAAGGCAATGGCAAGGCAAAACAGAATATTAACCTCACTTCTTTCTGCGAGTGCAATGATAATGTTGATTCTGGACAGCAAAACAGCAATTGACGGTGCGGCTGAAGGTATTGAAATATGTTTGCGAACAATCATTCCATCCTTACTGCCATTCTTTCTTTTGTCAATTATGCTGACAAATGCAGCATCCGGTGTAAACACTGCTTTTCTACGTCCATTAGGAAGGCTTTGCGGAATGCCGAAAGGTAGTGAACATATTCTTCTGATTGGAATGCTGGGAGGTTATCCAGTTGGTGCACAAACAGTTACGGAAGCATATAACGAAGGTTATCTAAACCAAAAGGATGCACACCGTATGTTGGGTTTTTGCAGCAACGCAGGACCTGCATTCATTTTTGGTATTGCTGGGAGCTTATTTTCTTCGCAAATAACAGTGCTGCTTCTTTGGGTGATCCACATTGTATCTGCACTGATTGTTGGGATCATCTTACCCGGTAAGAGTAGTGGTCGGTGCACAATGAAAAATGCCAACATGATGTCATTGCCTAATGCACTAACGAAAGCTGTGCGCATCACCGCTATTGTATGCGGTTGGGTTGTGCTATTTCGAATACTAATCGCTTTTCTTTGTCGTTGGTTTCTTTGGATGCTACCTGGAGCAATCAAATTATTAATAATTGGATTGTTAGAATTGGCAAATGGATGCTGTAGCTTACAAGAGGCACCATCAGAAACAATGCGTTTTATACTGAGTTCTGTAATTCTTGGTTTTGGTGGTACTTGTGTAGGCATGCAAACAATCTCCGCAACCGGTGATTTGGGCTCAGGCTGGTACTTTCCGGGTAAGATTCTGCAAACAATAATAAGTGCCATAATTTCCTCCATGGTGGCCCGATGTCTCTACGATGACAGAAATATTCCTGTTCTCTTGCTCAGCGTCGTACCGGTTATATTTATAACAATATTTATCATTTTCAAAAAAACAGTAGCTTTTCGTGACAACCGGATATATAATAACTGAAACGCGAAAGGAGCCTGTACTATGCTGTTCAGAAAAAAGATAGAAAAATCTTGTACCTATTGTGCTTATGGCACACAAATTGATGAGGAGCAGGTTCTTTGCATCAAAAAAGGTGTGGTTCCTCTAACAGGAAAGTGCCGCAAATTCTTCTATGATCCATGCAAACGCATACCAGCAAAACCAAAAGCGCTGGATTTCACTAAATATAATGATAAGGATTATTCTTTATAAAAAACGGAAAGCAGCATACATGCTGCTTTCCGTTTTTTTCATTGAATCATTGTCAGAAAATCATCTTCTGAAAGAATTGGGATTCCAAGCTCTCGCGCCTTGCGCTCTTTTGATCCAGCATTCTCTCCAACAACTACATACGTAGTTTTCTTGGAAACTGATCCGGATGCTTTTCCTCCGAACAATTCAATTTTCTCAGTTGCCTCATCCCGTGTGAACTTGCTCAAAGCACCAGTAAGAACAAAGGTCATTCCCGCAAACCTCGCGTCAGCAAGAGTACGTTTACTCTCAAAATTCACACCGGCGTCCTTAAGCCGCTGAATCAAGTGCCGGGATTGGGGTTGGGCAAACCACTGAGCAATAAAAGAAGCTGTAATTTCACCCACATCGCTTACCTGTTTTAAATCTTCCTCTGATGCTTCCATCAGTGCATCCATCGAACCAAACGTCGCAGCTAGAATTTTTCCGGTCTTTGCGCCTACCTGACGAATGCCAAGCGCATAAATCAATCTACTCAAATCCTGCTCTTTGCTGGCTTCAATAGCTACAAGTAGTTTTTTGGCTGCTGTATCGCCCTTTTGCCATAGGCTTTTTACCTGTTCAAGTGATAAATAATATATATCGGCAACAGACATCAAATATCCTTTTTCAATCAAAGCATCCACGATTGCAGTGCCAAAACCTTCAATGTCCATAGCATCCCGGCTTGCAAAATGGGCAATATTTCTGCTGAGTTGAGCTGGACATTCCGCTCCGGTACATCGAAGGAATGCGCCGTCTTCGTCCTTTGCGGTTGGTGCACCACATATGGGACATCTGGAAGGCATCACATAGGAGCAAGTACCTACTGGCCGCTTGGAAAAATCCACCTCTAAGATTTCCGGAATGATTTCACCAGCTTTACGAATACTGACGGTATCACCAATACGGATATCTCGCTGAGTGATAAAATCCTGGTTGTGCAGTGTGGCATTTGTCACTGTTGTCCCTGCAAGACGTACAGGTTTGACAACCGCTTTTGGTGTCAAAACACCTGTTCTGCCAACCTGAACAATAATATCTTCTACGACCGTGGGTTTGATCTCAGGCGGATACTTATAAGCAGCTGCCCAGTGGGGAAATTTAGCCGTGGTACCTAAGCGCTGTCTGAGCGCGAGATTGTTGACTTTAATCACAGCACCATCAATATCACAAGTCAACTGCTCACGGTTTTCATTGATGGACAAAACATATTCATTGATCTCATCAACAGAACTCAACTTTTCAAAAGGAATTGTTTTGAAACGCAATTGACGCAAATACTCTAAAGATTCGGAATGTTTTTCAAAACTGATACCTTCTGCCAGCTGAATGTTGAAAATGAAAATATCGAGTCCGCGTCTTGCTGCAATCTTGGGATCCAACTGGCGAAGAGAACCTGCTGCTGCATTTCTTGGATTTGCAAATAAAGGTTTTCCATCAGCTTCCTGCTGTGCATTTAGGCGTTCAAAACTTTTTTTGGGCATGAATACTTCACCGCGGACAATCAACCGATTAGGCGCACCTGTAATGGTCATAGGAATTGACCTGATCGTCTTCAGATTCTCTGTTACATCCTCGCCTGTTTCACCGTCACCTCTTGTTGCTCCTCTGACAAAAACACCGTTTTCGTATTCCAATGCCACAGACAGTCCATCTACCTTTGGTTCAACTGAAAACTCAGTACCGGGATAAGCATCTAATATTTTGTCTAGAAATTCATCAAGTTCTTCAATGGAAAAAACATCCTGCAAACTCATCAGCGGAACAGGATGGGACACCTTTTCGAACTTACTAAGCGCCTGGCCACCAACCCGCTTGGTCGGAGAGTCCGCCGTTGCCAGTTCAGGATTCTCCGCTTCCAAAGTCTCCAACTCCCGCAGCAAACGGTCATATTCAAAATCCGGCATTTGTGGATCATCCAGCACATAATATTGGTAATTAGCCTCTACCAGAATCTTTGTAAGTTCCTGTATTCTCTCTTTGGCGTTCATAATTATCCTCCGGTTTGAAAGAATGTTCCGGGCACCTGCCCTACGATGATTGTTTCTGCAACCACCACTTGACTTGATACAGTGAAGCTCTCTGCTTTACCTAGCACCAAAACTGAAACATCTACACTAACATCCATTGTCAGCTGCTGCAAAGTCTGATTGATTCCTGCTTCTGTAAAATAGCTTTGAAACGAAGCATCGGAATTTCGAATAGAAAGAACCTGTATTGGAATTCCAAAACCCTTGCCAGAAAAGAATTCCGGGAGTAGCAAACTGCCGATTGGAATCGTGATATCTGTTGTATCCAGGGCCAGAATCTCATCATTGATTAAATTCAGTATAGCCGTTTTTAAGCGATTCACTTCAGTCATATTGGTTTTTAGCGCAGTGATACGTCCATCAAGATCTTTCTCGAAAAAGACGATGCGGTCATAATGGATATTCCCTAGATCAATTTGCTTATCAATGGCATCGTTGATCAAATCAGAGGTTGCGTTTTTCACTTGCGTCTCAGAGAGATTTCGAATTGCTTCATGATATCGGATACGAAACGCAACCAATAAAACCAGCGAAACAGCTATAATGAATATAACAAATCCGATGCAACGGCCAATCCATCTGCGCATAATATCCCCCCTTGTGGAAATTATGCACAGAAATGTGGATTATTACAGTTTTTTCATGTGTACAGATGCAGTTTTTGCCATAAGCTTCTTTGTGCCAATATCATCGAAGGCAATTTCCAGAAGCGCATCTCCACCCATCTTCATCACAGACAACACCATACCACGGCCAAACGCAGTATGATGAACCATATCTCCTTTGTTCAGTTCAAGAGATGTCGTTTTAGGTGCTGAAGTTGCATGCAACGGGATTTCCCGCTTACGTACAGATTCCTGATATGTAGGAAAAGCATATTGTGATGCACCAAAGCCTGTCTGTTCTTGTTTGCGGTGATATGCACCTTTGCGGATCACCATGTCATCCGGAATCTCACGTAAAAACCGGGAAGGCAGTGCTGCATTTGTTCTGCCATAGAGCATACGCTGCTTAGCAAAAGAGATTGCCAGTGTCTCCTTGGCGCGTGTGATTGCCACATAGCAAAGACGCCGTTCCTCTTCCATTTCCTCATAGTCTCCGATTGCACGCATTCCAGGAAACAGACCGTCTTCAAACCCCACAAGAAATACGTGCGGAAATTCAAGACCTTTCGCGGAGTGCATAGTCATCATGACAACCGCGTCATCGCCTTCATTGTATTCCTCAATGTCCGTGTAGAGCGCAATTTCTTCCAAAAAGCCAGCAAGAGTCGGAACATCCGCATTCTGAACATATGCATGGATGCTAGATTTCAATTCACGAACGTTCTCCAAACGTGTTTTATTCTCTTCCGTTGGTTTTGCTTCCAACATTGCAGCATAGCCGGTTCTGGAGAGTAATTCATCATAGAATTCAGGCAAGGTCATGCCATCCTCCAAAAGCTGATCCAGCTCTTCGATCAGCATGCTAAATTGCAAAAACTTTGTTGCTGATTTTTCCAACGGTCCATAGGAATAGGGATCTGATATTATGCTGTACAGGGACTTTTCCTCCGCTTGAGCCATGCGCTGAGCAGATTCCATGGTCTTTGCGCCAAGACCTCGGGGTGGGTTGTTGATGATTCTTTGCAGACGAAGGTCATCGTCCCGGTTATTGACAACAGACAAATAGGACAGCATGTCCTTAATTTCGGCCCTTTCAAAGAATCGCATACCACCAATGACGCGGTATGGAATACCGTTGCGCTTCATAGCAAATTCCAGCGCGTTGGACTGGGCGTTTGTTCTATATAAAATGGCATAATCCTTAAAATTCTTGCCTTTTGATCCAGAAATGATCTGTCCGGCAACAAAATTTGCTTCAGCGCCTTCGTCATAAGCCTCATACACAGTAATTGGTTCACCCTGTCCGTTGGCCGTCCATAGACGTTTTCCCTTACGTCCCAGATTATGAGCAATGACAGCATTGGCAGCATTTAAGATCGACTGTGTAGAACGATAGTTTTGTTCCAATCTGATGATCCTAGAGCCACGGTACTGCTTTTCAAAATTCAAAATATTCTCAATTGTTGCACCACGGAAGCGGTAAATGCTTTGGTCATCATCACCAACAACGCAGATATTTTCATACCCGCCTGCCAGCAATGATGTCAAAAGATACTGCATATGGTTGGTATCCTGATATTCGTCAACCAGTACGTACCGAAATTTCCGTTGGTAGTAAGTACGAACATCTTCATTTTCCTGCAGCAGTTCAACTGTTTGGAAAATAATGTCATCAAAGTCCAGCGCATTGTTATCTTTTAACCGAGTCTGATAGGACTTGTATGCTCTCGCAGTATGAAGAAGGCGGATATCACCAGCTGTCTCAGCACGGTCTAAAAGCTCATCGGGCGTGACCATCTTATCCTTTTCCCTGCTGATAACAGATAAGACATACTTAGCCGGGAACGTCTTATCATCCAATCCCATATCCTTAATGACATCTTTCATCAGGCGCTCAGAATCTGCTGTATCATAGATCGTAAAGCTTCTGGAATAGCCTAGGCGCTCAATATCCCTGCGAAGAATGCGGCAGCAGGCGGAATGGAATGTCATTGCCCACACGTCCTGAGCACCTGTTCCCAGAATTCGCTCTAATCGCTCTTTCAGTTCGTTGGCAGCCTTATTGGTAAAGGTAATGGCGATAATGCTCCATGGGACAGCTGGTTCTACAGCGCAGAGATACTCCGCTCTGCTGCGGTCAAACTCTGTCATTGGGACAGGAAGATTCTCTAAAAAATAAACATCTTCCTCAGTTACAGTATCAGGGACATCCAAAGAATCACTACCACGGCCAAAACGAATCAAGTTGGCAATACGATTGATCAGCACCGTGGTTTTGCCACTTCCCGCACCTGCCAAAAGCAGCAAAGGTCCTTCCGTTGTCATAACCGCTTCCTGTTGCATACCGTTTAAGCTTTGAAAATGCGAAGCAATATACTGTTTTCTGGCTTCGATAAATCTGGAAATTAAGTTATCCGTCATAACGCACCTGTCTATACATATAAGATGCATCCATTTTACCCTAAAGAGAACAAAAGGTAAAGAGAAATTTCAGCAATCCATCATTTCCCGCAGATGAGATAGTGCTTTCTTTTCAACTCGTGATACCTGCACCTGGCTTACAGACAAAACCTTGGATATTCTTTCCTGTGTCAAACCATGGAAATACCGAAGCTGAATCACCATGGCTTCCCTCTCTGGTAGTTTCTTGATTGCTTGATTAAGCGAAATACGTTCTACCAAATCATCCTCTGACTGTGTGTCAGAAAGGATATTTTCTAGAGTGAAGCCGTCCTCCCCTGTCTGTGCATGAATCGATTCTGTCGCAGCAGTTGCTGTTTCTGCCAGAGCAATCTCCTCCGGCGAAAAACCTGTTTGATTGGCAATTTCCTGAATCGTTGGTTCACGTCCAAACGCACTGACTAACAAGTTTCTGGCTGACTTTATGGTTACTGCTTGCTCCTTGATACTGCGTGATACTTTAACTGCCCCATCATCCCGGAGAAAGCGTCGAATCTCACCGGTGATCTTAGGTACCGCATAGGTAGAAAACTGTGTTCCAAATTCCAGATCAAAGCCTTCAACAGCCTTTAAAAAGCCAAGACATCCAAGTTGATACAGATCATCCGCCTCGACACCTCTACCCATAAACCGCCTTGCGACGGACCAAATCAAACCGGAATTTTCTGTCACGAGTATCTCACTCGCATTTCTGTCACCGGATTGACTTTTCGCAATCAATTCTTCTAATCTGGTCATTTCCTTTTTTGCAGTCTGCGGCGCATATGTACTGTGGTACCTTTTCCAGGTTCTGATGTAATGGTCAGGCTTGTCATAAAACTTTCCATAATAGTAAAGCCCATACCACTACGATCTGAACCACCTGTTGTAAACATTGGTTGTTTCGCCTTTTCCACATCAGCTATACCAATGCCACGATCCTTTATCACAATATCCAGCACGTTGCTTTTCAATATCCGGCAGCGCAAAGTGATGATACCCAACTCATCCGGGTAAGCATGAACAATGGCGTTCGTTACTGCTTCAGATACCGCTGTGCGGATATCTCCAAGCTCTTCTAAGGTTGGGTCCATCTGTGCAGCAAAACAGGCAACAGCAGATCTTGCAAATGCTTCGTTAGTTGATTTACTCGGAAAATCTAAGATCATATAGTTTTCAAATTTCATATTACTGCCTCCTTGATCTCTACCAGTTTATCAATCCCTGATGTTTGAAATACCTTCATTGGCTGCCGTCCTATTCCTGAAAGCTCCAATTTTCCTTCGATACGGGCCATATACCGCAGTGCGTTGATCACTACTGCGATTCCCGATGAATCCATAAAAGTAACATCGGAAAAGTCCAAAACACAAACATTTGGGTTATAAGCTTCGATTTTCCCCGCGATAGCTTGGATATAACCTTTTGCCCGGTGGTGGTCGATCTCACCAGTCAGGACAACGGTTAATCTTCCAGTTTCCAAAAAGCTGGTAAATTGCATATTGATACCTCCTTCGTAATCAAGCAGAAATAGTATAAAATGTTCTGACCGGTTTTTTCGTCGGAAAAGCAAATATATAAAAATAACTCTCTCAAGCAAAGTAAGCCTTTACTTGAGAGAGTCAAAATTATGAAATTACAGTTTTTTCAATGCAGCTTCGCTTTCTTCCAACTGAGCGATCAAATCGCGGGTCTTAGCTGCTTTTTCCTTTTCGGCGGCAACAACAGCCTCAGGAGCACGGGAGACAAACTTCTCGTTGGTGAGCTTTGCTTCCAGGGAAGCCAGGAACTTACGGTTTTTCTCCAGCTCCTTACCAATGCGGTCCAGTTCCTTGGATACATCCACCAGCTGGCCCATGGGGATATACAACTTGGCATCTGCGGTAGTAATTGTAACCATACCGTCCAGGTTGGCAGGTTCTGCATCCAGTAGGCTCACTTCGTCAGCATAAGCCAAGCGCTGCAGGAAGCCTTCACCCTCGGTAAACACCTGAGGCTTGGCGGTCAGAACGAACAGAGCAGCCTTCTTGGAAGGAGGAACGTTCATCTCGGTACGGCGGTTACGGATAGCGCGGATGGCATCCATGACGGATTCCATCTGGTCGCACTCAGCCTTGAATGCCAGATCATCCCGAACCTCGGGCCACTGAGCGACAATCAGAGCCTCGCCTTCGTGGGGGATGGACTGCCAGATCTCTTCAGTGATGAAGGGCATGAAGGGATGCAGCAGGCGCAGGACCTGATCCAGTACATACACCAGCACACCGATAGCGGTCTGCTTACGGTCAGCATCGTCTGAGAACAGACGAGCCTTGGTCATTTCAATATACCAGTCGCAGTAGATATCCCAAATGAAGTCGTAGATCTTCTGGATGGCAACACCCAGCTCATACTTCTCCATGTTCTCAGTAACTTCACCAATCAGGGTATTCAGCTTGCTCAGAACCCACTTGTCAGCGATCTCCAGCTTAGAAAGATCGGGCAGTTCATTCTTGGCATCCTCTGCCAGGTTCATCATAACATAGCGGGAAGCGTTCCACAGCTTGTTGGCAAAGTTACGCATAGCCTCGCAGCGCTCCACATAGAAACGCATATCGTTTCCGGGAGAGTTACCGGTGACCATGTTCATACGCAGAGCGTCACAGCCGTACTTGTCGATCATCTCCAGAGGGTCGATACCGTTGCCCAGAGACTTGGACATCTTGCGACCCAGGTTATCACGAACCAGGCCGTGGATCAGCACGGTGTGGAAGGGTGCTTTGCCCATGTGCTCCAGGCCGGAGACGATCATACGGGAAACCCAGAAAGTAATGATATCGTAGCCCGTGACCAGTACGGAAGTGGGATAGTACTTCTTCAAGTCAGCAGCCTCTTCATTGGGCCAACCTAGGGTCTCGAAGGGCCACAGAGCGGAACTGAACCAGGTATCCAGCACGTCGGGATCACGCGCGATGTGGGTGCTGCCGCATTTTTCACAGCAGACGGCATCCTCACGGGAGCAGGTCATATGGCCGCAATCAGCGCAATACCATACGGGAATCTGATGACCCCACCACAGCTGACGGGAGATACACCAGTCACGGATGTTGTTCATCCAGTTCATGTAGTTTTTGGTGAAGCGCTCGGGAACAAACTTGGTCTCACCGTCATTGACGCAGCGGACGGCTTCTTCAGCCAGAGGCTTCATCTTAACGAACCACTGAGCAGAGATGATAGGCTCAACATCCTTATGGCAGCGGTAGCAAGTACCGACATTGTGGGCATGATCTTCGATCTTTACGAGATAGCCCTGCTCTTCCAGATCCTTAACGATCTGCTTACGGGCTTCATAACGGTCAAGGCCTTCATACTTGCCGCCCAGTTCATTGACAACGCCGTTGTCGTCCAGAACGCGGATAACTTCCAGGTTATGACGCAGACCAACCTCAAAGTCGTTGGGGTCATGGGCAGGAGTCATCTTAACGCAACCGGTACCGAATTCCATCTCGGCGTAATCATCGGCAACGATGGGAATTTCCTTATTGACCAAAGGCAGAGTGACGGTCTTGCCGACAATTGCCTTATAGCGCTCG
>JAZOLX010000099.1:0-38399 GCA_045653485.1 Faecousia sp. | reverse complement strand
AGATATGCACCGGCAACAACCTGCTGGCTGAAAATATGCACCTGCCGCTATCTCCACTTCTCCGTGAAGAAGTGCGAAAACTGGATCAATATATCGAGGACTACAAGCTCCTCTGCGGCTGTCAAATCGACACCGCAGAGGAGCTTTTTGCGTTCCGGGAGAATGTGGATGCCCAGATCGATCAGCTGAAAGCAGAACGGGAGCACATCCGCAACAAGATCCGCCGTGCGCCGGAATCTGAAAAACCGGAGCTGAAGCTACAGGCCAAGGCCGTCACCCAAAAGATGGACCCGCTGCGGAAGCAGCAGAGGATCGCCAAGCGCATTGCAGAACGCAGCGCACCGAAAGTAGAAAACCTGCTTGCCATGGAGCGGCAGCAGGAGACCGAAGTAACAAGAGGAAGAATGAAAGGAGCAAGACACGATGAAAGAAACAAGAGCAGAACATTTAGCCGTTGAGAAACTGCGGCCCTTTGATGGACACCCGTTTAAGGTAGTCGATAACGAAGAAATGGACCAGTTGACATGGAGCATCCTTACCCAAGGTTTGCTGACCCCGTTGGTGGTTCGTCCACTGGACAATGGAGAATATGAGGTGATCTCCGGACACCGGCGGTTACACGCATGCAAGAAGGCAGGAATCGAAACGGTTCCTGCCTTAATTTATGCCATCGACCGGGATGAAGCAGCTATCGCACTGGTGGATAGCAACCTGCATCGGGAACACATTCTACCGAGCGAAAAAGCCTTTGCTTACAAGCTAAAAGCTGAGGCTTTGAATCATAGAGGACAGCGCACTGATTTAACTTCGGTGCAAGTTGCACCGAAGTTGGCAACGGAGCAAATTGCAGAAGTTGCTAATACAAGTAAGGACACAGTAAAACGCTATATCCGCTTGACCCATCTGCTTCCAGAGTTACTGCAGAAAGTAGATGAAGGAAAAATCGCTTTCACCCCGGCGGTGCATCTTTCCTATCTCTCCCCGGCAGAGCAAGGTTGGGTGCTGGACGAGATGGAACGCAATGATTGTACCCCTTCTGTTGGGCAGGCCTACCACCTTAAGGAACACAGCATGGCAGGTACACTGACCAGAGATTTCGTGGCGGGACTTATGCGCCAGGAAAAAGCCAACCAAAAGGAGCGGTTGAAGATCCCTATGGAGCGCATCCGCAAATACTTCCCCAAGCATTACACCACTGCGCAAATGGAGGATGCAATTGTAAAGATGTGTGAGGCCCAGTTCCGCAGACGGACTGACCGGGATGCCCGATAAGGGGGTGACGCCTATGCCCGAACAGATTTCCCAGGAACAGATCGTAGAAGTCACCACCCAGAATACTGAGGATTATGGCGCACAGCTTCCGGAGCATGTTATCCTCCGTTTTGCCCGGTTCTTACTTCCTAAAATCCAGGAGGATTTAGAAAAGAAAGATGAATAAGCGCCCGGATGGCAGCAGGTTTCGGCCTGCTGCCATCCATACAATGGAAGCTAAATTCGCAAAAAGATATCATATAAGCAAAGGAGGAATCGTATGAATGCAGTAATTTATGCCCGATATTCTTCAGATCGACAACGAGAAGAATCTATCGAAGGTCAGCTCCGTGAATGTACGGACTACGCAATGAAAAATAATCTGACCTTGCTTGGCACCTATGTGGACCGGGCGTTGTCTGCAAGAACGGCAGACAGACCGGACTTTCAGCGAATGATTGCAGACAGTGCCAAGGGGTTATTTGATGTGGTGCTGGTGTGGAAATTGGACCGCTTTTCCCGTGACCGCTATGACAGTGCCCACTATAAGCATGTGTTAAAAAAGAACGGTGTCAGAGTGATCTCCATTAAAGAGAACATCTCCGATGGCCCGGAGGGTATCATCCTGGAATCCATGCTGGAAGGCTACGCAGAGTATTACTCAGCTGAACTTGCGCAGAAAATCCGCAGAGGTCAGCATGACAATGCTATGAAGTGCATGAACAACGGCGGCAACACGCCCCTTGGCTACTATGTGGACAAGGCAACCGGAAGATTGGAAGTCAATCCCGAAACCGCACCTTATGTGCAGGAACTGTTTGCCCGGTATGCCGATGGTGAACGGCTCACCGTTTTACAAGCTGAAATGGAAGAACGAGGGCTGCGCTCCAAGCGGGGTAATGCTTATACTGTCAGTGTTCTCAGTAATCTACTCAAGAACCGCAAGTACATCGGTGAATACAAGTATGGCGATGTCATTACCCCGGACGGCATTCCGGCAATCATAGACAAAGAATTATTTGAAAGGGTGCAAATGCGTATGGCAGCAAACAAGAAGGCCCCGGCACGGGCAAAAGCGGAAGAGGAATACTTGCTTACAACAAAGCTATATTGTGGCGATTGTGGGCGGGTGATGGCCGGTGAAAGCGGCAAAGGTTGCAAAGGGATTATCTACCACTACTACAAATGCAGCGGTGCCAAACGGCGGCTTGGCTGCAAGAAGAAAGCAATCAAGAAGCATTGGATAGAAGAAATGGTTGTGAAGCTGACTGTTTCCAAGGTGCTGACTGATGAAGCTATCGACCGCATTGCAGATGCCATTTTGATTATGCAGGAGCAGGGCGATACCATGACACCCGTGCTGAAGCAGCAGTTGCAGCAATGTGAAGCAGAGATCCGTAATGTGATGAAAGCGATCCGCCAGGGTATTATTACTGAAACCACAAAAGAGTGTCTGGAGGATTTGGAAACCCAGAGGGATTCCCTAAAGACCAGCATCCTGCAGCTACAATTGGAGCGCCGCAAGTTCACCAAGGAAGAGATCGTGGATTGGATCAGCAAGTATAAGTACGGCAACATAAACGACCTTGACTATAGGAAAGAAATCATCGATACTTTCGTGAACTCCGTCTTTGTATATGACGATAAATTAGTCCTTACCTACAACTATAAGAACGGAAGTGAGACCCTGACCCTCCAGGAAATTGAATCTGCTTTAAGTTCGAATTTAACTAGTATGTGTCCACCAGAAAATAAATGACCACCCAACGGGTGGTCATTTATTTTCTTTCCGGAGCAACTGGACTCGAACCAATTGCCGGTTTACTTTCCTATCGTGTCATTCTGCAATACATAAAGAGTCCCATCGATTGGTGGTCTGGATATATCCAACTCAACGAATATCCTTGCCGGCGGCTTTCATAGTTTTCTGAATGCTGACGATACCAAATACCATCAGTGAGAACATAGCGGTCAGGTAGATGGGGAACACATCCATGCCGAAGAATTGTCCCAGTAATCCACAGAGGGCAGGGACCAGCATAATACCCACGGAAGAAGCTGCCATCTGGGTACCAATGACGGATTGGGAGATGTCTTCCCCAAAATTCATGGGGGTCAAATATGTAAAGTTGGGGAACATAGGGCCGTTGCCAAGGCCAATCATAAACAGGGCAATGGCGATGACCACGGCTGGCACAGGAAGCAAAAGCACGATCACTGCCGCGCCCAGTGTTACCATGCCAATACGGATGATTTTCCAACAACTTAACTTCGTAGCTAAGATACCGGATAGTAGCCGGCCAACAGTCATGCCGATGTAATAAAACAGTACAACCTCGGCAGCATTATCAGCAGGCATTCCTTTGGATTCCACCAGATAAGTGCTTCCCCATGTACCCGCAGTGTACTCAATAGCGCAGCTGATGACGAACAGAAGCCACATGGTTTTTACACCGGGGATCTTTGCCAGCTCTTTGATAGACAACACCTTGATGGGTGCATCCTCATGCGCTTCCTTTGTAGCCACTTTTTTCCACAGCGGCAATGTGAGAAACAGGATCAGAGCAATGGCAAGCTGAATGAAGAAGGCAAATCGGTAGCCGCCCCGCCAGCCGGATTCTGTGCTGAGGAAGCGAGCCATTAAGTAAGGACTAATAGAAATTCCCACGCCGAAGAAGCAGTGCAGCAAGCTCATCTGCGCAGAAGAATAGTGTACCGCTACATAGTTGTTAAGGCCAGTATCCACCGCACCGGCACCCAATCCCAGAGGAATTGCCAACAGGCAAATGGTGAAGAAATTGCCGGCAAAGGCATTGCCGATGAGAGCCAGTACTGTCAGCGCAGTGCTGAAAGCTGTTACCTTTCCAGTACCGAACCGGGCAATGAGCCGGGTACTCATGATGCTGGAGAAAATAGTTCCGCAGGTCATGATGATCGTAATGAAACTTCCATAGGAGAAAGACAATGAGAATTCTTCATAAATTGCGGGCCATGCGGTGCCGAACAGGGAATCCGGCAGGCCCAAAGCGATAAAGGCAAGATAAATAATAATCAGAAGGATCGTGGCCATAGCGATACCACCTTATATGTTGTTGTGATTGCGTTGGTATTATAGCATGCAAGAATGTGCCTTTGCAATACTGACAGTGTGGTTAGTCTGCCAAAACGGGGGGGTACCCGTATCCAGAAAATCCAGAGATCTCAAGGTATATAAAAAGTCCGAACGCACTCCCGGTTGGGTCTGCGTTCGGATTTTTTTTGATTCTACTAAAAGTCTGTTATACAGTTCCATCCATAATGGGAGGCGTATCAGGAAAAGCGAGAAGGAACAGCAGCTCGCCGTCATCCGATATGCCGATCTGCTTGAAACCGGATTTTTTGTACAGACCTTGTCCTTCGATATTGTCCGTGTATGTAGAAAGGAGAATGGCACCTTTGTTGTGGGCGATGCAATAATCCTTTGCGTAAGCGATCAACCTGCTGCCCAAATGGCGGCCTTTCCAATCTTCCGCTATGCAAATTCCAAGATATGGTACCTTGGTGTCCAGATCCCACAGAAATACCAAACCGGCAATACGTTCTTTTCCATCTTCTGCAGGAGCAACCGCAATGAAATTTCTGCGGACACCATAGGCGTGTTTGCCATACTTATCAGGCTCAAAACATGCCAGCAGGCCCAGATGATTACAATCATTGCGGTTGAACATGTTCCGTGTCCGCTGGCTCATTTGCGCAAAGAATGGCTCGATCATATAGTAATCATCCGGTGTCATGGGACGAATTTCGGGAAGGCTTGTTTGCTGCATGGACTTTTCTCCTTACTGCTTCATTTTATAGAATTCCTGTACGTACTGCGCACCTTTCTGTGCGGCATATTCCAGCACGGCCTTACCGAGCTCTGCGGTAGAGGTGGTAGGATCGCCGTAGATACCGGTAATGGTCTTCTGAAGGCCCCAGGTGGAAACAGGACCCCGCAGCTTGTTGTTACAGCGGATGGCATCCACACTTGTGTATTCTTCAGGCTTCACAAGCTCCGGATGTAGGTAAAGGATAGCGGATGTCTCCCACTCGCCGCCGTGGATATCGCCTTCAGGATCTTTCTTTATCTCATTATAAAGAGGTGCGGAGAGGGACATTGGGGACAGTGTCATGGTGAAAACACCGTGCTTATCGGCAATTTCTCGCATGCACAGACGCAGCAGACAGTCGTGATTACCATGGCAATCCAACATAACGATTTTACGAAATCCCATTGCAATCAAAGAATCTACGATATTGAACATATAGTCCGCGAATACCCGTGGGTTAATATTCGGACAACCCGGCCACTGGCGGACAATGGACATGGAAAATCCAAATTGAACCGTTTCCATAACGACCACCGGAATCCCCAATTTGTCGGATTCGGCGGCAAGCATATCGCCATAGCCTTTTGCTATCATGGCATCGGTTCCCACAGGGCAATGCCGGCCATGTTCTTCCGTTGTACCTACAGGAAGAATAATAACCGCTTCCTGCTGTATCAGTGATTCCAATTCAGGCCATGTTTTTTGTGCAAAGTATTCTACCATTTGTTATTCCTCACTTTGATAAAGGTTCAGATATTGTTCATATAATGAATGATATTGCGATACGGAACAGAGATCCGGTGAATAAAAAGAAAGGGAGCCAGTTGCGGTTTCAGCAAATGCGCTTGCGTTTTGGCCAAGACCCTGCATTACGAGTTTTGCAGCGCCAATACTGCTCATTTCGCTGTTTTTTGAAACAAAAACTTCCAGACCCGTCACATCCGCAATGATCTGGCAGAAAACAGGACTTTTTGATGCACCGCCAAATAAGACCAACTGCCGCAGCGTGCTGCCGCAACGCAGTGCTGTTTCCAAATTTAGGCGGAATTCAAAGGCGAGTCCTTCATAGAGGGAACGGAAAATATCTCCCCGGCTACTGCCAAGTGACAGACCGTGAAGGGAGCCGTATTCGCTTCGACCGTGATGGGGTGTACCGGGACGGCTCAAATGGGGATAAAAACGGATACCATGACTGCCTGTTGGGGATGCTGCGGCGAGCTGATTCAATGTATCAAAGGAAAGCTCCGGGGCCAATGTATCCTTGAACCACTGAATCGCTGCACCTGTTGTGTTGATGCAGCACTCCACCAGTGTTTTTTCAGGGTTGATATATGGGAAAAAAGGTAGTACAGATTGATCCTCTGCATCTGTGACGAAAATCTCCAGCGCACCGGCTGTACCCAGAGAAAGTGATCCACGCACAGAACCGATGCCTGCTGCAAAGGCTGCCACTTTTTGGTCCTGCCCGCCGTTGAAAACGGGTGTACCCTTCAGAAGGCCGGTACGTGCAGCGGTTTGCGCATTTATGCATCCGACCAATGCACCGGCAGGACGAATTTCAGCCATATGTTCCGGTGTGAGTCCTACAAGGGATAAAAGCTCCGGATCCCAAATGCGGCTTGCAATATGGTAAGCCATGGTTCCGGAAGCCATTGTGTGGTCTGTGACAGCTTGTCCGGTCATACGGGCGTTCAGATAATCCAAAGGCATCAGAAATTTGCTGGCTTTAGAAAAAATCTCTGCACTGTGCTGCTTGAGCCATAAAAGCTTCGGCAGGGTATAGCAGGGCGAGAGAAATTTGCCGGTACGCCGGAACAAATCCTCAGCCGACAGTAATTCTGAAATAGAAGTACATTCTTCCTCGGCCCGGGTGTCCAACCAGCTGATAGCCGGTTGCAGGGGACGGAAATCCGCATCTGTTGGAACAATGGAGATCCCCTGAGAGGAAATGGAGAGTCCTGTTATTTCCTCCGCATTGCAGACGGCAACCAGTTTTTGGATGGAATCACACACGCCGGTATACCAAAGCTCAGCATCTTGCTCTGCACGGCTTGGCGCGGGGAATGAAAGCTTACAGGGAAAACTCTCTGCAGCTAAGATCTTACCGGATTCTTCAAAAAGTGTACATTTGACCAATGTGGTACCAAGGTCAACGGTTATAATTCTTCCCATTGTGATCCCTCTCAGATCCGGCGGGCCTCAATACCCATAAGCTCGGCATACAGAGCAAGCTCTTCAGACCAGTCACCATAGGCTATGGCAAAGTGCTGGCCGGCATATTCTTTGCAAAGGGCATTCACGTCGCCGTCCAGAATGACATTCAGTGCGGGCATGCAACCACTGCGGGGTGTGGTGTCCGTACCTGTTCCCGTGCCGTAGAGCAGGTGGTAACCACCGATATCTTCCACTAACCGGCACCAGGTGATCCGTTCCGGACGAAGTACGCCGCAGACCTGAATTCCACTGAAACCCGGATGTTCCATGAAAGGCTGAATCACAGGTGTACCGTGGGCCATAGATAGGGGCAGGAAACCACAGGGAGAGAATTGAACGGTATTATCCCAGTGCGTAAGGGAATCTCCGTACCAAACCTGCTGGCCGCATAGAAGCTGCAGCAAAAGCATGGAGACGGTGTTCAGAATATCACCTTCGCATGAGGTGGTGATCCCATCCTCGGCAAGCAAGGAAAGTGCAACACAGGGGACAACTTTGTATTCTTTTGAAAGCTCATACTGGCACTTGACGTTAATTGCCTGCCAGCCGTATTCTGCACAGAAATCCCGCATTGCAACATATAGACCCATTGTTTTCATAAGTTTTTCTTTGTCTACGTCTTTGCGAATGCAGGACACAGAACCCATGCGTTTTTCCGCCAGAGCCAGCACTTCGGGTGGTACGGCTTCAGCAGCACGGATCAGACTATAGGTGTCCAACTGTTGGATTTCAGGACCGATCTTCCACCGCATCAGCACGTGGTCAAAGGTACCTGTGTAAATACTCATAGAGGTATAGCCAAACAGACCAATCTTGGCGTAAAACAGGGCATCAATGGCAGATGCAACACGGGCAAAGCGTGCTATTTGCACAGCCGCCGAGGGATCATTCCAACTGGCAAAAAGGGTAGGACAGGGAAGACCGATTCTATGTATAACACCACTGAACATGGCGGCAGAAACATAGGAGCCAGTGCTTTCTTTTCGGCCTTCTACCTCGTCCAGAGGGAATCCCCAGAACATACATGGCATTCCGCGTAGTTCTTTTAATGCGGACATGACAATATTACACTCTACCCAAGTGTTTAGGACGATCAATGCGCCACAGCAGTTTTGGGTCTGCAACGTGCGCACTGCATGAACAGCCTCTGATTCTGTGGTTGCAATGGGATCAATGGATGCTTGAATAAATGGCAGCTTGCTGACACAGTTGTAAGCTGCTCTCTGAACGGCATATGAGTTTTCACACAGATAATCCTTATGTCCCAGATAAATAATACCAATGTTGCGCAAAAACATCCCCTCTTTTCTTCTGTGCATAAATGCAAACGTTTGCATTTTCAAAATAGCACGGGGGAGCGGTTTTGTCAAGAACGAAGTACGCCGCAGAAAGCATCCTTGTGGAGAACTTTCTGCGGCGGGTCAAATTAAGTTGTTTCCCGAATGGTTAATGTGGGAATGATTGGAATCTGTGCAACGGGTTGCTCACGATGACCCAACTGATGCAGCAGCATCTGTGCGGCTGTTTGCCCTATGATATCTGCTGGTTGGTGGATGGTAGTCAGATTCCGATACAAGTAGCTGGATATACGCAAATCATCGTATCCCACAAGTGCCAATTGAGCGGGAATATCGAGCTGAAGCTCAATTGCTGCACGCATGGCACCAACGGCGATATAATCACGGGTTGCAAAGATGGCGGTAGGCAGTTTACCTTGCGCGGCAATAGCATGAAGGCCTGTGTAACCACAGTCGGCACCAAGGGAATCGCCTTCAAAAAAGAATGCTGCATCTGCCGAAAGTCCCCGGGCAACCAGAAGCTTACGGAGAATGTGAGCACGTCTTTTTGTTACCTGATCTGCCAGACAACCGATCTGACGATGTCCCCGTGCTAAAAGATGATCCAAAGCAGCGGCAATACCGGCTTCTTCATCTACGGCTACGTAATCAAAACCAACCGGTATTTCCGGTACATCACATAAAATAACAGGCTTGTTTTGCGACAGAATCCGAAGTTCCTCCAATGCCTGCGGTGCGCAAATGACAAAGGCATCCACGCGCTTACTTTGGAGGGTATGGATCGCGTTCAGTTCTGAATCTTTGTCAAACCGGGAATTACAGAGAAGAAGAGTATAACCGAACTCAGAAAGTATGGAGTCAATAGTATCTACAATATGAGAGTAAAAGGTGTTGGATATCTCCGGAACAATGATACCCAAGGTAAAGGTTTTTCCCTGAATCAGGCTTTTGGCAACTGCGTCCGGAATATAGCCATGTTTTCTGGCAAGCTCTTGGATCCATGCCCTGGTTTCCTCTTTGATGAGGGGGCTGTTATTCAATGCCCGGGATACGGTAGAAGGATGGACGCCTGCGATTTTAGCAATTTCGGCAATATTGACTGTTTTTTCTTTCATATTGCACCCCTTTGAAATGATACTTTAACTATAAACCAGACAAGTGTTTTTGTAAAGGAACATCTTTCTAAATATGCAGAAGAAAAATGCTTGACGGAAGTATGTATCTGTGATATTCTGCAATCAAACAATGCAAACGCTTGCAATTTCGCTTTTGGAAAGAAAGGATGCCAAATGAGAGAATATAAGGACATCAAATCTATCCTGCTCGTGCCCTATGTCCATGCGGACCATGCATGGACCAATAGCCGCCAATGGCATATCAAGCGCTACGTAGAGGGTATGCATCGGGTTTTGGACTATATGAAAGTGAATTTGGATTATACTTTTCTAATTGACAATCCGCTGCACTACTATCAGGTTTTAGAACAATTTATGCCGGAACGTATGGAAGAACTGCGGGAGCGTGTTAAGGAAGGCCGTATCTGCATTGCCAACGGCGGCATGTCGTTGGCACGGCCGTATAATTACGGCGATGAGCTGTATTTGCGAAATGCTGTCGCTGGCCGACAGTTTTTTAACAAACTATTTCCGGAAGCGGACCAGTTCATGTTTTTCAATGCGGACGCCGGCGTGGGCCATACGCAACTGCCCCAAATGCTCCGAAAAATGGGACACACCCATTACCGGTTCAGCCGTCCTGTTTTTGCACTGGATCAAACAGACGTTCCCAGAGAATTTATATGGAGAGGTCTTGATGGTTCGGAGATTACGGCAAGCCGTTCGCTCTATACCGGTTTCGCGGTAACGGAGTACTTTGATGATGCAAAGAATCCAACATGGGAGCAGAAACGGGATGCTTTCGTGAAAGAGGAACTTGCCTACAGGCTGCCGCTTATGGAGTCAGACCATGTTTTGCTCTTTATGGGCGGTGATGATACGTATCCACTGTGTAATGTTACAGATGAAGCCTATGATGGTGAGGCATTTATTTCCCAGTGGAATGAAAGAGAATCTGCAGTTATGCGTTATGCAACACCTGCAGAGTATCACCGTGCGTTGTCAGAAGAAACACTGCCTGTTTGGGAAGGCGTCTGCGATCCCGCGGACTTGTCTTATAACGGTCCCGGCAGCCGGTCCGATACATCTTTGTCAAGAAGGCGCTTCGAGGCGGAAAGCTTACTGCTTTACGCAGAAAGGCTGGAAGTTTTGCTGCTGGAACTGGGCGGTCAGCCGAAAGAAGGACTTGTGAAAGAACTATGGGAACAGCTGTTCACCTTCTCAGGACACGCGATGCAGTTTTTGCTGACGGATGACTATGAGGATCTGCTGGAGCGCAGTGATATCGTTCTGGGAAAGGCAAAGCAGTATATTCGGCAGTTGCTGCTTTCCATTGCCCATGAAGCGGGCAGTATCGAGCCGGACAGTTATATCCTTGTGAATCCATGCCTGTTTGAACGTGAAGAAGTCGTGACTTTGCTCGTAACTACACCGACTCATGTATTTGGCTTGGAGCTATATGACGAAGAGGGTAATGCTCTGCCTTATCAGATTGTGGATGTTTACGATGGTGACAAACCATACGTGAATAAGGACTTTAACGAAGTAGAGGTGGCACTGACCATAAAACTGCCAGCACTTGGCTATCGCAGAATACATGCGGTACGGGGTGCTGAGAGCATGAAACGAAAGGCGCAGCGGGAAGTATATGCAACCTCTGCGTTTATGGATGCATCTCAGCCCATCGTTTTGGACAATGGCCGTTTCCGCTTTACTGTGGCAGAGGGTGTGGTGAAACAGATTGAAGATTCCCAGACGGGTGATGTGAAGGTTGGATCGTCAGACAGCTTTGGTCAGCTCCGTTTTTACACGACCACACCGGAAGTAGAGTGGACATATACGTGGGAGCGGGATCAGATGCAGGTATTCCAACCGGAGAAAATCCGCTGGGACCTGCGGGGTCCTGAGCGGTGGAGAATACTGCTGATTGGAAAACTGAATGGCCTGCCTGCTGAGGTCACGATTTCCACGACGCGTAATTGTCCAACACTGACGTATGATATCTTACTGGAAACCCGCGAGGATGAGGGGTACTTCACTGTGGCATTCCCGTGCAGCGGGTCAGAGGGGATCGTAGCGGGAATTCCTTTCGGAGCAGAACCTCGGGACCTGAGAGATGTGTTCTACAGCGAGGACCATGGAATTCCGATGTCCGACTACCTGTACTTCGAGAGAGGTTGTAAAGGCAGCTACTGTGCAAACCGGTATACCCACTTCAGAATGCATGGAAGCAAACTGTTGCTGACACAAGGGGATGCTTCCTACCACTATCGCTATAATCAAGCCGATGGGGAAGTGGAAACAATCCTGCTGCGGTCAATGGATCATTTGAGCAGAGAGAAACTGTGGATGCGCCATATGCATGGAACGGCAGATCGGGTTGATGTTCACCGGTTTTCCTTTACGGCATCGGTGTTGGAGCCGGATGTGTGTCAAGCGCAAGTGGAGAGGCGGGTTTCCCAAATTCGTTTCCCGGTACGTTACACGCCGGTATTTGAAACAAGACCGAATTTGCCAGCCAAATTGAACTCCGTAATAGGAAGTCTTCCGAAAAACCTCACTGCCACTGCCTTTTATGCTGAGAAGGACCATTATGTATTGCGTCTGTTTGAAAATAGCGGTAAGGGCTACACTGGCAGCCTGCAGCTGATTGCCGGCTTGGCGCGGGCAGAAAGTTGTGATCTCATGGAACAGGATACTGTACCGCTGACCGTTTGCGATGATGCCGCACAGATCACAATCAAGCCATGGGAGATCGTGACATTGCGCCTTTGGAAGTGAATAAAATAAAAAGCTGACCTCATCGGAGGTCAGCTTTTTTATGCGATGGGAATCAGCATGTCCTTCAGATGCACATGGATGGCATAGGGGGACAACCGAGATATGTTGGCCGTAGCAAACGATCATTTTGCGGCATATGCTCTTCGGGTTACTTGATTTCCAGTGTGGCAGAAATGCCGTTTTCGTGAGTAACGGTTAAGTAACCGGCCTTTTCACGCTGCAGGATCAGCAGCATCCGTCCGCTGAACAGCTTGTGGGATACGGCGGGCATACGGTACCGGCCGATTTGGGCGTTGGAAAGCACAACAGGAGAACCGTCTTTGCCTGCGATAGAAACGGAAAGGGTATGCTTGCCTGCCGGTACAGGTGTATGGAAGCGGTAGGAACGGCGAAGACCTGTGTCAGTGGTACCGACCAGTGTGCCGTCAAGCAGAATCTGTGCTTTACCAGCGATGCCAGAGAACTCCACAAAATCATAGGTGCCGTCTGCTACGAAATCAATCGTGAAGGTTTTTTCACCGGTATCCTCTGTGGCAGTTGCCCACTGGTCCCAAATGATGCGGAAATCATCGCCGAAACGGGGATGCTTTTCTTCAAAACCCGGGACGTAATCCCGGAAGGAAGGTACGTAAACATACCCGGTATCCGTAAAGGTGGGAAGTGCGCACAATTCTGTCTCCTCATAATACCGTTCGCGCAGATAGGAGGCAGGATCGCCGTTACCAACACCGAGGACCGTGACACCGTCGCAGGTGACAGAAACCTTGCCGTTATCGGGATTGCAAATATCACCGAAACGGTCCACCGCATCCACTGCGGCGACGATGTATTTGCCGTAATTTTCAGCGGTGATACGCAGCGCTGCTGTGGACTCATCCGACCGGCGGTATGCGGTCAGCACAGTATCTCCCTTGCGGCCAACAGCCTTCAGTTCGCCCTTTTCGTAGGGGATCTGCCATTCCGGTGAGCCGTAGGGTGTATTCACCTGATGGCCCACTTCCCGTCCGTTCAGATAGAGTGTTATTTCATCGCAGTTTGTGAAGCAGACGACCCGTACCTTTTCTCCGGCGTCATATCCGTTCCAATCGGGCAGAAGATACAGCAACGGCTCAGGACGCCACCAAGCGCGGTAGTGGTAGTAGGTATCCTTCGGGAATCCGCAAAGATCCACGATACCAAAGTTACTGACGGCGTTACGCGGCATTGCAGGCTCGGAAATGCTTCCGGAGTAGGGAGCAGGCTCACCACGGTAATCAAAGCCTGTCCAGGCAAAACTGCCGCAGTAGTAGGGGCGATTGGCACAGAACTGCAGGAAACCCTGAGGACTCGATGCCCAAGGCATCGTGTTGTTGCCGTAGGAATCCACATAACCCCGTGTCAAGTCGTTCTTGTAAATGCCGCGTGCTGTAAGGGAGGACATCTCTTCACTGCTGAATATGGGTTGATGGGGATGTTCCGCGTGGTAGTCGTCGGGGTGGAAGGTGTTGCTGTCCATGCGGATATAGTTGATACCGCGCAGATCCATCTCCTCATTGATACCGTGATAATTGCCACCGTTGTTGCCGCCGTAGCTGATAATGGGATCAACGGTCAGACGTTCAATCACGCGCCGTGCGGAGCGTGCCATACGTGCGCCCCATTCACAGTTCTGTACGGTGTGCTCTTCGTTACCCACAGACCACATTAAGATACAGGCATGATTGCGGTCACGCTTGACCAATCCTTCCATCTGGCGGATGGCTTCTGCGGAACTGCCAAACATGCGGGTCTCGTCCATGAGCAGAATACCAAGCCGGTCGCAAATGTCAAGAACACCGGGCGCGGGTGGATTGTGGGAGGTACGCACTGCGTTCACACCCATTTCCTTCATGACTTTATACTTGTAGTAGAGCACCTCGTAGGGAATGGCCACACCCAAGCCTGCAATGTCACCGTGGAGGCAGACACCGTTGAGCTTGCGGGATTTTCCGTTGAGGAAGAAACCTTCGTCGGGGGAGAAACGTACATCCTTGAAACCGAAATTCAGCTGCTGCTCCACTTCACCGTCCAGTGTCAGTGTGAATGTGTAAAGATTAGGCTCGTCAATATCCCACAACTGAGGATCCTTGATAAAGAATTCACGGGAAATATGATTTTTATCGGTATCCAAGGAAAGCTCACTGTGATCTTCGATCAGACAAATGCCATCCTTCTCAATGGCAATATGGGCAGAAACCGTTTCCTGTGCACCTGCATTGTCGATATCAGCGGAGAAAAATACCTCACCACTGGGTTTTGTATGTACATAGATATCTTCAACTTGGCAGACATAGTTGCGGGCTTCGATCAGCTTGACATCCCGGCAGATACCTGCACCGTCATACCACCAACCGTCATGCTGGGAGCAGTCCAGGCGTACAGCAATGGTATTGGTCTCACCAAAAATAAGCTGATCGGTAATATCAAGTGTCAGGGGCAGATAACCGCAGGTCATGCGGTCCATGTATACGCCATTGACAAAAACAGTAAAATCACGGTATACACCTTCAAAGCGCAGGAAATACCGCTTATCTTTCGGTGCGGGGGCATCACAATTCCCATATACTGCACGGGCCTCGTCTTCATAATTGCCCTCTTCGGTCATGAAGAATGTCTTGCGGTACCATGCAATTGGGAATGTGGGGACATTTGCGCGTCCATCGATGGATGCTCTTTCGAGGAACATGCACTCGTTTACCGGCTTCAAACCGTTGCAGCTACGGACATTTTTGTCAAAATCCAGCTCCACTGCATAATCGTGGGGAATTGTAACGCGCCGCCAGTTGTGATTTTCGAAGCGCCGTGCCGCAAATCCGGATGCCTCGCCTGTCTTGAAGAAGCCTAATGTAGTCAGTACATCCCGGTCATCCGGGTTTCCCGTCTTTCGATAAAGCTCGTCCTCAAGATGAAAATACCAATTGTCATTGATAATGCGTTCTTTCATAGAGCACCTCCAAATGTAGATTATCTTTATTGTAGCGCTGTGATATGAAAAAGTCATATCATAATCTTGCGTGATTATTGCACGATATTGCTTTTTGTGCTACGATATATGCGAAAACAACAGAGTTTATTGTTTTTTAGGAGAAAAGCAATGATTACATTTCAAAAATACGCTGCCAATATTACGGCAGATTCCCTGAGGGTACATATCAATGATTGTGGCTTGCTGGAATTTAAAGAAGTTGACAATCAGGTTTTTCGCCCTGCGTGGGATGTAGATTACCAGCTTTTGTATATTGTGGAGGGTGTAGGACACTTCTACTTTGACGGCTGCCATGTGGCTGTCCCTGCGGGAAGCGCTGTGCTGTATGCCCCCGGTGAGACCCAGAAGTACGGATACACAAAAGAGGAGGGCGCCCTCGTCTGGTTCTGCCATTTCAAGGGTGAGGGAATCAATGCCCTGCTCACAGATTGCCCCATTCCCACAAGTACACCCCTTGCGCTGGAGGGACTTCAAGAAATATCTGCCCGTTTTTCTTCGTTGATCCCAAGCCGCATGGACGCCTGCGCAGCCGCGGGGGTGGCAATTTCACTGCTTTCGCTGCTGCAGCATATCAGCCACCACATTACGCAAGGGGAACCTGTGCGTGAGGACCCTCTTGCACCCGCTTTTGCGGACATTCGAGAGAATTATATGCATGAGCGCTCCATTGAAGAGTATGCAGCTATGTGTCATCTTTCCAAGTATCATTTTCTGCGGCTATTCAAGCAGAAGGCCGGGGTAACACCGGTGGTATACCGCAATGAGTACCGTCTGACTGTAGCGGAGCAGCTTCTTGCTCACTCCAACCTGACGGTGGAGGCGGCAGCAGAGACAGTTGGTTTTTCTTCGGCTGCCTATTTTTGCCGTGTCTACAAAAAGAGCCGTGGCCACACTTGCCGCCAAAAGTAAAGCACATCCCTCTTGGCTTTTCACAAGAGGGATGTGCTTTTTGTAAAATATTCTTTATTCTTCCTTACTTGATGGCGGGCAGGCTGGCGGCGGCTACAGATTGTCCGACCCGGCGCATCTTCTCGTCGGGCAGTGTGACAAGGCATTTGGCAGCCAGCTCCGGATACTCATCAGCCAGGATCTGGTTGCAGATCCGCAGAATCGTATCGCCGCCCTTGCCGGACATTACACGGCCCAGAAGCATCAAATATTCCATGTTGTAGAACTGGGAGTACAGCACCACCGTGTAAGCCAGATAGGCACCGATGGTTTCAAACACAGCAACGGCCCGCTCGTCATCGGCTTCCATCAGTTTTTGCACAAATTTCAGCTTTTCTGCCAAGGACAGCTCGTCAGGAATTCGAATCCCTGCCAAAGGCGCAAGCTTGATGACGGCGTCCTGACTGAAATACTTGCAGCCTACACCGTAATCGGTGGACCACTCGTCCTGCATGGCACTATCTTGCAGGTCTACGGGGGCAAAAGCCAGCTCATTGATCCAACCCAGAACATTCTGGTCCTTATCTACATAGCCGACAGCCTCGGAAGTGCCCATTGCCAGCCCCATCAAATTACCCTTGTCCAGACCCATGGCACCGGCCAGCGCGGAAACATCGCCGTCATTGGCAACCAGAATTGGCACATCTCCAATTTCGGCAGCTGCCCGGTCGTAGATGGTTTTGACCTGATCCCAGTTGGAACGGGGAACCTTGATAAACAGGGAGGCGACCATGGGCGCATTGCCGATAAACACGCCGGCGGAAGAAACACCGATGGCATCTACCCGGGGCATCTTGGATGCGGCAATACGGAAGGCATCCACAATATGACCGAAGTGATAATTGGGGTCCTCGTTTAACTTGGGAAACCAGACCACTTCTTCCGAGTATACGCACTTTCCATCAATAACAGCAGATACTTTTAAGTCAGAACCACCTGCGTCGAATCCAATGCGGCAGCCGTCCATATTGCCGCCCATGGGTACCGCGGCTTCGTTCGCGTCAGGACAGGCATCCAACGGAAGGTCTATGATTTCCAGATCCCGTTCATAGAGCTGGTTGAAGAAGGTATAGTCGAAGTGGCGGGCACCATCCGGTGTATAGTCCTTTTGCAGCCGCTGGGCGAGCTCACTGCAGCCGCAGACATACACCCGAAAACCGCCAATAGACCACAGCAGGAACTTGACATATCGTTCCAGATAGCGGTAATCCGCTTCCACCATTTCGGGTGTACCATGTATATAGGTATGGTGGACGGAAATTCTGTTTTGATTCCGCTCCACGGCGATAGCAATGGGCTGTGTTGCGTCCTTCAAGTAGGCAGCGCGCCATACACCGAAGGGAATGAAAGTGGGGTCTAACTTGGGTGCGTGCTTCATTTGATATTCGATGCCAAGATACTGCATATGCAAGTCCTCCTGTTGTAAGACATTTAGTATTTTGTGCCGTTTCGATATTGCAGCGGCGAAACCCGGCAGTGTTTCTTAAAGAACTCTGAGAAATAGAACTGGTTACAGAATCCCAGATCACTGCTGATCTTTTCAATGCTGGTATCGGTATGGCACAAACGCCACTGGGCGGCATTGATCAGCTGCATATTGATATATTGTTTGATCGTAATGCCCACCTCCTTGCGAAATTGCCGGGCGAGGTAGCTTCTGGAGATATAGCACTTCTGAGCCAGTTCGTCGATCCGCAGCTGTGCAGAGAGCCTTTTGTTGATATCGTTGATCGTATCAGCCACACAACCGGAGTACACATGGACTTGGTCCCAGTGGAACTGATGCTTCCGGTTCATTTCCCGCACAATATTATTGATGGAACAAATGACCTCAAAGGCGTCGGTATAACTGGAGCTTTTGCAGATATCCCGAAGATACGCAAATTGCTCCACAGGATAATCAATTACGGCGAGCTGTTCAAAATTACGCATAAGATCGAACTGGTCCGGCTGCGTGAGATTGAAATGGAAGAACAGCAGAGACAGGGAACCGTCGCAGTGATAGCTGCAAGGCAATCCTGCAGGCAGCAGATAGGCCTTGCCGGGTTCCAAGATCATCTCTTCTTTTTGGGTACTGAGTACACCTGTACCGCTTTCTACCAGATATAAACGATTAAAAGGCGTAGCTAATTGGTTGGTATGCCACTTTGACCCGACTACAGCATAGCTTACATAACCCAAGCGCATGTCGATGCCGTTTATTAAGTTCATGATGGTGCTGTGCTTTTGTATTTCCATGCGAAACCTCTATTTGTGTCAAAAAACATATATTTTGTGCCTGTTTATGAATGCGTATTTGTAAAAGATAATATATGATTATACTATCAGTATATAGTACTTTCGAAAGAAAAGCTATATAAATTTGATGATGAAGAAAAATAAAATACATAACCAGGAGGAATTACAAATGGCAAGAATCTGCATTCCCGATTATGAGTATAAGGAAAGAGTACAGCGCGCTGCCGCGATTCTGCAGCGGGAAGGTCTGGATGCCCTGATCGTCAACGGCAACGAGGCCGACTATGCAAACCCCCGTTACTTCTCCGGCTTCTGGCCCCTGTTTGAGGGTGCCGGCGTTGCCATCTCCGCTGATGGCCGTGCCGCTCTGCTGGTAGGTCCTGGGTCCGCCATCTTCGGTGCTGACCGCAATAAGCTGGACAAGACCTTCGTCCTGACCGCTTATCGTGAAGGCGCTGACCCTGCATACCCCGAGCTGAAGCCCGATACCTTTGACGATGTGTTCAAGTACATCGGTGTTACCGGTAAGAAGATCCGCATCGGCGTTGCTTCTTTCCTGGATACTTCCGTTACCATCTACAATGCCATCCGCGAGGCCTTCCCCGAGGCAGAGATCGTGGATGCCGGCAAGGTGATGGTGGAGCTGCGCTCTGTGAAGTCTGAGAACGAACTGGCCTGCCTGCGGGAAGGCTACCGTATTGCCAACATTGCAACTGAGGAAGTTATCAAGGCTATCCGCCCCGGCATGACCGAGCTGCAGATGGTCGGTGTTGCTCAGAAGGCAGTTTACGAAAACGGCGCTGAGTACGAAGGCCTGCCCATGTACGTATTCTCCGAGGCTTCCACCCGTCACGCCATCTCCCGTTCTTCCTACCGTGAGTTCCAGAAGGGCGACATCGTTCAGCTGAACCTGTCTGCCAAGATCGACGGCTACTCTGCCGCCATCGGTTATCCCATCTGCCTGGGCAAGCTGGAAGGCCAGCGCCGGGATATCGTTCAGTTCTGCCGTGAAGCTCACAGCTGGAGCGAGAAGCAGGTCAAGGCCGGTGTTTGGGCCGCTGACATTGCCAAGGGCTTCTACAAGTATTTTGTAGACAATGGCTATGAGAAGAACTATGTCTACGGACCTCTCCATGGCACCGGTATCATCGAGGTCGAAGCACCTTGGTGTGAGACCAGCTCCCAGTACTACCTGAAGCCCAATATGTGCTATCAGGTGGATACCTACATCTCTGCTGATACCTTCGGCGTTCGTTGGGAAAAGGGTATTGCTGTCAAGGAAGGCGGCTTCGAGATGCTGTCTCCCGAGATTCCCGAGGTCTGCCCCGAGATCCTGTTCTGATAACGTACTACCGGCGCACTCCCTGTGCGCCGGTTTCTTAAAATAAGGAGGATATACCTATGCAAATGCTTGAAATGTTCTACGATGAGATACAGGATGCCGTAGACCGCAAGGTTCCCTTCATTATTCCCATCGGCACAATGGAGTACCATGCAAAACACGCTTCCTGTGGTACCGATACACTGGTAGTTACCGGCTGTTTGCGGGAACTGGAAAAGGAAAAGGAGATCGTTGTTTGTCCGCCCATCTGGTACGGTGTTGCTTCCTATGCGGTCTGCGCACCCAAACCCAGCCATTTCCACGTGGATGAGGATGCTTATGTCAATTACCTTTACTATATTCTGAAATCCATGATCGATGCCGGTCATAAGAATATCTATTTGGTTCCTCATCACCAGACGGAGGGCGCGGGCCTGATGCCTATGACCATCGCCTGCCACAAGGCAGCCAAAAAAGTGACCATGGAATACATGGAGCAGAAGCTTGGTAAGGGTTGGTGGGGCAGCGATGCCTATGCTACCTATTATGAAGATCTGGGCAGCGAGGATGATCCCTTCTCCTATATCAAGGTCATCCCTCTGATCGGTGCCGAAGCCCAGATCAAGTGCGGCGGCTTTGACCATGCAGGTAAATGGGAAACTTCTTTGCTGATGGGCACCTATCCCGAACTGGTAGACCTGAGCCGTTGCGAGCGGAACACCGAGTGGTTTGCCCAGAGCGCAAAGGAAGCCAGTGAGGAAACCGGCAAGCATATGGTAGCTTGCACATTGGAGTGGCTACGGGGGGCAATCGTATGAGCAGAATTATCTTTGGACAACTGGGCCGGCTGAAGCCGGAAAAAATCGCGGAATATGATGAGATGCATGGCAACCCCTGGCCGGAGATCCTGAAAACGATCTATGATTGCAATCTGCGCAATTATTCCATTTTCCGCCACGAGGATCTGGTGTTTGCCTACTTTGAATATGTTGGCGAGGACTACGATGCAGATATGGCAAAAATGGAACTTTGCCCCCATATGCAGCGTTGGTGGACCTTCTCCAAGCCTTGCTTCGTCAAGTACAGCATCCGCCCGGACAGTGAGTTCTATGCGGACATGAAACAAATATTCTATACTGCCTAAGGAGAATCTCTATGCGTACTATTCATGCTGAGCCGATTACCGTTGAGGGTTTCGCACCTTACGGTCAGTTTTATACCTTTACAGATCCTAAGGGTTATGCACTCTGTGGTGAACTGCATCAGTTCTTCCCGGACCGTTTGGTTGCTGACAGCAATCACCGGGTGGGTTACTCTCCTATTCTGGTAAAGAAGCCCGAAAAAATGGTCATTACCGCTGTGGAGTACCATACTACCACTTGGGAAATGATCATGCCTTTGAACGACGATATGGTTCTTCACGTGGCACCTGCTTCTGCCGGTACCCCTGTGACCCATCTGGCAAAGGCATTTATCGTGCCTAAGAATACACTGGTAAAAATGAATGCCGCTATCTGGCATCTGGCACCACTGCCTGCAAACGCCGATGAGCTGGCAGCCATGATTGTTCTGCCTGAGTGTACCTATGCCAACGATTGCACCGTGGTGGATCTGAAACCTGAGGAGCAATTTGAGATCGTACTATGAGTTGGAAAGCCGATTGTGAAGCGGGACTTCTGTATGATGCCACCGCACCTGAAAGGGAAGCGGAGCATATCCGCTGCGCAGACCTGTGCTGGGAGTACAACCGTACCCGCCCTTCTGATATGGAAACCCGGGAACGGCTGCTGCGACAGATCTTTGGCAAACTGGGAAAAGACCCCTATGTAGAGCCTACGGTGTTCTTTGGCTTCGGTTATAATGTAGAAGCCGGTGATCGGTTTTTTGCCAATAACAATTGTGTTTTTGTGGACCCCGGCAAAATCATTTTTGGGGACGATGTAAAGATCGCCCCCCAGTGCGGCTTCTATACCGCACTGCATCCGCTGGACCCTGAGCAGCGTGCCACAGGTGCAGAAGCAGCCTATCCCATCGTGGTAGGAAATAATGTCTGGTTTGGTGGCGGCGTGAAGGTGCTCCCCGGTGTTACCATTGGTGACAATGCGGTGATTGGTGCCGGAAGCGTGGTTACAAAAGACATTCCCGCCAATTGTCTGGCAGTTGGAAACCCCTGCCGTGTGGTTCGGCAACTGACCGAGGAAGATGCGCTGCGCTATCGCACTCCGGAATACTTGAAATAAGAATCTTCAATATTGCTGATTGGAAGGAAACGTCAAAATGAAAGTGTACCAAGAGAAATTTGTTGGCGTATTCGGTGATCCTGTAGATGAAAATCCGACCATCGTGATCATGCAGTCTGGTTTTGATCATCTGAAATTACCTTACCGGTATCTGTCTGTCACTGTGCGGGACGGTGAACTGGAAGCAGCTATGAATGGCATGCGGGCCATGAACTTCGTAGGCATTGGTATTACGATGCCCCATAAACAGAAGGTTCTGCAGTATCTGGATGAGGTGGAGGAAAAAGCCGCCATCATGGGCGCGGTGAATTTTGTTTATTGGAAAGACGGTAAGCTGCGCGGCGAGAATACCGACGGACAGGGTTTTATGATGAGCCTGCAAGCCGGAAACGTACAGACAGCCGGGAAAAAGGCGGTAGTCCTTGGTGCAGGTGGTGTGGCCCGTGCCATCACAGTGGAGTTGGCCAACGCCGGTGTTGAACATATCACAGTTGTTAATATTCTAGAGGAACAAGGTAAGGATCTGGTACAAACCCTGAACGAAAAGACGGGTGCTAAGGCTGATTTCGTGCTATGGGATCATACCTATCAGATTCCCGATGATACGGATATTCTGGTCAATGGTACGTCCATCGGCTTTGCTGACGGCAATGACTGTCCCAATATTGACTATGGGGCATTGAAACCCAACATGGTTGTCTGCGATGTGATTCCCAACAAGGAAACTACCCGCTTTTTGGAAAATGCCAAAGAGAGAGGTTGCCGGACCCTCAACGGCCTTGGAATGCTGGTCAATCAGAGCCTGCGCTGCTTTGAAATCTGGACCGGTAGGGAAGCGCCTGTGGAAGTGATGGAAAAAGCACTGAAGGCGGAGTTTGGAATCTAAATAACAGAGACGGAAAGGAAAAATATTATGACATACGGAAAAAAAGTTTGGATCTTCCCGGATGCAGAGTTGCCTCCTGTAGGCGTCAATCTGATTCCCGGCCATGAATCCATTATCATTACCAATACAGGCGATGAGGTGGCGAATGTTAAGATCACTCTGATCTATACCGATAAGGAGCCTGTCAGCTTTATGACTTCTGTGCAGGCACGGCGTGTGCGTTGCCTGCGCACCAATAAGGAGTCTGATTTTGGCGAATTTACTGCCAAGTTCGACGAGCAGTATGCCATCATGCTGGAAAGCGATGTGCCTGTTGTGGCCCAGTACGGCCGTGCAGAACCCCGGACAGTGGCATTCTACACCACCCCCGGTTACTGCGAATAAGTGATATAGCCAGGCCCGCCGATAAAATCGGCGGGCCTAATTTATAGTTTGCCAATTAACGATTTTTGAGATTTTCAATTGCTTCTTTCAAGATTTTTTGCAATCTGGACCAGCGCCGTTCCACGATCACAACATGTTTGTATTGCCCACATTCCTCACATAAATCCTTTTCCCAACTCAGAACATACCTCCATTTGGAATCATTGGTATCATTGATCTGATTCAAACACTCCAAACAAAATTCTGCCATGATGAACGCTCCTAATGTAAAATATAGTATACTTAAAACAAGTATACAATAAATAGTATAGCACATAATTATCTTAAAATAAACTAAAAATAAGTTTACTTTGAGGTAAGTTATGCGAAACAAGAAGAATAAACATCTTGGAATTGAAATTGACCCGGAGCTGCACTACAAACTGCATTACATTGCCAAATACGAAGGCCGCTCCGGAAATGGGCAGATCATGCATTTGATCCGCCAGTGTGTCCGTGACTTTGAACGTGAACAGGGGCCGATCGCATGTCCAACACCGGAGAGAGACCGGGAAAGTGAGGGATAACTTGGGCAAATTTAAGATTCCAGAGAATCCACCTACCGTAAATAAAACTATTCGTTTCCCTAACGATGTGATTGAAGAAGTGGAAAAAGTAATCAAGGGCAAAGATTGTACGTTCTCTGCTTTTGTGATCGCAGCGGTTCGTACTGCGTTAGATGATTTAAAGAATGATTAACAAAAGGACCACGATTCGTGGTCTTTTTTCTTTGTTGAAGCCATCATATAAAAAACAGTGGAAAAAAAGTGTCGAATATTGTATGATAAAGAAAATTTGAGTGCTGACGGCACTTTGACAGATCAAGGAGGAAACACTTATGCAAATCGGAACTGTGATCCAAAATTTCCGTGTTACCAATGTGCGCGCTCTGGAAGAGCTGAACTGCAACCTTTGGGAGATGGAGCATGAGAGAACCGGCGCACAGCTGATCTGGCTGGACCGGGCAGATGAAAACAAGACCTTCGGTATTGCCTTTAAGACTATTCCCGAAGATTCCACCGGTGTGTTCCATATTCTGGAGCACAGTGTGCTCTGCGGCTCGGACAAGTATCCCGTGAAGGAACCTTTTGTGGAACTGCTGAAGTCCTCGGTGAATACTTTCCTCAACGCCATGACTTACCCTGATAAGACCGTTTACCCCATCAGCAGCCGCAACGACAAGGATTTTCTGAACCTGCTGGATGTGTATATGGATGCGGTGTTGCACCCCGCCATTTACAACAAGCCGGAGATCTTCCGGCAGGAAGGCTGGCGCTATGAGCTGCGGGATGGACAGGAACCTGTTTATCAGGGTGTTGTTTTCAACGAAATGAAGGGCGCTTATGCCACTGCCGATACGGTGCTGGAATATGCCATGAACAAGCTGATGTTCCCGGATAACTGCTACAGTGTGGAATCCGGTGGCCATCCCGAGTATATTCCCGACCTTACCTACGAGCAGTTCATTGCCAACCATCAAAAGTATTATCATCCCTCCAACAGCCGCATTATGCTCTGCGGCAGCGTGGATATCGAGCCTGCTTTGGCCCATATCGATGCTTACTTAAAGGATTATGACCGCCAGACGGCCGATTTCCCCATTGCCATGCAGCAGAGCGTGGCCTACAAGGAAGAGAAGGTTAGCTATGAGATCGGTACAGAAGAATCTCTTGATGAGCGAACCATCGTTTCCTGCGGCGTGATGCTGGGTAAGTTCGACGAGCAGGAAAAACTGTATGCCGCCGCCGTGCTGAAGGACTATTTGGCAGGCGATAACGATGCGCCTTTGAAGCAGGCCATCCTCAGCGCTGGTCTGGGTCAGGATGTAAAGGTCAACCTCCATGACGGTATCCAGCAGAACTGGCTGTCCTGGGAGGTTTGGAATACCGACGAAGATAAGGTGGAAGCCATCAAGCAGACCGTAGAAAAGGTTCTGGCCGATCTTGCTGACAATGGCCTCAATAAAGATAATCTGGAAGCCTGCTTCAACCGCTTCGCATTCCGACTCCGTGACCGGGACGGCGGTTGGGCATCCCGCAGCCTTAGTGAAGCACTGACCACTCTGGATAGCTGGCTTTATGGCGGCGATCCTGCCCAGTATCTGCTGTGCGAGGATGTGCTGAATGCGCTGGAAGCCAAGCTGGATTCCGACTATTTCCAGAAGCTGATCCGGGAACTGTTCTTGGACAATGCCCACAAGGCAATGGCTATTTTGGTGCCTTCTCAGACTCTGGGTAAGGAAAAGCAGGAGAAGGAAGCTGCCCGTGTGGCAGCGGAAAGCGCAGCTTGGACTCCGGAAGATAAGGCCCGGATCACCGAAGAAGGGGAGCGCCTTGCCAAGTGGCAGCAGACACCTGACAGCGCCGAAGATTTGGCAACCATGCCCATGCTGGAGCTTTCTGATATTGACCCCGTACCTAAGAAGCTGCCTGTTACTGTAACTGAAAAGAACGGCACGCCTGTGCTGGTTCATGAGGTGACCAACGGATTGGTATACTTGAATCTGTATTTCGATGTTTCCGATCTGACACTGGAAGAGCTGCCCGTAGCGACATTTTTGATGGAATTGCTGGGCAAGCTGCCCACGACCAAGTACAGCAGTGCCCAGATCCAGATGCTGACCAAGCAGAAGATCGGCAAGTTGCACTTTGACGAAAGTGTCTATGACGGTAAGAAGCTGTCTGTGCAGCTGAGCGCGCAGATGGTTTGTCTGGCAAGCCAGAAGGAAAATGCAGCTGACCTGCTGTGCCAGATTTTGACGGACACTCGCTTTGATGATGTTACTCTGTTGAAGAATCTGCTGAATCAGACCATGATGAACCAACAGATGCTCTTCGTGGGTGCAGGCCATCGGTTTGCCAGCATTCGTGCATCCGCTATGATCACAGGTGAGGGTGCTGCAGTGGAAGCACTGTACGGCAGCACCTTCATCCAGTGGGTCAAGGCCCGTTGCACCGATGATGACGCAGCGCTGCAGACTCTGGCGGAACAACTGAAAGCTCTGGCAAAGAAGGCTTTTGTAGCCAAGAGAATGACCGTGGGCGTTTCCAATAATGCTGACGCTCTGGCAGAATCTGTCATTGCCGCATTCCCCGCAGGCGAAGCTGCAGCGGCAGCAAACTTTGTGCCTATGGAACTGACCCAAGTGGGTCTGCCCATTCCCGCACCCATTGGCTTTGCGGCAAAGGCATCCAATATCAAAACCCACGGCGGCAGCTTCACCGGCAGCACCTATGTGCTGGCCAACATCCTGCGCTTCAGCTATCTGTGGAACGAGATCCGTGTTCAGGGCGGCGCTTACGGCTGCGGCTTCAGCGGTGCTCCCAACGGCGATCTGTTCTTCCATACTTACCGTGACCCCCAGCCCGGCCGCTCTCTGGATGTGTTTGATAAGGCTGCAGAGTTTGTCCGCAGCTTCTGCGCGGAAACTGAGGATATGACCCCCATGATTCTGGGCGCTTTCTCCGCGGCTGATCCGCTGCTGAATACCCAGCGCCAAATCGCAACCGCCGAGACCCGTTACTTTACCGGCACGACTTATGAAGACAGCTGCCGCATCAGCCGTGAACTGGTTCAGACTACTAAGGAAGATCTGCTGGCGCTGACAGAAGCTTTGGAGCAGATCGCTAAGGATAACGCCGTTTGCGTGGTGGCAGGTCAGCCGTTGCTGGATGCCTGCGGTGAAAAGCTGGCTTCTGTCCAGCAGGTGCTGTAATGGTAAAGGAACTGATTCACGATCCCATTTTGCTGGCCCGCAAGTCGGAACCTGCCCAAAAGGACGATCTGCAAACGGTACAAGATCTGTTGGATACCCTGGCTGCCCATAAGGAAACCTGTGTGGGCATGGCTGCCAACATGATCGGTGTTCATAAGTGCATCATAGCTTTTGACAATGGCGGAAGCTTCATGGCCATGCTGAATCCGAAAATCGTCAAGCAGGAAGGGCCTTTTGAAACGGAAGAATCCTGCCTGTCTTTGCTGGGCGGCCCCAGAAAAACCACCCGGTATCAAAAGATCAAGGTGGAGTATCAGAACGAGGCATTTCAAACCCGGCTCAAAACCTTTACCGGCTGGACGGCTCAGATCATCCAGCATGAGATCGACCACTGCAACGGTATCCTGATATAACAAAACCTGCGCCGGGAATCCCCGGCGCAGTTGTTATTTTCAGAATCTGTGGTATACTGTAGAAAAAAGGGAGGGTAAGGCCATGTGGAATATGGAAGAAGCGGTTGCTTATTATAAAAAACAGGGCGCGCCGGGAGATCAGAGCGCACTGGTCGCCCTTCTGCGGGAAGTGCAAAGCGAGAATGGCAGCGGAATCCCCAAAGGATTGCTGCCGCAAATGGCACAGTTGCTTGGGGTGAAAGAAAGCTATCTGCTGGCAATAGTGAAGCGAATCCCCAGTCTGCGGATCGCAGACACCCACATTTTGGAACTGTGCGGTGGTCCTAATTGCAGCAAGCGGGCGTTTCTTGCGGATTTTGTGGAGAAGACCTACGGCGCAAAGCCGAAAGGCTTTGAGGTTCGGTATGTACCCTGCATGCGCCTTTGCGGCAAAGGTCCCAATATCCGCTGGGACGGAACAGTTTATCATGGGGCGGATGAAGCATTGCTCCGCCGCTTGCTGGAGGAATAAAAAATGAAACTGCTGGTCGAGGCTTTGACAAAATTTACTTGCGGCCTGCTGCTGGTGGGCCTGCTGATCTTTTTGCCGGCAGGAACCATCGCTTATACATACGGCTGGCTGCTGATGGGATTGCTCTTTGGACCCATGCTGATCGCAGGCTTTGTGATGCTCGCTAAGTCGCCGGATTTCCTTGCCAAACGGCTGGATGCCAAAGAAAAACAGGCAACACAAAAGGGCGTTTTGGCCTTTTCCGGACTCATGTTCATTGTCGGCTTTGTAGTGTCTGGTTTGGACTTCCGTTTTGGTTGGTCTCAAATGCCTTTGTGGGTAACCGTCACCGCATCGGTGCTGTTTCTGGCTGCATATGCCTTGTATGCAGAAGTCATGCGGGAAAATGCCTATTTGAGCCGCACCATCAAGGTGGAGCAGGGGCAGAAGGTGGTAGACACCGGTCTATACGGCATTGTCCGCCATCCCATGTATATGACCACGATTTTGCTGTTTTTAATGATCCCGGTTATTTTGGGATCTTGGTATGCATTGATCGTATTTGGATTTTATCCTGCCATTATCATCGTGCGGCTGAAAGATGAGGAGAAACTTCTGACACGGGAGCTTCCGGGATATGCGGAATATAAGCAAAAGGTCAAATACCGGATGATTCCCTTCGTTTGGTGATCTATGAAAGAACGGGTTTACGAATTTCTAAAGACGGTTCCCAGAGGAAAAGTAACGACTTACGGACAGATCGCCGTATTTCTGGGCAACCGGAATTTGGCAAGAGCGGTGGGAAATATGCTTCACAGTAACCCGGATCCGGCGCATATTCCGTGCCATAGGGTGGTAAACAGCAGGGGACAGGTGGCCGCCAATTTTGCTTTCGGTGGCGCTGTGGCACAGCGTGCATTACTGGAAAAAGAGGGAATCGTGTTTGAAGCAAATGGATGTATTGATCTTAAAAAGTACGGTGTTTGATGCCGGCTAAAAACGGTCCCCCAGCTAAGCTGGGGGACCGTTTTTTGAATAGTCACCGCTTTCGCGTTGCGGTTATCTTACGACCGAGGAATGTCTGTAAATATAAAATTCTTCTTGGCTGGGCATCCACGCCTTTTCCTTCGGAGGGAAGGTTGCATCAAATGCTTCCACGGCTGTAGTATCTTCGCAGCAATCAGCTGCGGTACTGGGGATGTACATCCACTTTCTGCCGTCAAGGGCACCGGGGATAAGTTCGCAGACCAGCAGGGCAGTGGGGAAATTGCCATCTACCACAAAGCTGACATTCTTTTTCTTGCAGCTTACGAATCCGCGGCTGACATAGTTGCCGGGATTGCCGAAATTGATGTTCACATCATAGCCCATCTTTCGTGCTGCTTCAAAGGAATGCTCAATCAGAATTTTGCCCAATTTTTGCCGCTGATATTTCGGCGCAACGCATAGAGGGCCAAAGGAAAGAATCTCTTTTCTTTGGCCATTTTCATCTTCCAGCCATGCCTTGGTGTACATGATATTTCCAACGATCTCGCCGTCTTTTTCCAGTACGAAGGCCAGTTCGGGGATGAAATCCGGATGGGAACGCATCATGTGAACATAATAATGCTCGTCCGCACCCGGTTTATAGACATTCCAAAAGCTCTCACGGGTTAAAACTTCTACTGCCCGGTAATCGTCGGGAGTTTCGTTACGAATCATAATATCCATGATCAAAAGTCCTTACATGTTGTCAGGTGTTGCCTGCAAGAACAGTATATCACCAAAATAAGTTCGTTGCAAGGTGGCTTTTGGCGTGATATAATGATAAAAAAGGGGTGTGTTCTGATGATTATTTTGATTGGCGGTGCGACTCACACCGGAAAAACAGTTTATGCACAGAGCTTACTTGAAAAGTATGGCTATCCTTATCTGTCCATTGACCATTTGAAAATGGGTTTGATCCGCAGCGGTCAGACTGTGCTGACGCCCATGGACGATGACAAACTGACGGACTATCTCTGGCCTATCGTCCGGGAAATGGTAAAAACCGCCATTGAGAATAAGCAAAACCTCATTGTGGAAGGGTGCTATATTCCCTTTGATTGGCAGAGGGATTTTGAAGAAGGCTATTTAGCGAACATCCAATATGTATGCCTTGTGATGTCAAAAGGTTATATAGAAAATCATTTTGAGGACATTTTGGAAAAGGCAAGCATCATCGAGCAACGCTTGGACGATTCCAATCTGAATCGGGAAGACTTGATCGTTGAAAATGAATATAACCTCGCCCAATGCATTGCCCACAAACTACCCTACATTCTGGTAGATGAAACATACAAAGTGGAGCCGCTATAAATTGACCATATAAGGAGCAAATGATATGCTGATAAATGGTTGTCAGGAAGGCAAGGGAACGCCCCGGCTGACGGAAGTGAAATGCCCCAAGTGCGGCGAATTCGTGGAAGTGTTTGTGCTGATGGGTGGTCCCATTGGTAAGACCGGCACATTGGCAAGCGATGAGACCTGCATCTGCGGCTATGTTCTTCCTGCGGGCAGCTACGAAACCGACTATGCGTAATAAATATCCCGGAATTGCGACCGCAATTCCGGGTATTTTATTTGCCTCGAAGCCATTTTATCAGCTTTTTGATGCCGATCAGTATGGCAGACAGAGCACCTGTTTTGATTAGAACACTTACCAGTGTGATGGCTACCACGGGCAGAATATCGGCAGGGGATAGCTGCTTATATACAGAAAAATCTGCATTTAAGAAGTTGATCACCATCAATACCACCGCAACAGCGAGCAGAATCCATTTGTTTTTCATTGCAGTTTTTGAATGTAGATATCAATGACTTCTTTGGCAAAAGCACCGGTGCCTGCACCGCCTGCTTTGTCAATGTTCTCGGTCATGCTGCCGCCACCTGCGTAGCTATTTGCCAGAGAGCTTAAGATTTGGGGCGTGCAGGTGTAGAAATTCTCTGTAAAGAAGGCTTGCAATTCTTTTGCCCAGTTTTGGGCAGCTTCGCTGTCCGGAGCGCAAGGACGCATGCTGCCCAACCGCGCAAAGAAATCCATTACCTGAGTGCCCAGATCCTTTTCCTGCTCTTTGGTGCGGTTTTTAGACTTCCGCTCAAATTCCTTGTAAGCATCGGTCTTGCCATACAGGGCCTTTGCCTGTTGGCTGTATTCATCCATTTTTTGGGGGTCAAATCCTTCAAAATCCATATAGTTTACTCCTACTGTCAGTATTCCTTTGGCTAGAGCGATTCGGTTCTGCAGCTTGGTTACCCGTTCTTGCATCAGCGCGATCTGCTGCTCCAGTATCCGGTTGCGGTCATAATCCGGGGAATCGAGAATGCCGGCGATCTCCTTTAGGGATAGTCCCAATTCCCGGAATACAAGGATCATATAGAGCCGCTCCAAGGCGGCTTCATCATAAAGCCGGTATCCTGCCTCCGTCACTCGAGTGGGTTTCAGCAGACCGATCGCATCGTAGTGGTGCAGCGCCCGGACACTGACTCCGGTAAGACGGCTGATTTCTGTAACGGTTTTCATCCAAATCCCCCCTGTTTTTGCCATTATAAACTATGACGTAATGTGAGAGTCAAGAGGAAAATTTGTTTTATAAAGGCGTATAATCTTCCGGAAAATAATGGAGCAGCCGCATGATCTGCAATTCATCAAGTGCATCAAAAAAAGCATTGTGGCTTTCATGATATGTACGGTTATTGGAAAGTAGACGCAGCATCGGCTCCACTCCATAGCCGCGTTTTAACCGGCCTGTGGAGCAGCAATCAGCATCGGCAGGGATTTTGGGATTATGCTGCCGGTAGGCGGCAAGACGCATAATATCATACCAATCGTAATCCCGCAGCTCCGGCAGGTGATTGCGGTCGAAGCATGCATTGTAAGCAAAAATAGAGTTTACACCGTGGTATCGGAACCAACTGCGAAGGTCATCGATGGCTTCGGCTCGCGTACAGAGTATAGGGTTTACCGGCGTTTCGATAAACAGAGTGTGTTCATACATGCCGCCGATCTGACACTCGACGGGCAAAATATGGTATTTAACATCAACAGCCTCAAAGGTGCGGTCATCCGCAATGACAGTGCCAATGCTCATAACCTGATCGGTCCAGTTGGTTTCCGTATCAATGACAGCAAATTTACCCATGGATCTCTCTCTCCTTAACGGTCTTATGAATAGTATATTGGAAAACAGGTTGAAAGGCAAGTCTGGAACGGCAATGTTTGAGGAAGAGACGAAAAAAGTCTTTTCGCGCTTTATAGAATGTGATAGAATAAGGTCATCCGGAAGTTCATAAGGGGATGGAATCTATGACGAAAGAATCGTATAAACGGATTGAAAATTACATGCTCTCCTGCATGGAAGACAGTGCCCATGACAAGGAGCATATTTACCGGGTGCTATATAATGCGCTGGAGATTGCCAGAGGGGAAACCGGGGTGGACTACGATGTGCTGATCACGGCATGTCTGCTTCACGATATTGGTCGGAAGGAGCAATTTGAAAATCCCGTGCTGTGCCATGCCATGGTGGGAGGGGAGAAGGCTTTTCGTTTTTTGACGGAAAATGGTTTTGATGAGATGTTCTCCCGAAAAGTCAAAAGCAGCATTCAGACCCACAGATTTCGTAAATCTATGCAGCCGGAAAGTGTGGAGGCAAAGATTTTATTCGATGCAGACAAGCTGGATGTAACCGGTGCTTTGGGCATTGCCCGCACATTGATGTATAAGGGGAATGTGGTGGAGCCGATTTATCATGTTCTGCCGGATGGGACCATCAGCGATGGCAGTCAAGAAGAGGCACCCTCATTCTTCCGGGAGTATAAATTCAAACTGGAAAAGCTGTACGATAAGTTTTATACTGCCAAAGGAGCGGAGCTTGCGCAGCAGAGGCGTGGGATTGCGGCGGCATTTTACGAAAGCCTCTACCGGGAAGTGAATATTGGCTATACATCCGGCCGACGAATACTACATGAATGCATAGAAAGGAGCGGCGAATGAAAAAAGTTTTGTTGCTACTCCTTTTGGCAGTGGGGTTGCTTGCCGCCTGCGGGCAGGATAAAGAAAACAACCGGGAGGCGGTATATGTGAATATTACGGCACAGGAAGCGAAACAAATCATGGACAGCGAGAAGGATTACGTTATTCTCGATGTGCGGACCCGGGATGAGTACGATCAAGGACACATTCCCGGTGCGATTCTGATTCCCGATACCCAGATCAAAGAGAAAGCAGAAGAAGTGCTGACCGACAAAAATCAGCTGATCCTCGTTTACTGCCGCAGTGGACGGCGCAGTAAGCTGGCAGCAGAAGCCTTAGTGGAATTGGGGTATACCAATATCCGGGAATTCGGAGGCATTATCGATTGGCCCTATGAGGTAACAAAATGAACTTAAGACTAAGACCTTACAAACCGAGTGATGCAGATGTGATCCTTTCGTGGGTCAGGGATGAGGATACATTCCGCAAGTGGGCCTCAGACCGCTATCCGGATTATCCAATTACCCCGGCGGATATGAATCACAAGTATTTCGTTTGTAATGGAGATTGTACAGAATCCGACAATTTTTACCCTATGACCGCATTCTGCGAAAACAAAATTGTGGGACATCTGACTATGCGCTTTATCGATGAAGAGAAGACGATCCTACGATTCAGCTTTGTGATCGTAGATGATTCTTTGCGGGGAAAAGGGTATGGAAAGCAGATGCTACAGTTGGCATTGCGGTATGCTTTTGATATTCTGAAAGTAAAGAAGGTCACACTGGGTGTTTTGGAGAACAACCCGGGCGCATACCGCTGCTACAAAGCGGTGGGATTCCGGGATGTACCTATGGAAAAATCGAAGTATTATCACCTGATGGGCAAGAAGGTAGAATGTCTTGAAATGGAACAGCTTCCGTGTGCCGACTACCAAAGCTATTTGCACCTATCATAAAGATATCTGTTAACAGTAAGACCGACAGTGTATGCATGAACACTGTCGGTCAATATTTTATCCTTGGTTTTCGGGAGAAACGGAAGGGAGATTTCCGAGGTTGTTGTTTTCGCTGCCGTCGGGGACGGATTTGAGGTACTCCGTATCCCCACGGTGGGCGATGCCAACACCTGCGATCTGGCCCTGCTTGGCCATATCTACTGCCTGCTGTTTTTCTACAATGGAATTGTCGGAAAGTTGATAGCCGGTGATCCTGCCGCCTTCTTTCACAAGACCGACGATCTGCTTTGCATTAGAATTTGCCTGTGGGATTTGGTCTAATGTCTGTTTTACAAGTTCTTTTCCATCCATGTTCATCACTCCTTTTGGCTAGTTTCTGCTATCAAAGTGATAATATACAACGATTCAATTTAGAATAAAAGACCCGGTAGCGAGACTCGTTTGCATCTGCGCCGAATGGCGCAGATAGCGGTAGCCACCAGTTTTTGAACTGGTGGCAGCAATATGCCACCGGCATATTGCAATTTGATCTTTCGAGTCTCACTCCTCTCAAAAAAGAAATAAGCAGAAACGGCATAAAGCCATTTCTGCTTATTTGGTCCGAGTGGCGAGACTCGAACTCGCGGCATCCTGGTCCCAAACCAGGCGCCCTACCAACTGGGCCACACCCGGGTCTGCTGATCATCCTTCGGTGGATGACTCAACGTATTATACATGACATGTTGCAAAAAATCAATCAGAAAATTTCATAGAGTTAGACTCTTTATTTTTTGCACTTTATTTATTATAATAAACAAAAAAGGAGGTCAAAACAATGGATGCAATGCAAAATCTTCTACAGCGGCGAAGTGTCCGCAAATATTCCCAGCGACAGGTACCGGATGAACTGTTGAACCGGGTGTTGGAGGCTGGTGTTTTTGCCCCCAGCGGCATGAATAGTCAAGTCAGTGTAATGGTGGCGGTCACAGATAAAGAAACGAGAGATCAGCTCTCTAGGATGAACGCTGCTGTCATGGGAGCGGATTCGGACCCCTTTTATGGTGCGCCCTGTGTAGTGGTCGTTCTGGCTGATCCTGAACGGTATACATGGGTGGAGGATGCCAGCTTGGTTATGGGCAATTTGATGAATGCTGCTCATGCGGTAGGCTTGGGAAGCTGTTGGATCCACCGGGCCAGAGAGATGTTTGACAGCGAAGAGGGAAAGACACTGCTGAAAAAGTGGGGACTTCCTGATACATTGCGTGGCGTGGGAAATTGCATTATTGGATATCCGGAGGATATTCCGGCTCCCAGAGAACGGAAAGACGGAAGAATCATCAAAATTGGATAAACAGAACAGCAGGATGCAGGGCATCCTGCTGTTTTTATGGAAAATGATTCAAATATGCAACCCTTGACTATTTTTTTGTGGATGATATAATAGACATAAATTAGAATACTGGAGGTTTGCGCTATGCGTGGAATTCCCTCTTTGATTACGGATATTCGTAAAAATGTGTTTACAGAAGTGGCCAGAATGGCCTACAACGGCGGTGACTATACCCATGCCGAAGACCTGCCTTATATCATTGTTCCCGGTGACCAGCCACTACATAGAGAATCTGTTTTTCTGGAGCGGGCCATTGCAGGTGAACGGGTGCGTCTTGCTATGGGTCTGGGTATCCGCCCAATTCAGACCCGCAGTTTGATGACCGACGGCATGGATGCAGCTGCGGTGGCGGAGCAGTATTATGAACCGCCGCTGGTTAATATCATCCCCTACGCCTGCCATGCCTGTCCTACAAACCAGTACAAGGTCAGTAACTACTGTCAGAACTGTCTGGCAGCTTCCTGCCAGAAGGTTTGCCCCAAGGATGCTATTTCTTTTAAGAACAACCGTTCTTGGATCGATCTGGATAAGTGTATTCGTTGTGGCAAATGTGCCAAGGCTTGCCCTTATAATGCTATCGTACATCTGGAGCGTCCCTGCGCCGCTGCCTGCGGCATGGATGCCATCGTATCCGACGAGCACGGCCGTGCTACGATCAATCAGGATAAGTGCGTTGCCTGCGGCCAGTGTCTGGTCAGCTGTCCCTTTGGTGCGATCGTTGACAAGGGCCAGATCTTTCAAGTGATACAATCTATTTTAAAGGGTGACAAGGTGATTGCCATTCTGGCACCTGCCTTTGTAGGCCAGTTTGGTAAGCATTCTACTCCCGGTAAGTTTGTTACCGCTATGAAGAAGTTGGGCTTTGCCAGAGTGACGGAAGTGGCTGTTGGCGCGGACCTGTGTACCATCGAGGAAGCAAAGGACTTTTTGGAGAAAGTTCCGGCCCAGCAGAACTACATGGCAACTTCCTGCTGCCCCGCATGGCACTCCATGATCTATAAGCTGTTCCCCGGTGAAACGGATAAAATTTCCATGACCCTGACTCCCATGGTCTTTACTGCCCGGTTGATGAAGAAGCAATATCCCGACTGCAAGGTGGTTTTTGTAGGTCCCTGTGCCGCTAAAAAGCTGGAGGCCATCCGTGCCGATATCCGTTCCGATGTGGATTTCGTGCTGACCTTTGAAGAGCTACAGGGCATGTTCCAAGCCAAGGAAATCGATTTTGAGACCCTGGAGGACAGCGATGTGCTCAATGAGGGCACTGCTGCAGGCCGTGGCTTTGCGGTTTCCGGCGGTGTTGCAGGTGCTGTAGAGAAGATCATCCACCAGACCAACCCCGATGTAGAAGTCAAGACCGCCCGTGCGGAAGGCCTGCGGGAATGCCGCAAGCTGATGACTTTGGCTAAGGCCGGTAAATACAATGGCTATCTGCTGGAGGGTATGGCCTGTCCCGGCGGCTGTGTGGCTGGTGCGGGAACGCTGCTGCCGGTAGATCTGGCAACCAAGGTAGTTGGCCGCTACCAGCAGGAAGCCAGTACGGCAGACCCCAGAGAAAGTGCCTATATTTCCAAGGTGGAAGAGTTGGATTAAGCTGCGCGGAGCAGCAGGGAAACGGCTGCTCCGCTCACAAAAAAACTGTGTAAAACATAGAAAAAATTCTTGAAAATTTGTTGACTTTTTTGGAAAACTGCGTATAATATTATCTCGTATGGAAACTCACAATTTTGAATCGACCGAAGATCGAAGTATTCTGTCTGAGATCACTGGGCATAAGATGGTAGTTGGTTCCAAGCAGCTGCGAAAGGCGCTGGAGAGGGGCCGTGCCAGCCGGGTGTATCTGGCGGGAAACGCCGATCCTGCCATCACCGAACCCATCGCGTTGATGTGCCGACAATACCATATTGAATGTGCCTGGGTCCCAAGTATGTTGGATCTGGGCAAAGCATGCGGTATAGAGGTCGGCGCCGCGGCTGCTGCCGCTGTAGATTGATTCTATCGGGAAATCCCGTGGAATATATAAAACCGCGATAAGCGAGAATCAAAGAAAGGAGAACTTAGATGCCTACTTTTAATCAGCTCGTGAGAAGTGGCCGTAAGCAGGCTACCTACAAGTCCACCGCACCTGCTCTGCAGAGAGGTCTGAACACCCTGGAGAACAAGGCTACCAGCCTGCCTTCCCCCCAGAAGCGTGGCGTATGTACTGCTGTTCGTACCACCAGCCCCAAGAAGCCTAACTCCGCACTGCGTAAGATCGCCCGTGTGCGTCTGACCAACGGTATGGAAGTTTCCGCTTACATTCCTGGTGTCGGTCACAACCTGCAGGAGCACTCTGTGGTGCTGATCCGCGGCGGTCGTGTAAAGGACCTTCCCGGTGTTCGTTACCACATCATCCGTGGTACCTTGGATACTCAGGGTGTTCAGGGCCGTATGCAGTCCCGCTCCAAGTATGGTGCAAAGCGTCCCAAGGCAGGTAAGAAGTAAGATCTTATCCTGACGCAAAAAATTGACTTATTCCAAGCCCGTTCGCAAGGCTACGCCTTGCCATGTAGGTTTTTTATATAAAGGCATCTCATGAAGCTGCCCACAAACCTCTGGCAAGCACAACGAAAGGTATTTACTTTCGAGTACCGATGAAATCATTTTTTATATGAAGGAGGGAAGCAAAGTGCCCAGAAGAGGTAATGTTCCCAAGAGAGAGGTTCTTCCGGATCCTCAGTATAACTCCGTTCTGGTTACGAAGCTCGTAAACAGCATCATGCTCGACGGCAAGAAGGGTGTTGCTCAGAAGGTCGTCTATGGTGCATTTGAGATTGTCGAAGAGAAGAGCGGCAAGAACGGCCTGGAGGTGTTCCAGCAGGCTATGGAAAATATCATGCCCGCTGTGGAGCTGAAGG
>JAZOLX010000098.1:0-6649 GCA_045653485.1 Faecousia sp. | reverse complement strand
CTTCCAGCATCTGCTCTATTACCGGAAATAACGCTTGTACCTTTGTGTATTTTCGTTTGCTCATATTAAATCCCCCCTGATGTTATTATCCTACATCAGGGGGGATTTTGTCTATTGTCCGTTTTTACTGGTTCTGTTCATTTCGTCCCGGGTCTTTTATCGTTTATTCACTTGTAAGTTTCTCACTTGTTTCGATAAACAGCTTTGCAGCTTCTGCTGTATCCGGATTTGTCAGCAATGAATGCAAGGTTTCTAAGTAGCCTACGTTCGCTTGATACTGATAAGCAAAGTGTTGTGCAATGATCTCCATGTTTCTGCCCTCCTGTGCGGTCTGGTTCCATTGGGTAATTGCAATCATAAAACCTTTTGGATCTGCTTCAAATGCCTTAAACATTTGATTATTACAGGAAGTGGCCAAAGCGCCATCGGAATAAGTCCACTTATCAAACAGTCTTTGATAGTCAAAGCCCTGTCCCTCTGTGAATAGATCCTCATACCCGCCATACCATTCCAACTGAAGCAAGAATTTGTATGCCACATCCTTCAATGCGCCTGTAGGCTTCGTAGTAAGCAGATTGTTAACTGCTCTGTATCCTTTATCCATAAGCTTTTGACTTGGGGTTTCGTCTGCCCAAAGCATCTGGCCCAATCTCTTCAATGCCTCTGTTTTAACACTGCTCAGATTATACAGCACTTGCGTCGGATCATAGCAAAAAGCATCCCAAAGCTGTTGTGAATCTCCAGACAGCAGTGCGTCCGCCTTTAGGGAAGGTGCTGCAAATTCATCAGAAAACCAGCCAGCTATGTCCTTTTCCCGCTCATCAGCAGCACTTTCTTTCAGCCATCCCAGTACCTTTGTAAAGGCCTCAGCATCGTATAAGAAATTCTCTTTTGCAAGCCATGTTGCTACCTGGCGGATATCTTTCTTGAAGTCGGTATCATCCACCGATGCCATACCCTGCAGAAATCCCACCGGATCTGCATCAAACAGCGTACTCATCTGTTCATAGCAGTTCCGCTCCTCGGTAGAACCTTCATAAGGGAAGTCCCATTTTTCAAACAGAGCCTGATAGTCCACCAGTTCCGGCGATAATCTTTGGGTATATGTTAGTTCTATGGTTGTCAGTAGCTTATAGATGATCTCTTTTTCATAAGCTGTCGGCTCACTTTTGGCCAATGTCTGCAGCCGCTCGATGGCATTTTCGATAAGGTCTACATCTGTGTAGGCCGGAATGATACCACTGGGGCAGATGAAGTACAGTTGATCTTTCGGCTGCTTTGCTACCTCCGCCACATAAGTAGCAGGATCTTTGAAAAACCATGCCCACCGCTCTTCGTACAGATAGTAATTATCCGCATCCAACAACAGATTATAGTCCATGACCACATCCGGAACAAGAGAGAACTTTTCTACAACGATCTGCGTACCGTCAAGATCATACAACTCATAGGGCATGTCTTCTGCATCTGTATGAACAAACAGTTCTACAATCCCGTCATCATCAAAATCTTCCATTCGGTATTCCAGACAGCTATGGATCTCCAGCAGATACTGTTCCTGCTCACGGGTATCGTATTTCTTGCCATCACCGTGATAATAGAAGCGGTAGCTATAACGATGAGCACCGTACTTGTTTGGATGATCTTCTACAGCTACGATCTTTACCCAAACACAATCAACTCCCAGAAGGCTGTCCACCTGCATGGAACCTGTTTCATCTTCCGGAGTTCCAATCACTGTACTGTTGCTGCCACCGTCGTACAGATTCAGCCAAGACTTTCCGCTAAACCATGGGGCAGCATCCTTATCTTTCCCAACTCCCGTGAATTCCGCGCAAGCAGCAGCCATGATGTATTCCCTGAGCCCGTCATTCTGCGTACTGCGTAAATGGCTCACCATACAACTCACAGCCACATCGCCGTAAGAAAGAATCTGATCAAACAGTTCCTGTCCGGCTTTGATATAGTCATAGGGATTGGAGCTTGCGGCCATAGCAGGATTCAAAGCAATCTGATCAATCAGTTCCAGTATCGTTTCTTCCGTTGTCTTTATGGGCAGTTCTTTTCCGTCCTTATCCAAGAACATCTGGGTCACAGTGTCCGCCTTCGGTGCTGCATCCCATCGAAATAGGTGCATGGAAGAACTTCCCATCTGCACAGACGCAATGCTGTGTATCAAACGATCGCCCCGGTAATACTCCCGCTGGATCTTATCCAATTTCTCATTACAACTTAGAATCAAATCATAGGTCGCATGTGCATCAAACTCTCCGACCAGAGAAAGCACCACCGGATCCGGACAGACAAAGATGCTGTTTTCCTTGTAGAGAACATTTTCATACATCTTACAGTTCAGCAGCCGGTAACCTGTGCCGTCTGTTTGAAACACTGCAAATCCCATGTCATCATAGTCACCGGCAGCATTATATTGATATCCGGAGACCAATCCCGCTACCATAAAGCCGGGATTCTCCTCCGATTCCCAAACATCAATAATATTGACGATTCCTGCTTCCGGCAACAGCGATTGGGCGATGAAATCCAAATCAACTTCACCGGGAGTAAATTCTGGTTCCAGCCGGTATAGATAGCGAAGGCTGTAATCACCGGGATTTCCTGTTGGGTCCACTCCTCCAAAGCCAAGCAATGTGTCACCTGACTTTGTTTTCACCGCCAGATAGAAGTAGTTATTCTCCACCGGAAGAATATAGGCATCCCGGATCTCGGTGATCCTATAGGAACTATGCCAACCGTTGTCATATTGGGTAATTTGGCGCAATTCCTCCGCGGTCAGCGGGTATCGCTCCATCTTCTGATTGAGAAGCCACGAATCTTGTCCTTGCTTTTGCACCATTAGCCGGTAATCGGCAGTAATGCAAAAACGGGAATACACCTGGGTTCCCTCCTGCTTATTGGTGTACAGTAGTTCAGTGGCCCGGTAATAAGCACCCATCAAAAGCTGTTCGTCTTCTTTGGGACTGGTCAGCATCAATACCGATGCCAAGATTGAAGCGGTCAGCGCCAGCAGTACGATCCAAAAAGCCGGCTTCTTATAGCACATCACCCGCTTGATCCGCTCTTTTACGCCCACTTCACCAAAGGCCAAGGGACAAGCCCCAATGCTGCGCCGGTGGACACTGCAATTGAGCAGTGCTGTGGAATAGGCTCGGATTCCTTCCATGTCCAGTTTTTGAATGACCTTTTCATCACAGGCCCCTTCAATATCCCGGCACAGCAGAATGTATGCCAGCCACATCACCGGGTTGAACCAGTGGACAGACAGGATCAAAAAACCGATCGGCTTCCACCAATGGTCTTTGCGCTGAATGTGGGCCATTTCATGGGCAATGACATTTTCCCTGTCTGCATCATCAATTCCATAGGGTAGATAGATCACAGGCCGGAGAAGGCCCAACACAAAGGGAGAATCCACACATTCAGATTGCTTGATATTTTTTGCCAAAAGGGTGGCTGTAGAAACTTTTCTATGCAGCGCCAGATAGCTTAACAGGACATAAGCAAGCATAACTGTCACGCCCGCAATCCATACTCGGCTCAGCACCGGCAATACTGCAGTTTTTACAGTTTGCGGTTCTTCCAGAGTGTCCTTTTGTGTGACCACATAGGTTGTGTTACCGGATTGAATCGGTTTACGACCCGCTTTCACTGCTGCCTGGTAGTTCTCAGCACCTTCATGGATATAGGTCACATCCCCAACATAGCTTTGCGCCATTTGAGAAGCGATCTGCTTTTCGGACACATTGTTCGGGATGAGGGAGAAACTGCTTTCAATGGAAACCGGCAAAATCAGACGCAGTGCCACCATTCCCCACAGCAGGCAGAATACCCACTTGGGCGCTTTTCGAAAGATCAGACGCAGCAGCACCACCGCCAAAACAAACAGGCTTCCGCTGATGCTGAGTTCGATCAGCTTTAAAAATGCAGCATCCATAGTGCATCCTCCTTACTGACCAATGATACGCCTGATCTCTTCAATCTCTTTATCTGACAGCTTTTGTCTATGGGCAAAGGCTGCGATAAAAGCAGGCAGAGAACCTTCAAACTTCTTCTCCATCAGCTCATCCAACTCACTGCGCTGCGCTTCCTCTTTAGAGATCAGTGAGGTTACGATGGTATTTTCACTTTTCAGCACACCACGGTCAGCAAGTCGCTTGATTACCGTATAGGTGGTAGTCTTGGACCATCCCAGTTTTTCTTTACATAGTTTTGCCAATTCCGCGCTCTTGATAGGTTCATGTTCCCACAAAATCAAGCAGAATCGGTACTCACTTTCAAAGATCTTCGGTGTCTCCATCTTACGCCCTCCTTTATTCTAATCTGTTAGTACAATTATTCTAACACATTAGAACAGAGTTGTCAACAAAAAACAGACCGGTTTTACCCGGTCTGTTCTTCCATTTAAATTGTTGTCAGAATTTCCACCAGCATACGGGTGCAAAGATCCATATCCTCAACAGGAATGTACTCAAAGCGGCCGTGGTAGTTTTCACCGCCGGTGCAGAGGTTGGGACAAGGCAGACCCATGTAGGACAGCCGTGCGCCGTCGGTACCACCACGGATGGGAACCGCCACAGGCTCCATACCCACATTCTTCATTGCCTTCATGGCCCGCTCTACCACATACATGCACGGCTCGATCTTCTCGCGCATATTAAAATAGCTGTCGCGGATGTTCAGCGCGACCGTACCTTCACCGTACTTCTGATTAATAAAAGCGGCTGCGGTCTCCATAATGGCCTTCTTAGCCTGGAACTTTTCCATATCGTGGTCACGGATGATATAACGCAGAGTACTCTTCTCCACTTCACCCTCCATGTCGGTCAGGTGGATGAAGCCTTCGTAGCCTTCGGTGCTTTCCGGGCGCTGATGGGCGGGCAGAAGGCCGTTAAATTCCATAGCGATCAACTGGGAGTTGATCATCTTATTCTTTGCGGAACCGGGATGGATGTTACGGCCTGCGATCTCCACCTTGGCAGAAGCGGCATTGAAGTTCTCAAACTCAATCTCCCCTACCGGGCCGCCATCAGCGGTATAGGCATAGTCCGCGCCAAAATCCTTTACATTGAAAAGATCCGCGCCACGTCCAATCTCTTCATCGGGGGTAAAGCCAATGCGCAGGGGTGCGTGGTTGATCCGGGCAGTGAGGAAGTACTCGGCAGCGGTCATGATCTCGGCAATACCTGCCTTATCGTCCGCGCCCAGCAGTGTGGTGCCGTCGGTAACGATCAAGTGTTTACCTACATGGTTTGCCAAGTTGGGATAATCCTTGAGGCGCAGCCAGATATCCTTTTCTTCATTCAGGCAGATATCGCCGCCTTCATAAAGGACGGTCTTTGCTTTGATGTCCGCACCGGAGGCATCGGGAGATGTATCCATGTGAGCGATCAATCCAATCGTAGGCAGCCGAGGATCGCCGGGAACGGAGCCATAAACATATCCATTTTCATCCATATAGGCATCCTGTATACCCAGTTCTTTCATTTCTTCAACCAAATAAGCGCCAAAAACCTTCTGCTTGTCAGTAGAAGGACAGGTTTCGGAGAATTCATTGGACTTTGTGTCAAAAGTCACATATTTCAAAAATCTTTCAGATGCTGTGGTCATTATGCTTTCTCCTTACTAATTTTTCTTTTCCTTGCAATATACCCTACAGCAAATGCCAAAGCTGCAGGAACCAGCCATATCAGCGAATCCACCAATATCCACACCGTGAAAGGTGCAGAGTTCAAAGTGGTGGAGTACTGACAATAATCCACAGTTACATGGATGCAGAAGCCAAGTATCATCAGTACAGAAGCGCCATAAAGCAGCTTATATGTTTGCACTTTCTTCATAAACATACCTATTAAGCCAGAAGGAGCCGCCGCAAACGCGGCGGCTCCTTGCCTAAATCTAAATTACTTGGCAGCATTGACCAGCTCAGCGGTATCCTGAGCGATCATCAGCTCTTCGTTGGTGGGAACAACCCAAACCTGAACCTTGGAGTCGGGAGTGGAGATCATCATTTCCTTGCCGCGCTTCTTGTTCAGCTCGGGATCGATCTTAACACCCAGGAAGCCCAGGTACTCACAGACGTCAGTGCGGACAGCGCAGTCGTTCTCGCCAACACCAGCGGTGAAGGTCAGAACGTCGATGCCGTTCAGAGCAGCAGCGTAAGCGCCGACATACTTAGCAACTTCGTAGCAGAACTTTGCGCGAGCCAGTGCGCAGTCTTCATTGCCAGCCTTAGCGCCGTCTTCCAGATCACGGAAGTCGGAGGAAACGCCGGACATAGCCAGCATACCGGACTTCTTGTTCAGGATGTTCAGGCACTCGTCAACGCTGTAGCCATACTTGTTGCACAGGAACTGAACAACAGCTGCGTCGATATCGCCGGAGCGGGTACCCATGGGAACACCAGCCAGAGGAGTCAGACCCATGGTGGTATCCTGGCACTTGCCGTCCTTAACAGCGGACATGGAAGAGCCGTTGCCCAGGTGGCAGTTAACCATCTTGAACTCGGTCTTGCCAACCAGAGCAGCAGTGCGGCGAGCCACGTACTTGTGGGAGGTGCCGTGGAAGCCGTAACGACGGATGGAGTCGTTCTCATAGTACTCAGTGGGGATTGCGTAACGATAAGCCTTAGGAG
>JAZOLX010000097.1:0-2605 GCA_045653485.1 Faecousia sp. | reverse complement strand
AATCTTCACTGGAAGACAAATTCTTCCAGATCCACACCGCCATCAAAGGAGATGCCGCAAATGCATAAGACGATTTGGACCATTGTAAAGAAAGAATTTAACCGGTTTATTAAAGACCGCCGAATGATTTTCACCGTTATTCTGCTCCCTGCCCTGCTGATGTACGGTCTTTACACTCTTATGGGCAAAAGTCTCACAGACGCATATACTGTTGACGAGGATTACACTTTCCAGTGCTATGTACAAAACGCACCTGAATCCTATGAGGCTTTTTTCGACGCCATGAACTTCTCCGTTATGGAAACCGATGATGTGGAAGCCGCAAAGGACAGCGTTGCAAATAAGGAAGCTGATCTTGTTGTCCTATTCCCTGCAGACTTCGACCGGCAGGTTTTCGCCGCTACTAAAAGCGAAACTGTGCCCAACATTGAAGTATATTACAATTACGATTCCACCACTTCTAATTTGGCATACGATTTGTTCTTGGACGCAACCGAGCAACTGGAAACCTCCATTTTTAACGTTCTGGATGTAAATCGCGGTGTGGAAAATTCCGATCTGTCAACCGGTTCTTCTATGCTTCTCGCATTCCTGCCCGCTATTGTTATTTCCATGCTGTTTGCCAGCTGTGCAGCTCTGGCACCGGAGTCCATTGCCGGTGAAAAGGAACGCGGCACATTTGCCACTCTGCTTGTGACCCCCATCAGCAGAACTGCCATTGCTGTGAGCAAAATCATCAGTCTGAGCTTTTTTGCCACACTGGGCGGTGTATCCAGCTTTATCGGCATGCTCCTTGGTATGCGTAACATGATTCCTGAGGAACTCGGTGGCTTCATGCCCAGTTATAGCGTATCCGAATACGCATGGTTACTGCTGCTAATCGTTTCCACCGTGCTAATGACCATTTCTATGATCTCTGTCGTTTCCGCCTTGTCCAAATCTGTAAAGGAAGCTACTTCCTATTCCTCCGTAATTATTGCCATGTCCATGATGGGCAGCATGTTGGTCCAGTTCCCCATTTCCTTTAACAGCTTTGCCTGGAGATGTGTTCCCATTCTCGGCACTGCATTGGGCTTAAAGGACCTCTTTGCTATGGAATATGCAGCCAGCGATATGCTGATTACCTGCGGCGCAAATGTTGTTTTTATGGTAGTAATGGTATATGTCCTGTCTAAGCTCTTTAACAGCGAAAAGGTCATGTTTAATAAGGCGTAAAATATTGCTGTTATCTTTTTCTTGACATAAAGTTTTAACGAAGATATAATTTTATTATCAAACAAAGAAAAGAGGTAACAGCAATGCAAAACCTTTATTATTACGGCAGTTATTCCAGCGGTCTTGGCACCTATTTTTGGATTGCAATTATTGTCAGCATTATCCAAGCCTGTATTTTTGGTGCAATTACGCAGTCAATCAACCAAAGCAAAGGTCGTGATGGTGGCTTCGCTTGGGGTTTTTGGCTTAGCTGGATTGGAATCATCGTTGTTGCTTGCAGACCCGCAATTACCTATACGGAAACTGAGTCCATCATCCGCTCCGATTACCGTTCTCCGGATTCTCCTTATGGAACGAGATCGTACATAAATTCTACAGCATCTACTCCTGCAAATCACTGGAGATGCTCTTGCGGCCGTTTCAATGCAACCTATGTTTCCTCCTGTGTCTGCGGTCAGATAAAGACGAATGCCTTGTCTGTAAAGACCACACCTGCTGCTCCCGCTCCTGTGTATGTTCCCTCTACTGCTAAAGTTCCGGCACCCGCTCCAGCTCCGGCTCCGGCTCCCGCACCTTCTTTTGCTAACGATGAAATGAAAAACATCGCCATTTTGAAGGAATATAAGGCTCTGCTGGATTCCGGCGTCATTACAATCGAAGAATTTGAAGAAAAGAAGAAGACTCTTCTGAAATAATTGCTATAAAAAACCGGCTCACTTCAAAGGCGAAGCTGCACCTGTAAAATCATAACCACCGGCCGTGCCGGTGGTATGCACTAGCCCCCTTGGGGCATGCCCTCGGCTGGGCCTATAGGCTCGTCGAATAGTCTGCCAACCGCACGACTTTTACGGGCTGCCCCTAAAGGGGCTTTTGTTTATTTGCCCCCTTGTACTGGCTGACCCGTGAACGGGTCGACATACTCCTTGATACTCATTTGGTCGTCGGAATAATCTTCCTGTAACTGATTTTGGATATATTCCTGTATCGCCTTCTTATTCCTTCCGACTGTACTCACATAATATCCCCGGCACCAGAAATGCCGGTTGCCATACTTGTACTTGAGGTTGGCGTATTTCTCGAAAATCATTAAACTGCTCTTCCCTTTTAAGTATCCCATTATCTGTGCTATGCTGTATTTGGGTGGGATTGATACGAGCATATGGATATGATCTTTGCACGCCTCTGCTTCGATGATTTCTATGCCTTTATATTGGCATAGTTTTCTTAGCATTTGTCCTATATCCATCTTTATCTTTCCGTAGATAATCTGTCGACGAAATTTGGGTGCGAATACGATATGATATTTGCATTCCCACTTCGTGTGTGCTAAACTACTAGTGTCAAGTTTCATCTGGACTTGATTCCTCCTTTGGTTTCTAAGTGTGGTTGG